>WTJK01000044.1:2244-4827 GCA_011524855.1 Methanobacteriota archaeon | reverse complement strand
TCGATGTAACCCGTGCGCTTGAGGTAGTTGTTGATGGCCATGGCGCCGATGATGACGATGGAGAACAGGATCGGGGGGCAGATGTAGTACATCCCGAACGAGGTGTCAAAGTCTCGCCGCTCAGGCACGATGAACACTTCTTCCTCGAGGGTCCCGTTGGTCAGGTCGGGCACTTCCACAGGAGCGGTGTCGAGCACCTCAAGCGTGAAACGGAGGTAAAGAGGGGCCATGTCGCCGGTCACGTTGACGAAATACGTGGTTTCGTTGGAGGCGTTGAGCGGTGCACCCCAAACAACGCCGTTGCTGAAGTTCATGCCTTCGGGCAGGCCGGGCGAAATCGTCCAAACCGGACGCTGAACGGCATCAAAGGAAGCCACAGGGTATTGCGGCAGCAGTGTTTCGTTCACGTCCAGCACAAAGCGCGAAACGGAGTAACGAGCAAAGTACACGGGCAGGTCGACCGAAAGCGTGAGCGTCGTGGAGGCAGAGCCGCCGGTCGTGTTGGCCCACACCGTGAACACCGTGGAGGTCAGGTTCTCGGCTGGTGTGCCCGCAATGACCCCGTTGGTGAAGGTCAGCCCCTCAGGCAACGCCGGTTCAATGGCCCATGACGCGGGCACACCGCCCTCCACGACCGGTACGAGGCGAACGGTGGTTTTGCCGGCCACGAGGCTGACATCAGTTTGCAGATAGGACACGTTGGCGATGGGTTCGAGCACCGTGAGGTTGAACGTTGTCGAAACCGAGCCACCGCTGTTGTTCGCCCAAACGGTGTACAGGGTCGAGGAGAGGTTGACCCGAGCGATGCCGTACACCTGCCCGTTGATGAACCGGACACCCGAAGGCAACGCTGGCTCGATGGCCCACGATGCCACCGCACCGCCCGAATTGTTGATCGACGCATTGGCCCGCTCGCCCAGCCGCATCAGGACGAGGTCCTCGATCGGCGTCAACTCGGCGAGGGGCTCCACCGATGTGATGTTGAGGAAGGCAAGAGCGAAACCGCCGGAGTTGGTGGCGTTCACGGTGAACATCGTCGTTGGGAACGAGGTGGTGGGCACGCCCGACACCGTCCCGTTGTCAAAGGTCAGCCCAGCAGGCAAGGCGGGTTCGATCGTCCAAACGGCGACCGAGCCTCCGGACAGGACCGGTGTCGCCAGCAACGCATCGGCGTTGCGAGTGACGGTGAAATTGGCCGGCTCGTAGCTCACGACGGCCACCGGTTCAAGCACGGTGAGCGTGAACTGCGACGTGGAGGCACCCCCGCTGTTGTTGGCCCACACCGTGTACACGATGGCCGTTGAGTTTACGATGGGTGTTCCGGAAATCCAACCCTCCGCAAAACTCAGACCCTCAGGGAGGGCCGGCGCAATGCCCCACGACGCCACGGCAGCATCGTTGTTCAGCGTCGGTCCGAACGGTGTCAATGCGTCGCCTCGCATCGCTTCGACAGCACTGGGCGTGTAGGTGAAGTCCAGCATCGGTTCGGTCACGGTCAAGTTGAACATGACCGAGGATGCACCGCCGCTGTTGTTGGCCCAGACGGTGTACATCGTGCGGCTGGCGTTGTCCAAGGCTGAGCCCGACAGCACGCCGTTGACGAATTGCAGCCCTTCGGGCAGGGCTGGATGAATGGACCACGTGTCCACGGCGCCACCGTTGAAGCCTGCGATGATGGGGCTCATCGAAGCGTTGCGAACGAGCACCACCTCGGCCGGATTGAACGTCAAGGCCACCACCGGTTCAACCACGGTGAGGTTGAGGTACACCGCCGTGCTGCCACCCGAGTTGTTGGCCCACACGGTGAACATCGTTCGTGTCAGGTTGACGAGCGCCGTGCCGGACAACGCGCCCTGGTTGAACGAAAGGCCGGCCGGCAAAGCGGGTGAAATCGACCACGAGGTCGGCGTACCCCAGCTGACCGAGGGCTGCAGGTCGAGGGTGGTGTCGTTGCGAACCAAGGTGATGTCGTAGGCGCTGTACGTGAGGACCACCGTGGGTTCAAGGATCGTCAGGTTGAGCGTGGCCGAGGTTGAACCGCCGCTGTTGTTGGCCCACACGGTGTACTCGGTCGTCGTCTGATTGACGCTGGGTGTGCCGGAAATCACGCCGTTGTTGAACACCAAACCGGACGGAAGGTTCGGATGGATGGACCAGGTTTGGACGGCCCCCCCGCTGTACGTAGGCGAGACGGTGGAAGCAGCGATGCCGCGGTACAGCGTTACGTTTTGAGGCACGTAAGACAGCGAAACGACGGGCTCCACCACGGTCAAGTTGAGCGTGAACGAGGCTTGCCCCTGCGTGTTGTTGGCCCACACCGTGAACATCGTGGTGGTCAGGTTGACGGACGGTGTCCCGGTGATGAGCCCGTTGGTGAAACTCAGACCTGCCGGCAGCGTTGGATGGATGGACCATGCCTCGGCCACGCCGTTGTACGTGGAGGGGGCAAGCGGGCTCATTGCCACCCCTCGCGTCAAGGTCAGGTTGACGGGGTTGTAGACCAGGCCCGGCGTTGGTTCAACAACGGTCAAATTGAGCATGAACGAAGCGCTGCCGCCCGTGTTGTTGGCCCAGATCGTGTAC
>WTJK01000044.1:0-2144 GCA_011524855.1 Methanobacteriota archaeon | reverse complement strand
CCGTTGTTCGCCCCAAAGAAGAGCCCAGACGGCAAGGTCGGTTCGATGACCCACGAGGTGATGTCGCCCGGACCGGTAAGGGTGGGGGTCAGCGGCCACGACGAGCCGTTCACACCCCGAACCAGACTGAGGTTGGAAGGCGAATAGGACAGCGTCGGCAGGCTGTCAATCACACGCATGGAGAAGGTGGCCGAGGATGTCCCTGCACCGTTTTGGACGGACACCGTGCAGTTGAACCACGTGGGAATCACCTCACTGGGCGTACCCCAAAGTGTCCCGTTCAGAGGGCTAAATTGCAAACCGGCCGGCAGCGTACCGTTGAGGTACCAGCCACCGGGGTTTGAACGAGCATCTCGACCCAGCACGCCGGCCAGCGGTTCATTGGAAGACGACACGGTGGTTAGAACACCGAAATTGTTGTTCGCCCCCGACCCCCAGCAGGCCACGGAAGCGTTGTTCAACACCGCGCACACCGTGTTGCTGTCAGCGGCCAATGAAGTCGGACGAACCCCGCTTCCAAACACCACTTCGGTTGGTGAGGTCCGTTCAGCCCCGTCACTTTGGCCCGCCTCATCGCCCCAGCAGACCGTGGTGCCGGTGCCAAGCAATGCACAAGACGTGTCGTACGAGAGGGTGAAAGCGTTGTACCGAGCAGAACCGTGAATGCCGGTGACGTTGGTTGGTACGCGACGATCGGTGACCGTACCGTCCCCCAGCTGACCGTCATCGTTCTCGCCCCAGCACGCTGCACCGCCGTCCACGAAACCGACGCAGGTCGTCCGATCCCCTGCTTCAACGCTGGCCACTTCACGCCCCCAAAGGTTTGGCCAAACGGGTGCACTTCTGTCCGTAACGGTTCCATCGCCCAACTGCCCGTGTTCATTGTCGCCCCAACACATCACAGAAGCATTGTCAAGCAGGGCACATGCGTGGGTGATTCCGTGGCTGAGGGACATCACTGTGCGTCCACTCGGAATCACCGTCATGTTGATCGGGGCGGAATGGATGGTGTACGAGGTGCCAATGCCCAACGACCACCACGCATTCGAACCCCAGCACTGTGGCAAGCCCGAGGCAACCTCGACGCAAGCGCTTGCGAAACCAACTTCGAGCGACGTCCCAACCACATCGCCACCCAGCCCTGGAATCAGGACGGGGTCAACAAAGCCATCGCCTTCGTAAGCGTACAGAATGCTTGATCCGGACAAAGAGCCACCCGCATCGCCCCAGCATGCGACCGACCCGTTGTCGAGCAATGCACAGGCGGCTTCATAGCCGACACCAATCGAAACGGCGTAACGACCGGCGGGCAGCGACTGGAGGGTGGGAACAAGGTTGGAGGAGGTGCTTGCTGAACGGTTGATCACCTTGTCGTAGTTGTCACCCCAACACCACACTTGACCGTCCGCATCAATCGCACAGAACGTGTTGGAGTACCCGTCAATGGACGTGAACCCGGTGGCGATTTCGCCTCCGGTATTCACTCCACCGTACACCACTGAGGAGATATTGCTCACCAGCGTGACGTTGGTCACGTTGTAGGTGATGCTCGGTGCTTGCTGACGCACGTGCAGCCAGAAGGTGGTGGACACGCTGCCACCGCTGTTGCTGGCCTCCACGGTGTAGGTGGTGTTGGCCCATACCTGCGTGGGCGTGCCCGAAACCGTGCCTGTGGTGGTGTTGAACGACACGCCAGCTGGCAGGGTGGCAGGAGAGATGCTCCAATCGGTGATTGTCCCCGGTCCGGTGACCGTGGTCGACATCGTCGTCAAGGTCCCGTTCAGCCAAACCCACTGACCCGAGAGGGCGTAAGCCACGCTCGTGGGCACCTGGTCCACCACGCTGAGCGTGAAACTGACGTTCGTGGAGCCGCCCGTGTTGTTGGCCCACACCGTGTAGGTAATGGCGGTGGTTTGCAGAACGGTGGGCGTCCCCCACACCGTGCCGTTGGATGTTCCGAACGACAACCCAGCCGGCAACGCAGGTTGGATGGCCCAGGAGACCACGGCACCGTCTCCGCTCACGGTCGGGGCCATCGGGAGGGTCCCTGTGTTGGAGGTGTTGACGGTCAGCACCACGGCGTCTGCTGGGTAGGTGACAGTTGGGAGGTCATCCACCACGGTGAAGTTGAGGTAGGCCACGCT
>WTJK01000054.1 GCA_011524855.1 Methanobacteriota archaeon | reverse complement strand
CCTGTGCTTCCTGCGCAGGCTCATCCAAAACCTGAGTTCGAGGTTTGGATGAGGGTGCCAGCTCCATGGCGGCAGCATGACGACCGTTCTCGCTGGTTGAAACAGATGGCGCCTTCGGTTGCTGGGTCCCGAGTGAACCGGGGTCGTCCGCCATCATGTAGGCTTCTTCATCCATCCAATCTCGCTCGCTCAACAATCGATCTTCTTCGTCGATGTCAGCCTCAATCAGAGGGGGCATGTCGTCCTCAAACGCCAACGCAGGAGGGGGCCCCGGCGTAATGGAACTCCCTTCTGCAAGGAACGAGTCCAACTGCATGGTTCCGGGAGCATGACGCTGCACCCCTCCAATCAATTCTCCGAGCATGCCTTGCTGCATGGCGGTCCAGTCAATGTCCATTTTGAAGATATCAAGGCCTTTCAAAACGGTGTGGTAAAACGCCTTCTCTGCGGGGTCGTGTCGTTGCCAGTCCAATGCCGGCAGTTCATGACCCATGCCCGGAGCCACACCGCTCCGCAAGCCTTGAGTGGCCGCATGTTGCATCATGGCCACCATTCGTTTTCGAGCAAGTTCCGAAGCGATGCGGCGAATGTTGGTTTGCCGTTTCTGTAAATTTTGAAGGCGCATGTCAATGGATCCTTTGCGGACCAGCGACTGAATTTCCATGTCCAAGTGGGAGAGCAACGCACGGACGCTGGTCCAGAAATCACGCCGGGGCAACGGAACAGGGACTTCTCGAGAGATTTGGCTCCGGTGCGTGGTGAACAATTGCTCCTGGATCTCCTGCGCTTGAGCGCTGTTGAGATCGCCGTCGGAGGACATCAAGTCCTCCTGCAGGTGACGGGTTTTGAATCCTCTTCTGTCGGTCTCCCCCTTCGCTTGATGCGTTCATCACATGATTTCATATTCTTGGGTCCACACCTGCATTTGGGGTCCTCCATGTCCATGCCGTTGTCGTGCACGAACGCTCCTCGGAAGGTGCGTTCGAGCCTGATGATGGTCATGTTGATGGCCTCAATGGCTTGGTCGGGCGCCGTTCCGAGCGCAGCCCAGGGGCTTGAGTTGACCCCCTCACCTGTCCAGCACTTCCCGATGACCGGGGCGGAGGGCGTGAACATGACCGGCCAGACGGCCTTTTCTGTGCCTTACAACCACACCCTCACCGGTGGTGCGATTGAATACGAGCCCGCTTGGACCTCCGCAGGACCGATCACCACACGTTACGGCATGGATGAAGCAGCGGGGTGGGCCGGTCAACACACGAACACGTCGGGCATGGGCCAGGGTGGGCAACTCAGCCTTCTGCCCGCCAATTCGCTGACTTCGCTCACTGATTTTGAGGACCTGATCCACGTACCAACGGGCTGGTTGGGCGTGGGTGAAGACCACGAGGATTGGGCGGTCGTGACAGGGGTTGCACCCTCGTTGGCCAACCGCAGCCCGACCGGCGCACCGGACGGTGTTCACATGTTGTCGACGCTTGGACGTGGCGGACTCGGTGCTCACCAGAGCGGTTGCCTCCAATCATCAACCTACGACGTTCCCGGCTACATTGCCAATTTCACATTGACGTTTTCGCATTTCCTTGCGTTTGAGGACACGGATGCGGCTTGGCTTGAGGCTCGGGTCGACGGGGGGACCTGGAACAACCTCGAACCTGCAGGCGGTTACCCCAACACCACTTCGCTTGACATGGCACCCAACGCATCGTGGTCGGGACAAGCTGCTGCATGGTCCAACGTGACGGTAGATCTCGAGCAATCCAGCCTAGTGACAGGTCAAGCCTTTGAGCTTCGCTTTTGTTTTCAGACCGGTTCAAGCCCCGGTCTTCGTCCAGGATGGTTTGTGGACGATGTGACGGTTCACAACAACGGGGATTTGCCCGGGGCGTGGTTCCATGGAAACATGAGCGGGACTTATGCTGACAACGCTTTGGGGCACCTCTACCTCACCGCCGATCTTTCGGGCATGAACGGCAGCCTTGATCTTGAGTTCTGGTCGGATTGGGACATCCAAGGTGGGTACGCCGACAACTTGTTGACTTCGGTGAGCACCGACAACGGGTCCTCATGGCAATTGGTGTCTGGCATTCCTGGCGTTCCGGGGAACGGCTACACCTGGCAGGGCCAGTTCTACGGCGATGAAAGTTATGATTGGGTTGCTGTGACCTATTCACTGCCTTCTGGCATTGGAAGCCACCCGAATGCTTCGAGCGTGTTGATTCGGTTCACGGTCCAAACCAACCACAACACCGGTTATGGGGGTGCAGGGGTTTCCACATGGGAGGGCGTGGTGCTCGACGACGTGACCCTCATTCACACCCAGGGAACATCCTCACCGGTACGGGTGCCCCTTGCCAATTTCTCCTCCACACCCTCCGGAACGGCCGATGACCCGTCGGGATGGAAGGCAGCCCCCACCTCTCGTCCGAACCAATGGATGTGGACCACTGCGTTCGGACGCCATCCTGCCAGTACCGTCACGGATTCCTTTGAGGACCCCACCACCGCTCCTGCGGGTTGGACGGTGGAGGGCAACGGTGCACAAGGGTGGGAGATGGGAGCAACGAACAACACCTCCGGCTACGGGCCGGGTCGGTTCCATGGCGGGACACAAGGAGCTGCCGTCGATTTGGACACACAGTACACCAACAACCTGCTGACCCATCTCATCACGCCTGAAACCCACATTCCTGACGGCGCCACGGCCCGTGTATCCTTCCGCTCGTGGATGTGCTCGGAGTCGAACTGGGACGGGGGTTCAGTATCCGTTTCCACGGACGGCGGCGATTCGTGGTGGTGGCTGCCGACGCAGGTTCCGGATTTCCACGACCAAATCTCCACGGCGAACAGCCAATCTCCGTTTTTCCAAGCCGGTATTATCGACGGTTCCAACGTGGCGGGGGGTTGCAACAGCAACAAACAGCGTCCGTTTGATCTGAAATCGTACGATCTTTCCAACCTGTCCGGCATGGATGTCCGGGCTCGCTTCACGTTTTTCTCCGACACGTACGTGGAGGCGGACGGGTGGTACATCGACGATGCCGGCATCGAAATCGATGTGTTCAAGCCTGTGGGACAATGGCTGTCAGACGCGATTGTGCCTCACGACGTGCACGGTTACGGTTGGGTGGATGCCTGGTACGACGTTCCCAACGTGACGGGGATGGTGGTGGACGTTTTGGACGCCAACATGAACCCCATTCCAGGCCACGTGGGGTTGACGTTTCCGTTCCCCATCGCAGTCCATCCACTTGAACACACCTCGCTTCACCTTCGCGTTCGTATGAACACGAGCGATGCGTTGTTCACGCCGCGCATCCACTCGTTGGGGGTGGGCTCGACGGCGTATGCCTCACCTGCGTCGTTGATGTCCACTGCGGTCGTGGCCGCCAACGCCTACATCGATCTGGAGGGCGATTTGCGAACGGTCAACTCCCTGACCGTTCCCGTGTTCACCGGGCCGGTCTGTCCCACGAGTGAGGTGCGGATTCAATCGTTTGGTGACAACATCACATGGGCGGTCAACCAAGCGGTGGTGCCCTTGACGGGATGGACGTCCGGAGCCTCGCCGCTGGCCGAGCACAACCACACCCTGACGGGTCGACCCGGGTTGAACACCACGGCACAACTGACCTTTGCAGGTGGTGAACGGTTTGAGAGGGCCCGCATCGACGTTCATTGTTTGACACCACCCTCAGGTGTTGAGCTGGCCCTCGGTTGGAACAACGCAACCTTGCTCGACCAAACCGAACAGCACTTCGGTTTCACGACCCATGAGGTGGGGTTCACCACCGGTCCCGCACCCAGCAACGGCGCATCGATGCTTGAACCGGTGACGTTGAACAACGCCAGTGCCAACCTCACCTGGTACACGCACGAAACCGTCGGGTCGTTGGCCAACGATGCAGGCGAAACCCATGCTCGGTTGTTGCTCAGCGACCTCAACGGCACGGTGGTGGTGACGGTCGGAGGCCAACCCGCCCGGTCCTTTGATTCGGCGGGGCAGATGCCGGTGTCCCCTTCCGCCTCGTGCCCGAATCACGTGCGGGTCACGGTGCTTGATGACCACGTGGGCGATCTGTACCGATGCCGTCTCCGCATTGAGGTCCAAGGTTCAGCCACGGTTTCACCCGTGACATTCCAGCACCTCCCAAGTTTAGCGGTCCGCACGTTGTTGCTCAACGCTACGGTGCTGAACGACGCAAAGAACGCTTCCAACACCGGCAACACCCGAGCGGTGCTCGATGTGCCGTTGCACGTGACGACCGGTCGTGGCGGGTTGACGACGCAGCTCAACGTTTCGGCTCAGCCGGTGATGGTGGAATCGGTGGGTGAGTTGACCCACGAGCGATGGTTGCCCGAGACGACGGTCACCTTCGTGAGCGAGCATCGGCGCGTCAACCCGCTGGCGGTTCAAACCGATGCCCCCGATCTTGAACGCATCACACTTTGGTTGTCGCCCACCCCCAACCGGGACGATGCGTTCCTTGCCGTGGAGGTTGATCGACTCAATGGTGATGCCCGCTTCAGGCAAACGCTTGGTTCCGGACTCGCCTTTCCCACCGCTGCTTCTTCGGTGATGTGCACGCTGAACGGATGCACCGTCACGTGGTCGCTGACCAGCACGTGGCTGTTGGACGATGTCGATGATGTGCACGTGCTGGTTGAAGCAGTTGATGTCAACGGATTGACGACCGGCCCTGCGTACGGCGTTGAGAAGACGGCGTTCAACGAGATCGAAAACGACCTCGAGGTGGTGGACATGCGGGTGACCGACGACAACGGACGGCGCTTGGACGATTGGACGCATCCGTTGTGGCCGTATCATCTCCCCGCAGAGGAGAACATGACCGCCTCGGGAAGGGTGAGGCTCCAAGGCATTCCGGGTGCGTGGGTGGAAGCCAACGAGGCGGAGGTCACCGTCACGATGGTGGCCGTGCCACCGCGCAACATCAGCGGTGGAGCGGATGAATGGCTCGGTCCCCCGGTGGAATGGTCCAGGTCCCGTGCGGTTCAGGTGGACGGCGAGGGCCGATTCACCGTGGCGCTGGCCACCCCAGGATTGAATGAAGGCTTGCCCAGCAACACGTGGCTCCAAATCGTTCCGTCGATCACGCGCCGTGGCCCGGTCGACATCAACGCCAGTTCAAGCATGGATGAAACCGTGAGCATCAACCCCGTTCGCGTCCTTCACGACACACAGGCACCTTCTGCGAGCACGCTCATGGTGTTGGATGCGGGCCGTTTGTTGCCAGCGGAAGACCATGTGTGGATGATGGGTCAGGACATCCCGCTTCGCTTGTCCATCAACGATACCGAGGGTCTGGCAAGCCCGTTGACGCTTTGGACGTGGCTGGAAGATCGGGATGATACCAATCAAAACGGCCTCATGGAGGCTGATGAATACCAACAAGCGCTCCTGAGCGTCAACACCGGCGTCCGAACCATGGACGTTGATTTACCGCTGCTGGCTTGGTCAGAGGTGCTGCCTTCTTCCGCAACCTCAGGGCGCGCGAGTGTGGTGGTGGAAGGCTACGATCTGGCAGGCAACCGTATGCAGGGCGGCGGTGCGTTTGGCGAAGCCACCGATTTGGCGACGTTCACGGTTCAACGACGAATGGACACCACGGTGGCCATCGAATCCGTCTCGATGGACAGCGACGAAGGGCGTTTGTTTCCGGGACAGACCCACAGATTCCAACTCACCTTGGCGGATGGAAACGGCCTCTCATCCCTCGATGCGATTCAATTCAATCCGGTTGGCGAAGACAGCACGGACCCTTGTTTCGTTCATTATGACCCCCGATTCATGACCGTAACCCACGACGAAGCCTGCTACCTGGAAACACCCGTTGTTGCTGCCACGGCGCTGAACGACGGAGGGTTGTACGCAGTGACGATCGATTTCAAGCTCCGCTGGGAGGCGACGTTTGACGGCACCGCCGTCCAAGGCACCCCCTCTCTGCGTGTGGTGGACGAGGGTCAACCCCTTGGTCTGGGTTTGTTCCGGTTGAACCAATGGTCTTGGTCGGCGGCCAACCAACTCGATCTGCGATGGGTCAACATCACCGACACCACCGCTCCGACCGGTCTCAACTCGAACGGCACGCACTGGTTTCACCGAAACGACGTCATCCACCATACCCTCGGGCTCTACCACCGCAACAGTTCACGCCCAGCCGAGAACCTCCCCCACCCGGGTACCTTGGACTGGGAACTTTCGGACGGTGCTCGCTCCATCGAAGGGACCGTCAACATCACCGACCGCTCCACTGCCTTTGTGGCGTTGAACGTGGATGCTGACGTGATGCATCGGGATGCTGGTTTCGTCAACATGACGGTCAACGGCATGGAGGGCTACGGCATCAACGACCTGCATTACAATGTGGTGATTGACGAGACCTCACCGACTTTGTTGTTGACTTCCAGCACGTTGAATCGCCTGCCTTCCGATGGGTTTGCCTCGGTTCCGGTCGACATCACCATCTTGGACGACACAGCACTGGACACCGACCTGCTCACGGTTCATGTGTCGATTCAGCGATTGGGTGCGGAAGTTCCCGGTTCGGCGTTTACCGTCACCGTCCCCCTCGTTGAGGTGAACGGCACTGCTCACCGGTTCAACGGGACCGTCAACATGGAGACGCATCTTGGAGGTTTGGCACGCAGCGATACCCTTCGGGTTTGGTTTGAAGTGGCCGACCGGTCAGGCCGTCCACTGGTGGGTTTGGGTGGTGAAACCGGTCCGCTCGTGGTTGGCATTGATTGGGTGGCGTTCGAACCCTCCATCACCGACCTCTCCGCCACCCCCTACCGTCCCGTGGTGGGCGATGCGGTTTCGGTTTACCTTCAGATCGACAACCTTGGTGTGGAACCAGGAACGACGAGGGTGGTGCTGCGCGACGGCGAAGGTACGACGTTGCAATCAACGGAACTTGAGCTCAACGCCTCTGAATCCGCCAAATTGGTGTGGACGGTAGAGGCGTGGGCTGAGGGCAGGCTGGGTTTGACAGTTGAACTCGAAAACCGAACGCCTCGCATTCCCGTTCCGCTGGCCGATGTCTCCCCGGGAATCGAGGATGAAACGACCGGCCAAATGGCGGCCTTGAGTTTGTCGTTGCTTGCCGTTTTGGTGGCCTTCAGCGTCTTGTTGGTGGTCCGTCACCATCGCAGCGAGCGACGAGAGGCGTATGAAATCGAGCGCATCCGAAGAATCGTTGAGGTGCCATCGCCTCACGCGATGCGCAAACGGTTGGTTCAACTCCGCGAAGAGCAATAGTGAAGAACGCGAGGTAGCACGCTCGGTACAGTAGCCGGGGTACCCGAGTGGTCAAAGGGGGTGGATTCAAGCTCCTCTGCATATTGCTTCGCAGGTTCGAATCCTGCCCCCGGCACTCCTCAACCCAGGAC
Organism: Methanobacteriota archaeon; assembly: GCA_011524855.1. Taxonomy (GTDB): domain Archaea; phylum Thermoplasmatota; class Poseidoniia; order Poseidoniales; family Poseidoniaceae; genus Poseidonia. The sequence continues at coordinate 12,002 of WTJK01000054.1, read as the reverse complement.
GAGAACCTCGTTGGCAGCGCCAACACGGGTGAGAATCCCGCCCCCGGCACCACCTTTTTTCCACCATTTTCTGACCCGATTTGCCAACTCCGAAATCCGGAAAAATTCCTACACAACGCAAGGGGGTACAAGGATGCTGCCCGGCATGTTGCCTCCAGAACCTGTGTGTTCAGCTCTTCAATTCGCTCCCAACCACGCCGCACCAACCAAAGGATGCCGCTTGTTCATTGGCACCAAGTTCAATTCAAACCAACACCACGCGACGCCATGAAGGTGCTTCTGCTCGGTGCTACCGGGTTCATCGGAAGCGCAGTGACGAGGGTCGTACCCGACGGTGTTGAACTCACGGCTGGGTTCTTCTCACCAAATCCCGATCTGGATCCTGATCATGCCCGTCTGCACATCGATCTGTTGTCCACCTCAACACCTTGGGAAGATGTGGTGGAACAGCATGATGCCATCGTTATCGCAGCCCGTCCAAACGGAGCGACCGTAAAGCAGCGCCTCGATGTGGCCCAACGAACCAAGGCCAGCATGGAGCGGCTTTGCAGCGCCATTCAGAACGCGACGAGCCCTGTTCACGTGGTTGCCGTCCATGGTTCGCTGAGTTATGGATGCCGAGGAGAGGACGAAATCAAACCGGGGGACGGTCTCCATCCGGTCGGTTTCGCCGAGGCGTACGCCGTGGCGGAGGGGCCCCTGCGCCAACTCGCAGAAGCCGGTGGTCGTGCGAGTGTGTTCCGAGCACCTTGGGTGCTTGGCTCGGGTTCATGGTACGCACAGATGTACGCAAAGGGCCCTTCTGTTCCCGTCTTGGGCCGAGGCGATCAGTGGATGTCGTTGGTCACGGTTGAAGACCTGGCCGTCCAAATTTGGGAAGCCGTGATGACGCAACAGCGGGGTGTGATTCACCCCACCTTGCTCCATCGGTGCCGCCAAGCTGACTTCGCACGGACGGTGAGCGACATCACCCATCGTCCCCTGTCCAAGGTCGGACACTGGCGTTTGTGGCGATGGGAGCCTCAAATGCGTCGTTCGGTCATGGCGTCGATACGTCTCTGTGACGGTCATGGCGAACGTTCGGAGTCAGCACGGTCCCGAGCGGCATTGCGAGATGCCCTCCTCGCCATTCACGAAGGTTTTCGATAGACATACAGGCTGTATTCGCCGCAGTTCCAGAACGGCGTGTATTGCAGCAATGCGTCCATGGCTTGGAACACACGTCCCCGACGGCTCCCCTTCGGCGCCCAGTGATGTCGGTACCAGGCGGGGTGGGTGATGCAGTAACCACGTCGGTGTTCGCGCTTGAGATGAGGTCGAAACAAGCGGTGTAGTTGGCGGGAGGAATAGCAGCGAGATGGCAAAAAACGGGTGGGAGAGTAACCGCCCCAGACCTTTCGTAACCGAGCTATCGCTTTGGATGGCCGCAGGGTGACGACGTTCCACAACAGGTCAAAGACGTACCATTTGTTCACGAACGTTGCCACGATCCGACCGCCTGGCTTGAGACAATCGGCCATCCGTTCAATTGCGACATCAAGTTCAGCGCACGTGTTCAACGCCCCAAAAAACACGTACACGGTGTCGACCGAAGCCGGTGGAACGTGGTCGGGGATGTCCAAGGGACCGCCGAGGTGCGGTTTCATGTTGGCTCGAGCGACTGATTTTTGCGCCACGATGGTGTGGAATTCAGGGGTGATGTCAAGCCCGATCACCTCGCGTTCGGTGTTTTCTTCGGCGAACCACACCATGTCCAAACCCGGGCCGTAGCCGATTTCCAACAAGATTTCGGTTTCTCCTTCCAAGACCACCGTTCGAAACGCGTCCCTGAGGTGCATCAACACGTGGTTGTCATTGGCCCGTCCTTCGAAGGAGGCGGCCTCCTCGTCGTAGTAGTCGGCCACGGTTTGGTGATACTCTGCTGAAGACATCACACATCACCGCCAAGCTGCCGGTAACGCCTTTCGATGCGTTGTTTGTGAGCGTTTTCGTGCCCCCGGCAGACCGAACGTGAATACACGGCTTCGGTCGTGGACGTCGCTGCCATGAGTTGCTTGATGCGCCGGGAGGCTTCCCAACGTTCAACGATGCGGCCAACCAGCGGGAGGGTCATGATGCGCCACCACCACGGGTAATCGGTCGTGATGGGGACGTGGATCTGTGGTTTCATGGATGCGTTGGGCAATGCGTCATGTGCCCAGGCGTTGGCGGCGTGCAGTTGGGAAAGGCCTGAGGTGTCTTTGAGCGGAATCATGCGCATCAATTCCCTTGCACCGTACAGACTCGGTTCAATCGCCAGGTTGCCCTCCGCAAGGACCATGTTGGGGCACAACCGAGCGCCGTTTGGGTGCCGGTGGGCGAGGTACAGCGCCAGCGCTCGCGTGCGCCACACCCATCCCGGTTTGGTCACAAGCAAAACGTCCACATCCCCATCCTCATCGTTCTTACCGGCTGCAATCGAGCCCGTGACAGCAAGGCCGGTGACGGCTGAGCAGGACGCAAGGATGCCCAACACCTCTGCGGTGTGGTCGAGATGTTGCTTTGCCAACAGCCGTCGGTGGTGTTCGAGCGGGTGACGCATCCCGTCAACCACGTGAACATGTCCCGCGTCCACCAGCAAATCAGCCCGCTGGTCGAGGTGTTGTACCAACGTTTCTTCGGAGCACGGACGGCGCAGGTCCCTCCATAACTCGTTCAGGGTGGGGTGGTGGTCGAACATGGAAGACCAAGCAAGCGCCTCGTCGACGGCTGCGTTGATATCGCCATCGAAGGTCAGCGGCATGGCGTTCGTGTTGGTTTGTTGATGTTCATTTATGGACCAATCGGTGAACATTCTTGTGCAGTGAAGGCTGAGCCGCACTCAAGGATGAGCCGGTTTACCTGCACGAGGTCATTCGGACGTCCGACCCAGTCACAATGGAATTGAGCCTCACGTCCAAGCCCGGGGCCTCACCGTTGTGACACTGCAGGTCTCAAAGGCGATTTATACGAAGCCTCGGATGGCTTGGTGATGGAGGAGGGGTTCACTCCAGCGGACTTGGACCACGGCTTCTTCCAGATGTCGCGTCCAAGTCTCAAACACGGCGTGGCGTACGCCTTCGCAAGCCTGTTCTTCCTTGTGTCGCTCGGGTTGTTCGCCACCAGCCTTTCCATTCCGGACGTGCCCCGAACCGACGAAGCCGACCGTGTTTCGGTCCTCCCCCCCGACGCTTCGGATTACGAGGTGGTTCCTGTCCAAGCCGGTTATGATGCCGATGAATATGCCGATGCTGCAGCCTTTGTGATCGTGCCACTGGAACTTGAGAACGGGGACATCGCCAGGGAATGGTGCACGTGGGTGGAGAACGACGACGGCGGAGGGTCCTGGGAATGGGGGTACGACATGATCGACGGCCAAATGTTGAGCTGGGTTGATGGAAATGGACAGCGCATCTCGGCCCCGTTCTCCCTCAAAGGCTCGTTGGTGCCCGAGGGCGAGGTGTTTTCCTCCCCTTGCAGCAGTGAGTGGGAGCGAACGATTGGAGGGTACGGGGCCGAAAACCCGGGCAATCCTCTGTTTTTGACGTACCTGCTGGTTGAAACCGACCCGATGCGATATCAGGTGCTGTCCGTCGCCGAGGTGCATCGTTTGGACACATCACTCTCAGCCCCACAAGAGGTCACGCAGCGCGAGGACCGCGGCCGCTGGTCTTTGTTGACGTTGGGGATCGGCGGACTGGTCTTCATGTACGCTTCCGAGCCTTCGTTGATGCACGATCTTCGTCGAATTCGAAAGGCCAATTGGGAACGTGCAAAAAATCTCCAGAGTGCAGTGGGCGTGCAGGGGTCGGAGGGACGCCTTCTCCAGCATGTGGGGCTTGCCGGTCAGCCGCTGAACGCTGAAGAGGGCAATCCCGTCACCCTGCCCAGCCGGGCGGTCAAACAGGACTGGCTGTTCGGCGCGCCTTCACTCCCTGCGTCCTACGAGAACGTGTTTGCACCCGATGGGGACGGGACGTTGCTGCCCGAGCATCCGGCCTCCCTGGGCTCACCGATGCCCGCCACGGTGACGCCCTACAGTTTGGGTGCCCTCATTTTCGCTTTGTCCTTCATTTGGCTCTCGGCGGATTTGCGGGCCCGTGACGGTTCATTGGGGCACACCATCTTGGGTTGGGTGCTCACGGCCGTTGTCACGGTCGTGAACCTGGTATGGTTCGTTTACGCTTGGAAGCAATTCAAACTCGTCCGAGCGATTCAGGATTTGCCCACCAGTCCCGTGAGAAGTGTTGCGGTGGGGCAAGCGGAAATTGTCGGTCAAGTGCGTCCTTCGAAGGCCGGTACGCCCCAACTCAGCGTGGGCGGCAAAACCATTGGCGGGTTGTGTGCGTGGACGTGGACTTCGTACGAGTACGTTTGTCGAACCGACAGCGAAGGCAACACCTCCTGCAGTTGGGAGGCGCGTGACTCGGACACGGGCGGTGTTCCGTTCATCGTGCACGACGGGTCGGGCGGCATCATGGTTGACCCATCACTGTGGGCGAAGCGGCCCAAGACCGTTGATCACGGCCCCGTCATCAAGAGTTGGCAGCGAGGCAACTGGCGGTGGGACCTCAACGTGTTGGGGGTGGGCGACCCCGCATACGTCCTGGGTGACTGCGTACCCCGAACCCACGAACACATGGAGGAATGGGGGCGAGACGAAACACTGGCGAATTCCTTGGTCATGATGGTGCCTTCCACGGACACCGGTGAGGCTTCGGTGTTGCATTACGGCACGGAATTGGACCTCCTCTCGTCCAAACGGTCCGTGTTTGAAATTCTCATCGTGCCGTGTGCCGTGTTCTTGTTCAGCGTGTTCATGTTCGTCAATTACACGCCGTGAAGAGGGTTGAGCCCTCGATCGGCAATGGTCATGCTCGCGGGTCTTTGGGACCTTCCGTGGCCTGAATGGCCACCCCGTGTTGTTCGAGGTAGCCCACGCCGTTTTCTCCCATGAAGCCCCCGTCGACGATGACCACGCGCTCAATGCCGGCGTGGTGGATCAATTTCGCACACATCATGCAGGGCTCACCGGTGACGATCAACCAAGCGTTGTTGGTCGGCACGCCGTTGGCGGCGGCGTTGCAAATGAGGTTCATCTCGGCGTGGTGACAGCCGATTTCCACTCGGGTGCCCGAGGCGATGCTCATCGTATCCCGCAAGCACGTCTCCCCGCCGCACAACCTGCCGCCGCCTCGGGGTCCTCCGTTGTACCCGTCCATCAACACCACGTTGCGCACGGGATCGACCAGCAGCGCTCCGAATTTCCTTCGTGGGCAATTGGAAGCTTCAGCAAGGGCCAAACACTGCTGAATGCGAATGTGCAGGTGCTTGTCCTTCATGCTTCAAGCACGCCGCCTTCTGCTTCTTCATGGCTTCGCTACCGGACGGTGAGGTGTTTGTCCGACGTTGCACCAAGGGCCGTGAGCACGTTGCCCTGCATGTAGAGCGAGCCGATGGAGAGCACCGTGGCTCCATCGTCCAGTTGTGCGTTGAGGTGTGCAACGGCATCCGCGGGCAGGGGATGCGTCACGATGGGGGCGTTGACCACCGGCGTGAGCACCTCCAACCAGGTCGCGCAGGGCACGCCCGGGTACCGCCCTTCTTGTGGCTCGGTGAGGACGATGAAGCTCGGCGGATGTCGCTTCATGAGGTCGAGCAGGGGCTGAACCATGGTCCTGAGGTCGCTCTGTGGTGTGGTGCCAAACAACAGGGCCCAAGGACCCTGCAGCAAAGGGTGCTCCGCCAATTCCTCGCATGCCTTGGCCATGCCGGAGGGGTTGTGTGCGCCCTCCAACAACCAGTGCGGCTCATCCGGACGGGCGCTCCTGATGCGTTGCATGCGGGCGGGCCAACGCACGGTTTCCACTTCGGGGACCGGCGCCTTCGTGACGGTGCCAAGGTGGGGCCAGACGGCCTTGACCAGCGCCTTTGCCTGCGCTCGGTACCCTTCGCCCGCAACAGGCACCACCCAGTGCACCTGCGCTGGTCCCACGGGTTCGTTGAGGTCGGTATGGCCTGCGTTCGCCGCACACGCTTCGATGGCTTGCCGGGCGTTGAGGTCAGCGGGTGTTTGCACCACCAGCGGTCGCCCCGGCCGGGCGATGGCGCCTTTTTCCATCGCAATGTGGCGCAGCGTCGGTCCCAGGATGTCGGTGTGCTCCAACGAGAGCGAGGTGATGACGCTCAGGTCGGCGGGCGCGCAACGGGTCGCATCCAACCGGCCGCCCAAACCGGTCTCAAGGATGAGCACCTCCACCTCCATCGTTTCAGCAACGCACATGGCTGCCAGAAAGGTGCTCTCGAAGAAGGTCAACACCCCGTTCATCGCCTCATCCACCGCCATGACCCGGGTCAAGGCCTCGTCGAGGGTGGCCGGTGACACCGGGACGCCGTTGATGCGAATCCGCTCCTCCAGTCGCACCAGGTGAGGCGAGGTGAACATCAGGGTGCTCACGTCAACCCGCTGGAGCGCGGCGCCCAGCGTCGCGCAAAACGTGCCTTTGCCGTTGCTGCCGGCCACATGAACGGTGAAGGCAGTCGGTCGAGAACCCAGGGCGTTGAGGGCTGCCGAGGTGGTGGCAAGCCCAAGGGACATCCCTCGGGTTTTGGTGGCGGCCAACCACGCCCGCACCCCGGAGGTCTCCGCCATGGACCACCGTGGAGGTGGTCGGTAAAAGCCGTGGGGAGGCGGTGGTCGGTCGGCCAAGAAGCGCGAGGCTGATATGGAAGGGGAGATTGGCAAGACCATGAGCGATGCCACCGCTGCGAAGGCTTCGCCCAAAGCCAACGCTCGCTTCCAGAAAGTGGAGGAGGAGTTGCGCCAAGCCGATACCCTCGGTTCGCTGATGGCCGAGCAGTGGCGCGGCATGACCAGCATGGCTGGCATGTTCGTGCTGACCATTGCGTTGGGGATCTACATCCGTCCGTATTACGACGTGGGCGAACTCCATGCGTTCGGTGCATCGGGCGCCACGCAGGTGCGGTACGTTGCAGTGGAACTGCTCGCCATTTTTGCCTTCACAGCGCTCATCATTTTCCTCGCCCGTTGGGGGAAAGCCTACCTCATCAAGTACGGCATGTACGTGGTGCTGACCTTGGCGTTGCTGTACAGCACGGTGCCTCTGGCGCACATGCTGGTGCTCGATTTCGAGACCGAACCGTTCGAAACCACGTCCACCGATACCATCGAAGGCGATTGGTTGGGTGTGCTCGAAGGCGACCGGATCGTGACGGCAGAAGTCACGGGCGAGCTTGGTGACTTTGACGTCAACATCAGTCTCTGGTCGCCCGACGACCTGTACGCCGAGCCGGTATGGACCACGGAGCACAACCATTCGTTCCAGCGCCAAGACTCCAGGGTACGGATGTCGGTGAACGGTGAGTTCCTGACCTTCGCCAGCGGCGCGTATGCTTGGACCCTTTCCGCAGAGGACGGTTCCTTGCGCGCCTCTCACGAATGCTTCGTTGAAGGCGACAACGAATCCGTGCAGGAACCGCTTCCCAACCTCAACACCGGGTGTTCGCTGGCCTTGTTCACCGAGAGCGCTCAAGACGGCCAAGACTCGCTGTACCTCGCCAACCATGCCGACGAACTCGTCCGTTACGCTGTGTTCGATTCCGCTCCCGACGTGATGACCCCGGTGGCAGAGTGGGTTTTGCCGGATTTCTCACTGGGATCCAGTTTCCTTGAGGCGCACGTTCGCCACACCGGAGAAGCCTGGCCCACTGCCCCCAACGACTACGGTACACCGTTTGAGCTGTTCATGGCCACCGAGGACATGGTGGCCGTTGTCGCCCTTGAATCCAGCAACGAACCCATCGCACCCGGTGCAATCTCGAACGATGACATGGCCACCGTGCTCTACGAGCGTGCGCCTGCTGCGGGGAGTTTGTACACCAGCGTTGATGTCGGTCTCTCACCGTTTGAGGACGACAACGCCACCTTGGTGCCCGACGACCGACGCTTGATCTTGATGGGTGAATCCAACGGGGACGTGACCGGTGTCACCTGGGACGGTTCCGCTGAGGCGGAGGTCATGTTTGTCGAGGAGGAACGCATGATGCTCAGCGGTTTGGTCGACAGCGTTGATTCGGTCAAAATCACCGATTTGGACGAGAGCGGTTACGCCGATTTGCTGGTGACCGGCGACGGTGAGGCCCATTGGTTCTACACCGCTTCCCTTGTCAACCGGGCCACCTTTGAGGTGGCGGACGACCTCAACCATGCGTTCTTCGTCGTGGACGGCGACGATGCGACCCTCGTCACGATGGCCCACAACACCACCACCATGGCCCTCACCGTGGGTCAAGGGCCTTTGACCGAGGGCATGTTCCCGCTGTACGGACTTCAACTGCTCCTGTGGCCCACCGTCGCAGGCTTGGTCGTCACCGGCCTCCTGATGGTGTTGCTCTTCGTCCACAGCGAGTGGTACGTGGTCAACACCACAGGCGTGCTGCTGGGTGCGGGTGTGGTTGTCATGCTCGGTGTGACCTTCGTGCCGCTGCTGGCCATCTTGTTCATGATCCTCGCCGCTGTGTACGACGCATGGGCGGTGTACCGCTCCAAGCACATGCTTGATCTGGCGGACACGATGATCGGGTTGCGCCTGCCCATCCTGTTGGTCGCCCCGCAAGATTCGTCCTATTCCCTCATCGAAGAGACCGAGGGCGAGGCCCCCCGCACACCCATGGCCGAAACCGCCGCAGCCGCTGCCCCGAAGCGCTCGAAGAAGCCCAAGGGTGAAGCGATGTTCATGGGGCTGGGTGACGTGATTTTCCCCGGTATGTTGGTGCTGTCTGCCCTGCAGTGGTTGGACCCCAGCGGGGCCTTCGCTGTCGCCATGTCCACGCTCGTGGGCGGCTTGCTTGGCTACTTGGCGCTCATGACGTACGTGGCTCGAGGGCAAGCCCAAGCCGGGTTGCCGTTGCTCAACGGTGGCGCCATCCTGGGCTACGTCGTTGGCGGCTTCTTGTTCCTCAACGGGGACGTGTTCCAATTCAACATCTCGTGGTGAGCACATGCTGGACATCAACCTGTTTCGGGAACACGCCGACGCCATCCGTGCGGACCACGACAAGCGTGGACTGCCGCATGACCGCATCGATGAAGTGATCGCCCTTGACCAAGCTTGGCGCAATCACCTTCACGAGACGGACGCCCTGCGCCGTCAGAAAAACGAAGCCGCTCGAGGCATCGGGGCGGCGAAGAAAGCCGGTGACCAAGAAGGCGCTCAACGCATCCTCGAGCAGGTGGCGGACCTCGGTCAGCGCATCGCCGAACTCGAAGCGAAAACCAACGAGGCCATGGCCGCTCGAGACCGGCTGCGCATGTCCATCCCCAACCTGCTTCACGAGGACGTCCCCCAAGGCGCAGACGAATCGGGCAACACGGTCCATGCGGTTCACGGCACAAAGCCCGAATTCTCGTTTGACCCGCGCACGCACAACGAACTCATCGAGATGAACAAGTGGGTGGACCTGAAGCGGGCAGCGAAAATCACAGGCAGTCGGTTCTTTTTCCTCAAAGGGGACTTGGCTCGGCTTGAATTTGCCCTTCAACACTACGCTGTGGACTTCCTGCGTCAACGCGAGTTCACCTTCGTGCAGCCGCCCGTGATGATGAACCGGGAGGCCTACGAGGGCGTCACCGACCTCGGTGATTTCGAGACCGTGATGTACGGCATCGAGCCGGACAAGTACTACATGATTGCCACCTCGGAGCACCCCCTCACGGCCATGTACATGGACGAAACCGTGCCCGAGGCCCAGCTGCCGCTGCGCATCGTCGGGGTGTCCCAGTGCTTCCGACGTGAGGTGGGCAGCCACGGCCAATCCGATTTGGGCATTTGGCGGGTTCACCAGTTCACCAAGGTGGAACAGATCATCATCGCCAAACCCGAAGATTCCTGGGCACTTCACGAGGAGTTGCTGAAGAACTGCACCGACCTGTGGGACAGCCTCGATATCCATTACGAGGTGGTCAACATCTGCACCGGCGACATGGGAACGGTGGCGGCCAAGAAATACGACTTGGAAGCGTGGATACCCGGAGCCGGTCAGTACAAGGAGATCGTCTCTTGCTCCAACTGCACCGACTACCAAGCCAACCGGCTCAGCATCCGTTACGGCCAACCCGGCCATCCGAACCAACCCATCGTCCACACCCTCAATTCCACCGCTGTGGCCACCTCAAGGGCGCTGGTTGCCATCATGGAACAACACCAGCTGGAGGACGGGCGCGTCGCTGTGCCGAAGGTCTTGCAGCCCTACATGGGCGGTCAAACGGTCTTGGAACCGTGCCAATGGGGATGACACCGTGAATCGCTCGCTTTCTGCCCTGTTCCTCGTCACGATGTTTGCCATCGCCCCGCTCTCCGGTTGCTTTGGTGAAGCGGAAACCGCCCCGGTCACGCCCATGCTGTCCGTGGACGAGAACGCACCCACCGCCGCCGTGCGGGGCCAGTACATGACGCTCAACGTGTCGAGCAACGTGGATTGGACGGTGTCCCGCTCCCCGGGGTTGTTCTTCATGGACGAGCACGGCGTGCTGCGTGATGATGTCAACTTCACCCTCCCTGCCAGCGCCAAGGGTGTCACGATGCTGGTGCTTGACACCGAGCGAGACAACGTCGAGTTGACCGTGACCGCGGGCGAGGAGACGTGGAACGTCACCCTGCCGCTGGAGGACAGCAGCGAGTTGATGCTCGTCGACGGGCGACGCGCCTACCAGACCATCGACATGCTGACCTCGTCCTACAACAACCGGTGGTGCGCTTCCGCTTCGATTCATGAAGGCGGTGCTGCGTACGAAGCGGCTGCGGAAGCCATGGCCGAAGAGATGCGTGGATTCGGCTTTGACTTCGTGGAGGTCACCCGCTACGAGGACGACCCGGACCAACTCAACGTGGTGGGCTACAACTGGGGCCGCACGAACCCCGACGAATACATCGTCATCGGCGGCCATTTCGACATCGCCTATGCGTTCACGCCGCCCAGCGGTGGCACCAACGAAGGGGCGAACGACGACACCTCAGGGTCCACCGTTTCGCTGGAGATGGCTCAAGCGCTCGCCCGCATGGAATTTGACCACACGGTGGTTGCTGCCCTCTGGGCGTGCGAGGAAGAAGGTCTGCTGGGTTCCCTGGCCTACGTGGCTCACCTTCCGTCGAACGTGTCCGTGAAGGCGTACATGAACTTCGACATGGTGTCCCTCAACTATCCCATCACGCCACTGACGGAACCCATCATTGACCCGTTGACCGGCGACCTGTTTGCGCCCACCAAGTACGACTGGGACATCAGCATCGCCGGCGCCAACCAAACCAACATGGAGCGCATGATGGGATGGGTCGGCGAGACCATCGAGGACGATTTGGCCTACACCCCCACCGAAGGCAACCCGATCAACTGGCAGATCGCTGAATCCTGTGCTTCCGACCACTGTTCCTTCTTTTCTGCAGGCTACCCCACCTTCAACTTCTTCTCGCCAGGTGGTGACATCTCCTTCTGGCAGGAGTGGCACTCCCCATCGGACACGTTGGAGTTCATGACCGCCAAGGCGGGCGGCCAAGCCGGCATGGAAAGCGGGTTCAACAGCCTGGTCTGGTCGTCCCTCGACCTGTTCATCCGGGTGGACAACGCTGAGAACTTCTACGGCAACTGGTACAGCGAAGCCGAGGCCTGAGGGTGTGGCGAGCGTGGACCTCAAAACACGACGCATCCAACAACTCGACCGGTGCTTGGATGGGCGCGACGTTCAGATCAAGCGCCTGTTCGGTGCCGACGGCCGTGCGCACAGCGGCAAGGTGTTTGCGATGGTCACCAAGCACGGTGAATTCGTCGTCAAGTGCGACGAAGAAGACCACTTCCTCGGCCTCCAAGCCGACGGTGCGCAGCGCTGGAGCCCACATGCTTCACGCGGTCCCATGGGTCGCTGGTTGGTGCTGACCGATGAGATGTTGGAAGACGACGACCTCGTCAAA
>WTJK01000001.1 GCA_011524855.1 Methanobacteriota archaeon | reverse complement strand
TCCGCTACCCCCGGGCGGCCTCCCTGCCGGCTGGACGATGGAACAGTGGCAACACTACGGCGAGGAGTGGCTGAGGCGTCAACAGGGTTGAGTCGGCTACCTTGAAAGGCCAAAGGTGTTCCCACCACCATGAGCAGCATCGTTTTGTTTGGTCCACCGGGTGCCGGAAAAGGCACCCAGGCAGCCCGAATCACCGAATCCACTGGACTCCCTCAAGTCTCCACGGGTGACATGTTGCGAGCCGCCGTCAAGGCCGGCACCCCCGTTGGTCTCGAAGCGAAGGGGTTCATGGAGCGCGGTGAACTCGTCCCCGACGCTGTGATTTTGGGGCTGATCGAGGAGCGTCTGACCCACGATGATGCACAAAACGGGGTGATGTTCGACGGGTTCCCTCGGACCGTTCCGCAGGCAGAGGCCTTGGCTCAGATCACCACCATCACCCACGTGCTCGCCATTGAGGTTCCTGACGAACGTATCGTTGAGCGCATTTGTGGCCGACTCAGCTGCGGCAATTGCGGGACCGTGTACCACGACGCGTTCAACCCGGTCCCGGTAGCGGGTTGCCCGTGCGGCGCCTTTGAGCCCAAGCGACGTGCCGACGACAACGAATCAACGGTCAACAACCGGTTGAGCACCTACCATGAACAAACCGCTCCTCTTGCGACATGGTACCGTGACCTCGGAATTTTTCATGCCGTGAACGGCGACCGTGATATTGATGCGGTCGCTGAAGACCTGTTGGCCGTGCTTGCTTGAGGTGGTGAAGTGGGTCGGCGACGCAGGTCCAAGCGAGGCGGTGACCGCCGTCGTCTGGCCCTTGAAGCCCAAGCCCATTTGCTTGGGTTGATGGAGCGCTCGCACGAACTGCCCGAGACGCTGGTTCATTCCAGCGCCGTCCATCTCATGAAAGTGAGTCAACGGCATCGGTTGCCCCTTCCCGCCTCGCACCGCCACCTGGTGTGCAGGAAATGCTGGGCGCCTCACAGCATCACCTCCAATGTCCGGGTCCGCATTCACGGTGGCCAACGCATCGCAACATGCCTGATCTGCTCCAACGTCCGTCGATTTGGCGGGGGTCCCAAGGCCCACCGGCGTTCATCCTCGGAGGCGGAGCCATGAGCGACGTGCCCGCTTCCGTTCTTCGTGAGGCCAAATCACGAGAGTTTCAACCCAGCGTTCGCATCGGCAAGGCGGGTCTCACATCGACCGTGGTGGAAGAAATCGATGCTCAACTTGCGAAGCGACGGTTGGTGAAGATCAAGGTCAACAAAGGCCTGTTTGAGCGAGAGCAGCGGCGCGAAGTGTGGGCGTATCTTGCCGAATCGACCCGTTCAACGGTGGTCCTTCAACGAGGAAACATCGGGGTTTTGTGGCGCCCGTAATCGGAGGAGACCAAAGGGCCAAAAGGGGCCCTTCAGTGGCAACCATCAGGACGAGAGTGCGATGAACAGCCATCTATTCACCAACCGAACGCGACAGGTGTCGTTTGCACTTCTCTTGATGACCGGCTTCATGATGCTCATGGGACGCTCCTCTGCCGGTGGTGGCGGAGGTGTTTCGTTGGACGTGCACATCCGTGACGGGATGGGTTCGGAGGCCATTTGGGTCGGTCTGCTCATCCTCATCGGCGTCTACACGCTCATCATCTTTGAGTGGGTCCACCGAACACTGGCGGCTGCGGTTGGCGGTCTGCTCGCTGTCCTTGCTCTCAACTACTACGCTGTCGAAGACACGTTCACGCTGGCCGAAATCACGACCATGATCGACTGGGAAACCATCGGCCTGCTCCTCGGCATGATGGTGATGGTGGGCATTTTGTCCAACACAGGTGTCTTCGAGTACTTCGCCGTCTTGTCGTACAAGAAAAGCGGTGGTTCGATCTGGACCCTCGTGGTCATTTTGTGCACGGTGACGGCGGTGCTTTCTGCGTTCCTTGACAACGTCACAACCATGCTGTTGCTCACACCGGTCACCATCCAGTTGGCGAAGGTGTTGGACATCAAACCCATCCCACTGCTGATTTCTGAGGTGTTGTTCTCGAACATCGGTGGTGCAGCCACCATGATTGGCGATCCTCCCAACATCATGATCGGATCGGGCCTCTCCCCGGACAAGATCGCCTCCGCCGAATCGGCTGACGGTGTGAGTTATGCATACATGTCCCAATACGGCGTGACCTTCAACGATTTCATCATTGAGATGGCACCCGGTATCCTGATGTGTGTGGTGCCGTCGTTTATGTTCCTCAAGTGGTTCTACCGCGACGAGTTTGCAGGCACCCGCATCCGTGACGTGGCTGAGCTCGAAGCCAAGTACGGCATCAAAGACATGCAGATGCTCAAGGTCGCAGGTTTCATTCTCGTCCTTGTCATCCTCAATTTCTTCCTCCACCCCATCACGCACATCGCCGTTTCCTGGATCGCCTTGGTCGGCGCCGTCATCATGTTGTTGGCCACCGACCGTCACGAACTCGAAGAACCCCTCCACCACGTTGAGTGGACCACCCTCCTCTTCTTTGCCGGCCTGTTCGTGCTCGTCCACTCGCTTCAGTACATGGGCGTCATCGACTTCATCGGCACCTACGTCGAGAAGTCCATTCGTTTCTTCGGTGACGATTCAGCCGAAGGTCAGACCGTTCGTTTGGCTGCTGCCATCCTGATCGTGCTGTGGGTCTCGGCCGTCGCCTCGGCTTTCATCGACAACATTCCCTACACCGCCACGATGATTCCCATCGTGTTGCAAATCTCTCACAACATGGCCGTTGATGGAAACGCCTACCTCCTTGAACCGCTCATTTGGGCCCTGGCCTTTGGTGCCTGTTTGGGCGGAAACGGTACGCTCATCGGGGCCTCAGCCAACGTGGTCACGGCGGGCATGTCCGAGGATGCAGGTTACCCCATCTCGTTCAACGAGTTCTTCAAGGCCGGCTTCCCTGTGATGATCCTGACGACCCTCATCGTCTCCTTCTACATGCTCCTGGTCTTTGTGGTGGGTGGCGAAGACGGTGCGGGCTTCATCAAACTCATCTTGGTGGGCATCACAACGGTTGGCATCATCATGCAATTGGCTCGCGGCCGAGCGAAGGGCAAATCCTTTGCTGAAGCATTGGTGGACGACGAGATGGACGCCATCGGTGAAATCGTCGCTTCGACCAAATCCAAGGCTGCAACGCTCATGCGCAGCGAGGAAGAGTGAGCGCAAAGGTGCGTTGAATTCAAGTCCTTGGCCGGCGAGCCCCGGGTGAGGGACGGCCGTGTTTGAGTGCAACGTGTGCGGCTTGTTGTCCCTCCGAGGACCGTCCTGCCCTGCATGCGGAAGCCAACTTCGCACCGACCTCTCAGCGTCCATGCAGGACGACGACTTCGTTCCCACCGAAGTGCCAGGTTTGGAGGAAGCTGCTGACTCATGGTACGAACTTGAAGGCATGGAGCGCCCCGCTGAACCGGATGACCCGCCTCAAGCACCGCCCGTCGTGGGTAGCCTACCGTTTGGTTTCCAGGGCGAATCGCAGACCTACCGGCCCAATCTTCCGTTTGGCATCGGAAGCTTCGCTCAGGGCATGCCTTTCTCACAAGGGGACACGCTTCCCGACGAGCAGGTTGCGTCCCCTCAACCCGTGTCCAACCGTCCGAGCTTGGACGCCCCGGTGATGCAGCATCAACCCAAAATGGAGGCTCCGCACACGGCCGTTGCCCCACAGGGCACGCAAGCAAGGGTCGCCAGAAGCCCACGCAAGCTGGCGCCAGGTGAACAAACCTCGGTTCCCCTTCCCGGTCGCAGTCCTGCTGGTCCCAAGGGCCAGATGGCGTCGGAAGCCAACCCTCGCACGGGGGAGGTGGAGCGCGTCCCCTTGCCCACCGAGGCCGTGCCCCTCACGTCCTCTTCTAATGCCGCTGAACCCAGCTCTGAACACCCAGTTCCGGGTTCCGTCGTATCTGCGCCGGTTCCACTCCCCTCCACCTCGCTCACGGCGACGCCTCCGCCCGCACATGATGCGGTCGATACCGGAGCCACGGTGCGGCTCTCCAGCGCACGTTTGGTCACACCGTCGGCTTCAACGGAAGTGCCGGCGTTGGACGCTGAGGTTCAGCATGAACCGGTGGACGTGCCCGAGTACTGGAAGGTGGATGCACCCATCCCCGATTACACCGAACTCTACGGGGTCGGTGAACAGGTGGTCGAGGTGGTGCACGAGCATCACGAAGCGGACGTGGTGGTTTACAATCACGACGAACCTGAGGCCTCTGCTGTGTTTCATTCGCCGCTGGAAGCCAGCTTCACCGATGCTCAGTCATCGGGACTTCGATTGAAACTGCATCCGGCGCAAGCGCTGGCCGTGGAGGTGGAGGGTCATCCTGAGCACACCCAATGGCTGCAAAACGGCTACGGTGCGATGGCATCCTCCTCCTGGGGACAAGCCGCACGAGCCTTTCAGCAGCTGGCCGGTCAACGTCCCAACGACGCAGCGGTGCTGAACAACTACGGGATTGCGTTGCTTCAGCGCGCCATCGCCATGGCAGAGGCCGAAGGCGATGCTGAGCACCCGACGGTGGCAGCACAGTTCGAATCTGCGATCTTGGCGCTTCGAGAGGCCGCGAAAAACTCACCCACCAACGGGGACGTGTTGGTGAACCTGGCGCACGCGCTCGTGGAAAGCGGTCGCAGTGAGAAGGCGCTGGGAATCATCAACGTTCACTTGAGCCGCCAACCCACGGACGCAAAGGGGCTCAACACGCAGGCTGTGGCGATGGCTCGGCTGGGACAAATGGCCCAAGCCCTCGACGTGTTGAAGCGAATCCAGGGCGACGCCATCGCCTCGGAAAACCTGGTGCAATTCACCGGCTGAACACCCCAAGCCGGAAATTCGCTCAAATCAACAAAAAAACAACGCTGTGTTCCATTCAGCAGACCCAAGCAGACCGATTTCTTGATATAGGGGTCTTCAGTCGGGTGGTTGCTTAGCACCCTGTCATGCACGTCATGGCGGGGGAAGGGCTGAGGAGGGCCTCCCGAGGAGGGGCCTTCTGTTGAGGCCGAATTGGCATGACTAGATACCGAAGGGTTACTCATATGGTGT
>WTJK01000083.1 GCA_011524855.1 Methanobacteriota archaeon | reverse complement strand
GGCTGGAATACCTCATCGGGACCTTGCCCAACGACCCTGACTCCGACAACGACGGCTTGCCCGACGGGTGGGAGTGGAATTACGGCTTGGACCCGCTTTCCAGCAACGGTGCGGACGGGGCCACGGCTGACCCCGATGGGGACGGCATGTCCAACCTGCAGGAATACCTCTACCTCCAGCCCTCCGGTTGGGATTCCTCTTCCACCACCTCCTACCTCGACAACGGTGTGTGGTGGAACGGCACCATCCCGGTGAACGACTGGAACGAGGAAGACGCCCTCCAGTACAACCAGCCCGGGTGCGGTGACGCGGGTTCCGATGGCACCGGTTCAATCATTCTGTGCGACGAAGACCCGGTAGGCAACATCTGCGCCAACGGATTTGATGACGACAAAGACGGGTTCGTTGACGCTGCGGATTCCGACGGCGACGGGGACGCCGATTGTTTGACCGACGACGACGACGGTGACGGCGACATCGACGAGGACCCTGCTGGCTGGGACACCGACGGTGACGGCATGCCGGACGGTTGGGAGGCTGCCAACGGCCTGAATGCCACCTCGCCTTCCAACGCCGACGGGCCCAACGGCGATCCGGACGGTGACGGTCTGAACAACCTCCTCGAATACGTCAACCCAACCTGGACCACCATGTGCGGCTCTTCGCCCTGCTTCCGCAACGGGCCGGACGGCGCGGTGACGGAAACCACCTCTCCGTGCAACCCGGCCGCAGGCCAGGGGCCCGGTGGCTGCGCCACCTACACTGCAGAGGTGGACGGGATCACGTCCACCAACCCGCAAGTGGCCGACACGGACGGTGACGGCCTCAACGATTCGTACGAAGCCCTCACCCTCTTGACCGACCCCACCTCTTCCGACACGGACGGAGACGGCGTGTCCGATGGCATCGAGGTCAACGGTGCGTACGGCGATCCTGCTCAAGCAAGCGACCCCCGCAACAACAACACCGACGGCGACGCGTTTGATGACGGGGAAGAGGACGTCAACGGCAACGGCTTGCTTGACGACGGTGAAACGGACCCAACCCGGCGAGAAGATTCGGGCGACGCTGACAACGACGGCATTCAAAATTGGGAGGAAAACCTCACTTGCACGCTGTGGAACGTGGCCGACACGGATTTCGGTGGCGTGAACGACGGAGACGAGCGGAACATCAGCCACGGCACCGACCCGTGCGACTCGCTGGTGAATTTCGAGACCGCCTTCGTGAGTTACAGCGGCTCGTTCAACCAGCTCACCGTCAGCAACGGCACCGGCTTCAACCCGGCCGGCGGCGTTGGATGGTACAACGTGTCGGGGACATGGGAGGCGTTTAGCTACGCGTCGGTCAACGGTAACGTGCTCCAACAGGTGTCAACGGGCCCCTCGGGCACGGCAACCGATGTGGCCAACCGCAACGGCTCGTTCTGCCACACGCAGGCGGTGGCCGACGGCAGCATCGGGGGTGACCGCGACTACTGCGACGACGACTACGAAGACACGGACGGTGACGGCCTTGCTGACTGGCAGGAGTTGCTCGGCACCTTTGGGTGGTTCTCCAACCCAACACTGGCGGATTCGGACAACGACGGAATGAACGACTTCGACGAAGTGTTTGACAACACCGACCCCAACGAGCCGTGCAGCAACCTCCTCGACGATGACGGAGACGGTCTCAACAATTACTTCGAAAACACGACCGGCTGTGACTTGACCTTCATTGGCATCACCAACGGTTCCACGGACGTGTGGACGACCGCTCACGATGCATTTGACACCGATGCGGGTGGGGTGGATGACCGAACGGAATACTTCGACGGTACCAACCCCGAAAGTGACCCAACCGATGACATTCAGCCCGACGATTTCGACGGGGACGGCATTCCCGATGCGGTGGAAAACCTCACCGGCACCGATTGGACCAACCCCGACACGGACGGCGGAGGCATGATCGACGGCTTGGAATGCCCCGACATCTATTGGCTGACGAATTGCGCCGGTGCGCCGTTCGATCCGTTCGATCCGAGCGACGACGTCATCAACACGGATGTTGTGTTCTGGGCCAACAACACCACCGGTACGGTGGACCTTGACTTGGAACACCGTTGGCGCGTGAACACCAACGACTTCTACACGGGCACCACGTATGCCCACCTTTCAAGCGTTCACCCCAGCGAGGAGTTGACGCTCGGGACCAGCAATTTCACGCACCTTGCCCCGCTTTCCTTTGCCAACGACACGGTTCGCTGGAACGTGGAATTGTCCAACGCCATGATGAACGGGCAGGTGCCGGCCCCGTCCGCCTACTCCAACGTGTCCTACATTTTCGATGTGTCAAGCACGCTTGAGCGCAGCAACGACACGCACACCCTCTCGGTCGGTGTGGGCCCCGTCAGCCAAATCATCTACGAACAGCCCGAGTATTACTTCGATTGGGACACGCTCGCAACCACCACGGTGGCCGGCCAAGGGTTCCCCTACGAGCTGGAAACGGACGACAAGTTCACCGACACGTCCGACCCGCATTCCCTTGTCAAGAACATCACCGATGCGGTGGTCAGCGATGCGGGTGCTACCGATGCGTACAGCACGGCAGCCGCCATCGAGGACTTTCTGATCAACGGCAACGCCTCCACGGAATTCAAGCGCAACCACAACGGCTCAGGAACACCCAACCTGTTGGACCTCACCCTGAACCTGCTGGAATCCACCCTTGAGGGGTCCTGCCGGGAGTTCAACACGGTCTTCGTGACGATGGCGCGCTTGGCCGGACTCCCCGCTCGGCAAGTCAGCGGCTACATCGGCGGCACGTGGTCAGGAACCGGTTACGCCGTCTACGCCAACAACGCTGCCACATGGTCGGAGGTTCGCTTGGAACAAAACGCGGCCAACGGGGGCACCGACCTGGGTTGGGTTGCTTTCGACCCGTGCCCGCCCGCCGAAGAAATGGAGGTGGCCAACCAGACGATTTCGGCCTTGACCTTCACGCGCAACATCAACCAGGAAATCGTCGTCTCGGGTCAGCTCCGCTACGCCGAAAACGGCACCCCTGCCACCGACGTTCGCGTCAAGGCCTACCTCACACCCGTGGACGAGGCCTCCTTGGTGCCCGGTCCGGGTGGCGTGATTGAGCGTCAACTTGACGAGAACATGACCGATGCCAACGGCACCTTCACGCTCCGTGGCTTCCCCAATCAGCCCACTGCACCGGGGATGCACAACATCGTGATCGAGCATCTCCAAACGGGCTACGTGCCCAACGGCGGCATTGTGTACGACGCCTACGTCAACCTGACCGACAACGCCACCATCGCCCATACCGCCCCGGGAGCCATTGATGCCCCCGTTGCCGGTGCCGGCGCTACCACGGTGCTGGAGGGGACGCTTTCGTTCGAAAACATGCCCGACAGCGATTTCACCAGCCTGCCCAACCAAACGGTGTGGCTGGCGTTCACCTCCTCGGTGGACGGCGCACAGAACCTCTCGGCCACGGCCGACACGGCAGGGTTCTGGTCCATCACCCTCAACCTCAGCGAATTCGAGGCAAAGACCAACCTCTCTGCCACCCTTGGCTTCTCCGGATGGCAGGACACGTCGGTGGGTGGCATCACCTTGCCGCAATTCCACCTCCTGCCCACCACGCACAGCATCGTCATCAACGTGACCGATGCGCCGAACCTGACAGCGACGGTGGAAGGACCGTTGGCCAACAACAGCATTCTCCTGCTCGATGACGACGTGTGGGTCAACGGCACGGCGCAATCCTTCGGTGCAACGCCCACCGCCCTGACCGGCAACGTCCAACTGTCCATTCGGGCCTTTGACCTGGGTGACGTGTGGACGGAAGTCTTCAACCAGACCGTGACAGGAACCTTCTCCCTCCAATATTTCCTCCCGAACACCACCATGGTGGCTGCGGGTCAAATCGAGGTGCGGGTGCGGTTCTTCCCGCTCAGCCTCCCGGCCACCGACGACGCCAACGTGTCCAGCGGTGAACCCTACTTCCTTCGTGGCAAACTGACCATGGTCATTGAAGAAACTGCCCAGCTGCGAGGCTTTGACGCCGGCGTTCGTGTGGATTTGCTCGATCATCGCGGCGTGAGCCCCGTGCCCAACACCTTGGGCAATTACGATTTCACGTTCGACGGGTCGTGGTTCAACACCACGGTTGACCCGAGCACCGACGCCATTGACCTGGCGTTTGCCTTGGCCTCCACCCTGACTGCCGGTGATTATCCACTTGGCGCAAGCTTCAACGGCTCGGATTACTACCAACCTGCGACCGCCAGCGGCACCATTCGCGTCCAAGCAGAAATCGATTACAACCTCTCCATCGCCCAAGATTGGACCTACATGGGCAACACCACGACCTTGACGGGCGACCTGTTCGATGCCGTTTACAACACACCGGTGCTGGACAACAACACCCTGATCACCGTCTCCCTCGAAACCGATGACGGGTTCATTGACCTGGCGCTTGCCTCGCTGAACAACTCCACCGGTGCCTTCAGCATCCCCATCACGATGCCAGCGAACCTTGCCTCGGGCGCCTATGACCTCATTTTGGACCTGGATTTCCTTTCCCAAGCACCCGAAGGTGGGGCCTACTATGCCTACGTGGATCCGTCGGTACCCCCTGCTCCTCCAACGCTGATCTCCACCCTTGGCGGTATCGTCACGGACACGGTGGTGACGGCGGAACGACCAGCGTACATCGTTGAAATGAACGCCTCGGTGGATTTCCTCGCCAAAGTGACCGATGTGGCCGACGGTTCGAACATTTCCGGGGTCTCGGTGGAATACATCTGGGATTACGGCGGTGCCAACACCAGCCTTGGAACAGCCACGACCAACGCCCAAGGAAACGCCAGCCTGTCCTATGTCCCCGATGGCATCGCTCCCGGTTACTACAACGTGGGCATGGTGGTGCAAGACGACTTGACCGCAGCGCTCGCTGACGGTAACACCCGTCGATACGGCAACGTGTCCGTTGTGAACGTGACCGTTCAGATCGACAGCACCATCCAAATCATCAACGTGCCCTCCAACGTGACCGCCGGTCAAGCGTTCAACGTGGTCGGTCAGGTGATGGACGGCGAGAACGCCAGCCGGCCGCTCCTTTCGGGTGTGCGTCTGGACGTCTTCTGGCTCGAGAACCCCGATGAAATCCTGCTGAGCGGCAGCCCGACAGCGCAAAACGGCAGTTTCAACCTCACCGTCCCCACCGACACCGCCAACAACGGTACAACGCGAGGTGCCCACACGTTGGTCATCACCGTGGTCGAGGATTCCTCACCGTTCTACCTCACGGCCACCTCGCAGTCGCCGATTCAGGTGATGGGCGTCTCGAGGTTGGAGAGCCTCCAGCCGCTCAACGCGGTGCTCATCAACCGTGGCAACACCGTGAACATGTCCGCTCAACTGGTCGAGGCCTCCGACCTCTTTGCTCCACTCGGCAACTACGAGGTGAGTCTGAAATTCCACGACACGTGGTTGAGCGAAGCCACCACGGATGGAGAAGGGTTTGCGAACTTTTCCTACAGCGTGCCTTACGACCACCCGTTGGGCCTGATCGTCGTCCAAATGGCGTTCAACGGCTCCAGTGACCTCTTGGCCACCAATGCCAACATCACGAGCATCACCGTGCGCTCTTTGACGTTCATGGTTGTTGACAACATCGCTGCCAACCCCGTGGCGGCCGGCTCGTTCAACATCAGCGGCCGTGTCACCTCCGACAACGGCTCCGGACTGGAAACCCGCGACGGTGGTTTGCTTCCCAACGCCAACGTGCTCGTGGCCATCGATGACATGGCCTCAGGCTTCACGGTCGTGGACGGCACGATTGGCGTCGATGGCTACTGGAACGCCACCATCCAGCTCGGTGTGGCCTTCCCACGCGGCAACCACACTCTGGAAGCGACGTACATTCCAACGGTGAATTACTACGTTGGCTCGGAAAGCAATGCGTCCTTTGACAGCCGAGGTTACTCCACCTTGCAATTCATCACACCCCAACTTGATGGCCTCGGTCAACCTTCCCTCAACGACCGTACCGACCGTGGCACCAACGTCAGTTTCAGAATCTTGTTGACGGACAACCAGAACGAGCCCATGAGCAACCAGTCCATCGTCGTGATGTTGGACGCCACAAACGGCTTCACCATCCCGGTGTCCACGACCGTGACCACGGCTGACAACGGCACCGCCGTTGGAACGTTGACCGTCCCCGCCAACCTTTCGGTCGGTCCAACCGTGTTGTCGGCGGATTATGCAGGCATTTCGGGGACAACCGGCGTGCTGGGGTCCAACACAAGCACCGATTTCGTGGTGCTCGCCGACACCGTGGTCACCATCTCCGAGGCGCCGAGCGTGTTAACGGCCGGTGATCGAATGGTCGTCAACGGCACATTGCTCGATGATTTGGGACTGACGCTGCTCAACATGGGTGTTCCGTCCACCGCCGTGGTCCACCTCATGGTGGACGGCATCCCGGTGGCAAGCACAGAGACCAACGCTGCGGATGGGAGCTTCTCCTTGGCGTACACGCTGCCCCAAGACACCACGGCGGGTCAACACCTGATCGGTGTTGAATTCCGCGGCGGTCGAGACTGGGTGGACCCCATCGGTGTGGGTGAAACCCTCAATCCCGAATACTACCAGCCTTCCATGGCCACCGTGGATTTCAACGTCAGCGTTCCGACCAAGATTTTGTTCCTGACGCCAAGCGGTCAAGTCGACCGTGAAACGACGATGACCCTTCAAGGACGACTGCTTGACATCGTTGACAACCCGCTTCCAAACCGGACCGTGGAGGTGTGGTTGGACGGTATGTGGTTGACCAACACCACCACCGATGCCAACGGGACCTTCACAGCGGTGCACCCGGTGCCGGCGGATGCCACCCTTGGTCCGGTGCCGGTCGAGGTTCGCTTCACGGGAACCCTGACCTACTTGCCCAGTCAAGCATCCGGCCTTTGGGAGGTGTTCAGCCCCATTCTCGTAACCGTGAGCATGACCGATCCTGTTGCGGTGAACGAAACCGTCACCATCACGGGGAGCGTGGTGGACAACCAACTTGTTGGTGTTGGCATGCTTGATGTTCTCCTCACGGTCGACGGCATTACGGTGGCGTCCTTGGTGACCGAAGCCGACGGTACCTTTGCTTACGATTGGGTGGTCCCCGATCTCTTTGACATCGGCAACCAGACCTTGGTCGCCGAAGTGCCAGCACAGGGTTACTACCGGTCGGGTGACGGTGAATTCACGTTCTTCCTTGCCCACCGGTCCATGGTGACCCTGGTGTTCGACAACGGCATTGAGGCCACCCGTGGGGACATGTGGGAACTGTCCGGTCGGCTCTTTGACATCGACACGGTCGACCGAGACGGTTTGGTGGGCATGGAACTCACGGTGACCCTCGATGGTGTCCCGGTAACAACCACGGTCACGGGCTTGGACGGTGCTTGGACGGCCAACGTGCCCGCCACAATGGACCTGAGCCGGGGTACCCACACCCTCGGCGTGACCTTTGCTGGAACCCAAGCGCATTTGGCTGCCAGCAACGATGCATCCGTGCAAGTGTGGGCCAACGTGATCATCACGATCGACAACACGTCGTCGGCCATCGTGACACGGTCCGACGCTGTTTTTGCACCGATCACCTTCTCGGGCTCCGTCCAAGAGGTTGGAGGTGAAGGCGAGGTCTTCGAAGGCCTGACCCTGATCATGGGCAACGGCTCGGACTGTTCCAACGCCCGTGAAGGTGCCAAGTGCTTCCCGTCGATGATGGTGTCGTGGCAGAACGGCAACTTCACGATGACCGGTCCTGCACCGTATTGGCTCTCCGTCGGTTCCCAATTCTTCGCCATCGACATGGCTCGCAACGACACGTTGTACCTCAATGCGGCCAGTCAAAACCGTCCCGTGTTTGTTCAGGTTGACGCCACCATCACCGTTTCGACCACCGAAATCGTTGAGGATGAACAGGAAGACATCATGACGACGGTTTCCATCGTTGCCGATGATACCCGAACCGGATTGGGTGGTATCGAAGTCCTCGTTTTCATCTACGACGAAAACCAGTCACAGCTCGCCACACAAAACCGACAGACCGGTGAGAACGGCCGCGTGGAGTTCGAATTCAGTGCCGACCCGCCTTACGGGGACGTGGACGCGTGGGGTCGCGTGCGTGTGGACATCGTCATCAACGACCCACGGTTGTCGTCCAACAGCCTCGAGGATTTCCAGGACACCCGCAGCGAAGGGTTTGCCCTTCAGTACAACTTCGCCGAGCAACAGGAACCGACGCCATGGTGGTCCTACGGCTTGTTGTTGCTCATCACCGCCTTGGTGACTGCTGGTGTGGTGATGTACCGTCGTCGCCAGGCAGCCAATGACATTCTCAAGGACGCTGCGGAAGTGTTTGCCTACACCGCCGAGCTGCTGGCTGCCGGTGACGCCGTACGTGAAACGATCTTCACCTGCTACCAAGACCTGTGTGGATTGCTTCAGCAACGCGGCTTCCTTCGTCGGGATTTCGAAACCGTTCGTGAGTTTGAATTTGCCATCCGCCAAGCCCTTGGCGGTGTTTCAGAGGATGCACTGACCGCACTGGACAACACGTTCGAAATGGCACGGTACAGCCGTGAGGAATTGGGTGCTCAACACGGCGAAGTCGCTGGCCAAGCCCTCACGAAGATGAGCGGAGAGATCGCCCAGATCCAGAAGGTCCCGCCCCGAGGCTTGTGAGCATCGCTCGTACCGTGTTGGGGTGAACACGTCAAGGGCATGGGGTTGGCCGGCCCGCAGGAGAGCGCCTGCTTCACCAGCGGAGGTGGAGGTGACCGTTCACCCACGTGGCGGTGAACCCGTTCATCGCTTTTTCAGGGAGGTTCATGTCTCGAACGAGTGGCTCATGGCCATCTTCGCTGACGGTCAACCGAACCGTCGCAGTTTCTCCTTCGGTGCTCGTGGTGAGGTTGACGTGTTCAAGCGCCGAGCCCAGGAGGGGGATGGTCAGACCGTCAGGATGGATTCGGCCGTTCAGGCCTTGCACCACCCACGTCAGCGCTCGCTCGGGCTGCGTGGCGGCGAGGGCGTGTTCGGGGATCATGCCGGCGGTGACCAACACCGCCTCGTGACGTTGTCGAACTTCCACGAGATGGGCGGCTTCGCCTTCAAACGAGGCCTGCAAGGTGGCGGCATCAACGCTCAGGCCGTGAGTCTCAACGCCTTCAGCAAACGGCGGGGCTTCGTTGGCTTCCTCGATGTCTACGGGAGTCCACTCGTCCATGACCCAAGGAGCGGACGAGCCCACATGAACCTTCGTCCCCCTCACGTACGACTCACGGAGCGGGTTGAACCCGGCTGTAGAAGCGCCGTGCAAAGCGTTGCGTCGTGCTTGCGTCGCTTGCTTCGTTCATTTTCATGTCCTGAGGGAAGCACGGCGCGTAGGTTCGGTCGGTGACACGGCGGTCCAGCAGCAGAATGAGGGCTCGGTCACCAACGGCCCGAATCGGTCGTCCCATGGCCTGAAGGATGGCGTTGATGGCCGGCTGCGACACCGTGTACCGCCATGCGAGGCTCTTTCCGAACCGGTCTTCGGCGTACTGCTTGAGGGCTTTTGACAGCACAGAGGGCGGGGCGTTGGGGATGCCAATGCAGGCCACGGCGTCCAGCGCCCCGTTGTGATAATCCACGCCTTCGGAGAGTCGGGCGCCAAACACCCCAGCCAGCAGGATTTTTCTGCCCCGTGATTTTTCCTCGAGAAGGGTTTCAACGATGAGGTCAAGGTCTTGTTTGGTCCACGTTCTGTCCTCAACCATCACGCGAACACCGTTGAAGGTGGCTTCTCCGACGATCTGGTTGAGCATGGCGTAAGACGGTGCGAACACGGCCACGTTGCCGGGTGTCTCGTCGATGAGGGTTTGCAGGTGGCGGCGCATCGCAGCGGTGTTTTCTGGACCTCGTTCGCTGTACTTCGTCGTCACGTCACGTGCGACCAACACCGGCCGGCGCATCGCTGCAAAGGGCGAATCGTACGCCCGAGTCGAGGTCTTGGTTGGGGGGAGGGCCAACACATCGGCGTACATCTTCGGTGGATAGAGCGTGCCGGACATCAAGACAGCACCTGCCGATGCCTCAAACACCGGCTTCGAGACCAGTCCCGGGTCGAGCAAGTGGGTGGTGATGCGACCGTCTTTTCCTTTGGTGTCGAAGACCAGTGTCATGGCCGTGGAATCGCCAAAACGAACCACCGCGTCAAGAATTTCAGCTACTTTGTGGGCGTTGGGCTCCATCGGGTTGCCGTCATCGCCCGCATCCATGTCCACGTCCACAGCGTACAAGAGGTCGCGCAGTTGGTGAAGTCGAACGGCACGGTCCACCTTGGGATGGGGGGTCGAGGAGGGAGGCCCGAGGTGTTGTTGCCCCGTGAGGCCTTCTGCTCGGTCACAGGCCTGTTGGAACACCTCCACGAGGGTGTTGACCTCCACTTCGGATTCCTCTTCCCCGTTGGTCAGCTCGCGATGGAGACGTGAAAACAAGGCTTCGAACGACGATCGAGCTGCTTTCATGACGTCGTGAGCCCACATGGCGAGGTCAACGCTTGCCTGCAGCAGTTCTCCTCCAGGCAGGGTCATCGCCTTCTGAAGGGTACCCACGTGCTCTTCGAGTTCCATCCATGTGTTGCGAATCATCGTCTGCGTTAACCGTCGTTCAAGGGTCATTCGAATGCGGTCGGGCAGGTTGTGGGCCTCATCAACCACGATGATGATGTCCTCAAGGGAGAGCTCCATGGCCTTGAGGCTGGAATCCCGTACACCGTCGTCAAACAGGTGGTTGTAGTCCCCCACAAACACATCCGCACCCGACACCGCTTCGCGTGCCACCTTCCACGGGCAGGTCACGGCGGGGGCGCCCTGGACGGTGTGCTGCTGTGTGATGCTCACCAACTCATCGACGTGCAACGGGTGAGCCAGGATTTTTTCTTTCAAGCCGGGGGCTGGCGTGATCCACGGCTTGCAACCTTTGGTCCGCCGAGCTTGGCTGCACATCAGCGAGAACACGAAGGGTGCTTCTTTTGCAAACGGCTGAACGCACATCCCTGCCTGCCCGACCATGTCCACGAGCCGGACAGGCATCGCACCGTGTCGGCGTTCATTGATGCGTCGAACGGTGTCCACCACAATCCGGTGCTGCGTTTGGCGCGAGGTCAAGAAGAACACGGTTTTCTTCGTCGGGTGCTGGCTTGCCACCTGAAGGGCAGCGGCCAGTGATGCCGCTGTTTTTCCAATCCCTGTTGGGGCGGCAGCGAGGTGATAGCCGCCGCGTTCAAGGGTGCGGCGAGCATCATGAATCATGTCAAGCTGGCCTGGTCGAGGTCGCTCGTGAGCAAGAAAGGGTATCGGTGTTCCCGAATCGGAGGAATCACCGTTTGTCATGAGGGCCATCGGTGGACGACCCTCCTAAAGGATTCGCACGGTGTTCCTCGCTCACGCTGATGCTCGTGGATGTGCCCAACGATGTGGGGGTGTTGGGCACGTGGGGGCCACCCGTCAACTGACAGGGGTGGAGGATGAGTCCCCCTGGCCGTCATCCAGGGGGTTGTGGGGGGGTTGGCCGTGGGGGCCGTGGTCAGGACGTGCATGACGGGCACGTCGGCGCAGCGAGGCTAAACCGTGCAGGATTGACCGGTCCTGCACCGTCCAAAGGGTGGCATCACCTTGGAAGTATCCTTGGTTTTGCCAAAACATCCCATCCCCTCCGTTCTCTCACCAGTTATGCTTGGTATTCGCTGCGTCGAATCGTTTCTTCTCGGACCTGGTCCAACACCGCATCGAGGGCGTTGTTGGAAGCCAGAATTTCGTTCGTGACCTTCTGAATGTAAAGGGACAAGCCCTCTTGAGCGGCTTGCTCGAGGGTGACGCCCCGCAACTCGTAGAGCTTGGCGAGTTGGGAGAGATCGTGTCGGCCCACCGGAATGCGCACCGACTGCATGTCCTGGATTTGGGGCTGGTTGTGGAGGAATTCTTGGATGGCCATGCGGACCACGTCGGATCGGTTACGGGTGCCAGCGGTGCCCACGCGAAGATCGAGCAATGCCAGGTCCTCGTCGCTGATGCGAAGCGAGACGGCGGTGGTGGGCTGGCTCATTCCGGTTCCTCCTGTACACCTCCATCCAACCTCCGGTATATAATGTATTACATTTGATGACGAAATGTCATACACTTGTGTGTTCATGCACAGCACGCTTCCTTCAATCATGTTCTCCCCCGCATTCCTCACCGGACCGAAGATTCAAGGGCAGGTCGCCTTGGTTCCGAGCATGGCCCTTGAACCGTCGCGAGGCGTTTACCTGTACTGCGAGACCTTGAAAACGGCCTTTGCCGATAAAATCGTGACGGACGAGGAAGCTCAGATCCTCCGCGTGCTGGCCATGGCACTTGGCGTCCAACCGGCCGCGGCTGCAACCTGCCGCGCTGTTGTAGCCGGAGAGGAACCCTCTCCGTTTGAGGAGGACGATGACCGGTTTAGCGGTCACCGGACCGGCGACGTGGCGACCTACCAATCCGCCCTGATCGCAGCATTGGACGACGAAGTGATCACCGAGGACGAATGGGCCATGCTCGATGTGCTGCGGGGGTTGATGGGGTTGCAACCCGACCAGCATGCAATGATTGCGCAGGCCGTCATGATGACCGCTGAGGTGGACGCTCAAGGTGAACGCCGCTTGCAACGGCTGGAGCGATTCCTGACGCTTCATCCGTACCGTTGAAGGCCGTGAACCTTGGTGGTGGAACCCAGTGAGGGGCAATCATTAGAAAGGGTCTGTGTAAGGCGCAGCCAGCACCAAACGTGCGAGAAGGTCTGTCCATGAACCCCAGTGATGCAATCTACGCCAAAGTTGTCGCCCGCGACCCCGACCAACCCGAATTCCACCAAGCGGTGAAGGAAGTCTTGGAGTCCCTCGAGCCTGTTCTCGAAGCCAACCCTGAACTGATCTCCGTCGTTGAGCGGGTGGTTGAGCCTGAGCGCCTGATCCACTTCCGCGTTCCCTGGGTTGACGACAGCGGTAACGTGCAAGTGAACCGTGGCTTCCGAATCCAGTTCAACGGTGCCATCGGCCCCTACAAGGGCGGACTCCGTTTCCACCCCTCGGTCAACGCTTCCATTCTCAAGTTCCTCGCCTTTGAGCAGATTTTCAAGAATTCCTTGACCGGCCTTCCCATGGGCGGCGGCAAGGGTGGCGCCGATTTCGACCCCAAGGGGAAATCGGATGCCGAAGTCATGCGGTTCTGCCAATCCTTCATGATGGAATTGTGGCGACACATTGGCCAAGATTGCGACGTCCCTGCCGGTGACATCGGTGTGGGCGGCCGTGAAATCGGCTACATGTTCGGGATGTACAAGCGCCTGCAGAATGAATTCCAGGGCGGTGTGCTGACCGGGAAAGGCCTGGCTTACGGTGGTTCGCTGATTCGTCCAGAAGCGACCGGGTACGGCTTGGTGTATTTCGCTCGTGAAATGCTGGCCACCAAGGGCAAGTCGTTTGAGGGCGCTGTTGTCTCCATCTCCGGATCCGGCAACGTGGCCCAATACGCTTGTGAGAAGGTGCTCGACTTGGGCGGCAAACCCGTGACCATGTCCGACTCCTCCGGTTTCATCCACGACCCCGAGGGCATCGACCGTGAAAAGCTCGCTTGGATCATGGATCTCAAGAACAACCGCCGCGGCCGCATCTCCGAGTATGCCGAAGAATACGCCTCTGCCACCTTTACCGCCAGCGCTCCAGAACCCGCCGCCAACGGCCTGTGGGGCGTTGACGTTGACGTGGCCCTGCCCTGTGCCACCCAGAACGAATTGAACGGTGAGGAAGCCAAGATGCTGGTCGCCAACAACGTGATCGCCGTCGGTGAGGGTGCCAACATGCCGTGCACGCCCGAAGCCGTTGAGGTTTTCCAAGCTGCAGGCGTGCTGTTTGCACCCGGTAAAGCCAGCAACGCAGGTGGCGTCGCCACCTCGGGTTTGGAAATGTCCCAAAACTCCCTTCGCTTGGCGTGGACCCGCGAGGAAGTGGACCAGCGTCTCGAAGGCATCATGGTGAACATCCACAAGAGCGCTGCCGAGACCGCCAAGGAATACGGCCGAGAAGGCGACTACGTGTTTGGTGCCAACGTCGCCGGTTTCCTCAAGGTCGCTGAAGCGATGATCGCCCAAGGCGTCGTTTGATTCCCCTTGCGAGCAACACCCGTCCCTGCAGAGGGGCGTCCAGCCGTGCAGAATTTTTTCTCGGCGTCTTCATGAGGTCGGTTCACCGGCGCGCAGTTTCAGGTGCTGGGTCCTCAACAAGAACTTCCAACCCCACCACGGAGCCTGACCGAGTTCGTCGCAAGCCCGTTGTTCTGACACTTGCCTTACTGGCTCAAAGCGTTGGGATCAAACCAATGGGGCCACGTTCGTTTCATCCAACGAAACAGGATTCGACTGAACACCATGGACGCGGCCAGAAACGCCCAAGGCGTCCACGCAGGCACGGATTCACCTGTTGCCAAGACATAGGTGACCAACAGGATACCCATCCCGTACACGGCACGAAACAACGAGAACACCAACAGGGTGCGAACCATCGGATGGTTTCGCCATGTCCGCTCGGTTTCGGCGGACGGTGGGTTCATGCTCATCAACCCCTGAAATGGTTGTAGTATTGTTGCGTGTACTGCATGGCCTCTTGAGGCGGGTAGCCCTGTGCAATCAGTCCGTTGTAGTATTCACGAGCGGGATCGGGTTCGAAACCCGGTGGCGGAGCAACGCTCGCTGGTGCGGTTGCCACGGAGGCTCCACCGTAGGTCGGTGCCGCCGTCGGTGGGGTTGCATAGGCCATCGGTTGTGCGGTAAAGTCAGGGAGCATCACGGGTGCCTTCGTCAACGGCACGTCGGCTCGTCCTCGGCGCCTCACCAGGAGGCCCAACAGAGCCAGAACCAACACAACACCGACGCCACCGCCCACGACGACTTCGGTCGACGCAAAGGCCAGGTCGTCGGAGGGTGGTTCGTAGATCCAACGGTTCGGATCGTTGGGGTAAGCGTCGGCGCCTTGCTCAATGTCCCAGCCCCCGGTAGGGTCGGAATAGCCGTCTCCGTCGCTGTCGAGGCAGCCAATGCGATCGGCGGTTGAGTTGCCGTATGCCAGTGGACAAGCATCGGCGCCGTCCTCAAGATTCCACGCATCGGTCGCATCGGACAGCCCGTCGGCGTCGCTGTCAAGGCACCCCAAGCGGTCAATCGAGGATGTTCCAAACACATCGGGGCACTCGTCCGGTTGGTCGCCGTTCGGATTGTCACCGTATGCATCACGGTCGGCGTTGGCCCATTGCGTAGCGTCGGCATCGTCGTAGTCCGCTCCGTTCTCCCAAGGCGTCCAATCTGGAACCGGAGCGGAATAGCCATCACCGTCGTTGTCGATGCAACCAAAGCGGTCCATGGTGGATGTTCCCGCCTCAAGGGGGCATGCGTCGGGTTGCACGCCGGCTGGGTTGTCACCAAAGCCGTCAGCGTCTTGGTCGGCCCATTGGCTGGCTTCGCCGGGGAACGCATCCTGGAGGTTGAACCATCCATCACCATCGGCGTCGGGGCAACCTGTCATTCCGTTGGCGGTGGCCGTTCCGGCTTGGGTGGGACACGCATCTTGAGCCGTTACATCGGGGTGGTATACGCCCGGCCACGAGGGGTTTCGGTCGTCCCAGCTGGCATTGGCCCAGTTATCACCCAAGCCGTCTCCGTCGAAATCTGACCACTGCGTGGCATCATCCGGGAAGGCGTCAGCGCCATCTTCCGTACTCCAACCATCGTCCCCGTCGGATACGCCGTCACCGTCGGTGTCAACGCAACCGATGCGGTCCGTGGAGGAATCACCCGCAACATCCGGGCATGCATCGGCGGTTGTCCCTGAGGGGTTGTCGCCGAAGCCGTCACCGTCCGCATCGGACCATTGCGACGGGTCGTCCACAAACGCATCGTCCACGTTCGCCCACCCGTCGCCGTCCTGGTCAAAGCAAGCGTTCTTTCCTCCCAGCGTGGAGTTACCCGCCTCATCGGGGCAGTCGTCGAGTGCGTTGGACCAACCGTCGCCGTCGTTATCGGGGCAGCCGGTTTGGCCCTGTGTCGAATTGCCGAACACCGATGGACAGTCGTCGAACACGTCATCGAAGGCGTCGCCATCGTCGTTGACGTCTTCATCCACGTCCCGGCAACCGTCCCCGTCGATGTCGGTGGATGCGTTGGACTCCCACGTGGGGCGAGGCGGTTGGTAGGGGGAGCGGGGACACACGTCGTCGATGTTCAGCACGCCGTCGTTGTCGATATCGTTGTCCTCTGCATCGTCTTTGCACCCGTCTCGGTCCCAATCCGACGAATTATCAGGGACTGCAAAATCCTGGGTTGACGTCCAGTTGAATTGTCCGTTTCGGGGGCAATCGTCACCGGAGTTGTCCGTGATGCCGTCGTTGTCGTCGTCGGCATCGCAGGCATCGCCTTGCAGGTCAAAGTCCGTGTTTTCCTGCAGCGGATTGGACACCGCGGGGCAGTTGTCGCTCACGTCGGGCACGCCGTCCGTGTCGCTGTCCTTTTTCATAGCGGGGTCAAACGCCCAAACGAAGGTGTCCCAAGCACCGGCTGCGGTGATGGTGGTCGTGCCTTTGGAGATTTGTGCAGGGTTTTGGTTGGCGTAGGCACCGACAACAGCGGCGATGTCGTTGCTGTTGATCGCCACGCCGTAATGGGCCTCGTAGTCCGGGCTGCGGGTGACGTCCAGCCAGGTCCAGCTGCCGGTGGCACTCAACCCGCCGACCAAGCCGTCGAAATTTCCGCTCGGTGTGATGGCTTTCGTACCAGCGCTGAACGTTCCTTGGATGTAAGCTGAAAAGACAACTTCTCCTCGGGAATCAACGGCCATACCGCTCAGCACATCGTTCGCATTGCTCCCGCCGAGCGTAGCCCATTGTTGGCTGGGTGTTGCCCCCTGCTTGATGATGAAGATGTCCGAACCGCCCTTGTTGGCGGTGATGGACCATCCCGACTTGGCGAGGGTTCCCGAAAACGTCCCACCGATGAACAGTTGGTTGTTGACGTCCAATGCGAGGTTTCGAATCACGACCACCTCGTTGGCCACGCCGAAGCCGTCGACACTCAGGAACGAGCCGGTACTCGACAGGGTCAACACAAACGAGTCCTGCGTCCCGACGGGGGTGTAACTGTTGGCCCCGAAGTAGACGGCGGTTTGTGTGACGGCTGCCACGTGGATGTTGCCGTTCCCGTCCACGACCACGTCGGTGACGCCCTGATCACCAAGGCCACCGCCGCTCACCGCCCAGACAAGGTTCCCGCTGGCACCGTCCAGTTTGGCAACAAAGACTTCGGTGTTGCTCACGTTGATGCTCGTGCCGCCGAAATCGGTCTCCCCTGAGAAGGTACCTGCGACGATGATGTCGCCGTTGGCGTCCACCGCTATAGCGCTCGGGATGCTGTTATCGCTGCTTTGGTTCGCCACGGTTTGGAAGGATTTGGCCCATGCCCAACCGTTGCCGTTGGCGTTGGCCTTTGCTACGAATCCGTCCAGGACGGAGGTTTGGAGCGTGGTGGAGCCAAACACACCGACGCCGATCATGTATCCTGTGGCAACGGCGGCGCCTTGGGAGTTGGTCAGGTCACTGGCGAAGGAATAACCGCCGGTGGAGTGGTCGGCACCCAGTGCAGCGGTCCATGCCCCGTTGCTGTCCATGTGGGCGAGGAAGATTTCATTGCCGTTGGAAAACGGCGAAGTTGGGTTCATTGAGTGGGTGCCGAAGTTCATGGTACGGTTGTAGTCACCCAACACGGCGAAGCCAGAAGCGGTGGTCGCGATGCTGGTAGGGAATTCGTTGCCATTTGCACCGCCTCCCGTGGAAAGGAACACCTCTTCGGTGGACGAACGGCCTGATGTTGGGTGCACATCGGAGGTCCCAAGTTGTTCGTGAACGGTCGTGAACGGCGTGACGATGCTCAACACCAACAGGACGGTGATGCTTGCTGCGGAGAAGCCCAGGCTTCGCATGCCTCAAAGGCCGTGACCGTAGGCCATCAAGCCTTTGTTTGGCGGCGATGCTCACTCGACGTTGGTTTCCAACGAAAGCAGATCGCTGTTGCCGGCATCCAGCACGGTCAACGTGGACACCGAGAAGGGCTTACCGCAGGCGATTCCGAGTTCCCGGTTCACCATTCGGGAGCGATGAAGCGTAACCTCGGGGTGTGCAGCCCGCAGGTCCGTGACGTACCCCTCTGGGCAGTTCGCCGCCACGAGCACGAGTTTTGCGTCCCCTTTGGCACAGGCGTCCTTGGCTTGTCGTTGTCCAAACAACAGGGAACCTGTTGCGATTGCGTTTTTCAGTTGTCGGCTCAAATCCATTTTTTCTTCCTCCATTCTCCACCAGTGTTTCTCATGGTTGGAACATCACTCCTCGGGGATGTAGTACAGCGCAACGCTGCCCGTGCCCAACGAGATGGGCTGGCCAACGATGATGTTCTCGGCCACACCCGTCAGGTAATCCTTCTCGCCGATGATACCTGCCTTGAGCAGGTGGTTCACCGTCACCTCGAACGCAGCACGAGCGAGGATGCTGTGCTTTGTACCGGACACACCGTGTCGGCCAATGGCTCGCACTTCACCTTCAGAGGTCATCACGTCAGCCACCATCAGCAGGTGGCGGACATCGACTTCCAGACGAGCGCCGTCCAAGGTCAACTGCAGTTCGTTGACGATGGCTTGTCGAGCGGCTTCAATGCCAAGGTAGTCGTAGATTTCGATGATGTTGTTGGTGTAGGTGCGGGACCGGTCAATGCTTTCCAGCTCGCTGACACGCTGCAAGTTGCTGCCAATGGTCGACAGGTAGTACTCACCGGTCTTGTCGTCCAGTTGCACGTTCGCTCGCTCGATGCCGGGGATGCCCTTCAACCGCATGTCACGGATCTTTTCCTCAAGCTGCAACAGCATGGTGTAGGAAGGAGGGTTCTCGGCCAGGTCCGACAGGTCGTCTTCCGAGTGAACACCGGGAATCAAGGTCAACGTGGAGGGGTTCTTCTCCTTGTCCGCTTGAACGAGCAATCGCGTGGCTTGTTCCAGTTTGTCCTTAACTTCCATGGGTGTCATGTTCTTCTGCTTGAGGTTGCCTTTGTTGAGCTTCAGCACCAAGCGGCGTTGCGCAACGTCGGTCTCCAACGCAGCGATGTTGACCGTGGTCGTCACTTCAATAGCGGCGGCCAGTTTCTTTGCAGCGTTTCCGTCTTGAACCTTGCCAGGCGTCATGCGAATGGTCATCGTTGGCGTTTGGGGCACCTTGCGTGCGTCCACGATCTCAATGATACGTGGCAGACCTTGGGTCACGTTGACCGTGGCCACACCGGCATAGTGGAACGTACGCATGGTCATCTGCGTGCCCGGTTCGCCAATGGACTGCGCCGTGATGATGCCCGCCGCCTCGTAGGGGTCAATGCTGGCTTTGTCCAACGCTTCGATGGCTTCCTGGATGACCTTCTTTGCTTGTGGCTTGGTCAGTTTCTTCTTGCCTCGGCTGTGGCATGCAAGGGTCAAATCCGCAAAGATTCGGTTTGTGAATCGGCGGGAGCCCAAGGACTCGGCGGCTTCTTCGAGCGCCTTGTACACAGGGTCGCTGGAAAGTTCGTGCTCCAGGGACTTGGCCTTTCGCTCCTCGTCGTAGGTCTCAAGATCCACCACGGTCTTGGTGCGGGCCCGTCGACTCCGACGTCCGGCCAAACGCACTTTGGTGATGGGTCCACTCGTGTCACCGTCACCGTCTCGTCCTTTTTGGGTGGCTGCAAGGATGGTTGCGTGGATTTTCCCCGCAGTTTCGGAATCCGTTTCGCAAGCCTTGGCGATGTCGTTGGACGACATCGTCTTGACATCGTCCCACTTACGGTCATCGGCGAGTTGATGAGCGAAGTTCTCGGCCACGCCGAGGTCCATCAGCTTCTTCTTCGTTGCACTCTTGACCACCATCAAGCCTCACCTCCGGTGTCGTCACCGTCGAATTCCCAGCCGCCGAAATCCTCCTCGCGCTCCTCGCGCTCAACGGATTCACGGACAACTTCCGTTGCACCCTCGGTGCCCAAGGCCGAGTCAACGATGACATCGACGTTGAACGGTGAACCGTGCACACCACGGGACGGGTCAATGCCGTCTTCACCGTAGCTGAACTGGATGATGCGGTTGGCGGTGTTGCGAACCGACAGCATGTCGTCGTCGTAGACCTTGAGGTCGTCCATGGCGTTGATCAACCGACGCTGCATGTAGCCGGACTTGGCGGTACGCACAGCGGTGTCGACCAAGGACTCACGGCCCGAAACGGAGAGCATGAAGAACTCCGTCGGTTCAAGACCGCGCTTGAACGAGGAAGCGATGAACCCTCGGTCGGGTGCGCCGCGGCCGCCTCGCTTGAAATGAGGCAGCACACGCTCGTCGTATCCACGCTCAAGGCGCTTACCGCGAACTTTGGCTTGGCCGATGGAGGCAGCCATCATGGTCAGGTTGTCCATGGAACCGCGAGCACCGCTGATGGCCATGTTGACCGCAGCGTTGGTTGAGCCGCTTTCGTTCAGTGCATCCTTTGCAACGTCACCTGCTTCTTGCTTTCCTTTGTCCAGCATTTGCATGATGTTCTCTTCAAGGGTCTCACGAGGGGTACGGCCGGGTCGCGTCTCGTAGCCCTTCCCGTTGGCACCGAACTTCTCCAGCTCAGCGTTGACCTGTTGGGATGCGTTCTCGTTGGCGGCGTGGATGGCGGCGACGGCGGCCTCGGAGAGGTCCTCGTCGTCGATACCGGTCGTGAAGCCGAGCGAAGTGCAGGCAGCGATGGAGAGCCGCGTGAACTCGTCAAGGAAACGAGCGCCCTGTTCGGGTCCGTTGGTTTGAACGATGGCATCGAGCAGACGCCCGTCCTCAGCACCGATGGCACGCTTGTCGAGGGTGCCGTCCACTTGGCCTTCCTTCACCACGACATCGTCGTTGCTTCGGCTTCGGAACCGAAGGAAGATGTTGTCGGGGATGATGAGGGAAATCAAATCCTGACCGCGGTAGGCGGGTTGGCCGTTCTCGTCCTTCACCAACTCGGGCAGTTCACCGGTGTAGCCGATGTTGCCCAGCATCTCCAAGCCGTGGGCTTGGCGGATGAGGGTGCCGGGTCGGGAGAGCAGGTAGGCGCCGGAGATGTGGTCGTGGATACCACCGATGACCGCACCGCCGTAGCGGGGGGTCAGGATGTGTTCTTGGACACGCATCAAGATCTTGGCTTCGGCTCGTGCTTCCTCGGACTGGATGACGTGAAGGTTCATCTCGTCACCGTCAAAGTCAGCGTTGTACGGTGTACACACGGCCAAGTTGAACCGGAACGTGTGGCCTTCCATGACACGAACCTCGTGCACCATCATGGACATGCGGTGCAACGAAGGCTGTCGGTTGAAGATCACGACATCGCCGTCGATCAGGTGGCGCTCGACCTGGAGACCGGGCTTGGGGTTGCCGTAGCGGTCCACGGTCGCCAAGCGGTCTTCCACGCCCGTTCGCTCCTCGGTCCACTCGTCGAAGGGACTGCCGCAGTGGGGGCAGGACACTTCGAGGTGCTCGGGGTAGGGTTCGGGGTTGGGGTTGTCGGCCTGGGACAGTTCGTGCATCCACCGGTAGTGGAGCACGGCACGGGGGTCGTCCTCGGCAAGCATCTTTCCGTTCTCGTCGACACCTTGCAGGTTGGCCAGGGTCGCCGCATCGTTGACGGTGTAGGTCACTTCCTCAAGGGACTGGTCCATACCGCTGAGCGAAATTTGCTTCTGGATGACCAAGCCTGGCAGGAAGTTGGGGGCGGGGAGCACGGAATGAAGGTCGTGACGGGTGGTCGTTTCCTCGTTGCACTCGGGGTTGTGGCAGCGGAAACCAGCGTTGATCAAACGACTTCGGGCGTTGATTTTGACACGGCGTCCATCGCCACGGATGATGTAGTTCACACCGGGGTGGACATCGGGACCGCGCAGGATCATCTGACGCATTTGCTCACGGTTTCGGGCCGTCACACGGATGGGGACCGTCAGTTCCTTGGCGATCTTGGTCGGTACACCGACCTCGTTCACGCTGAGGTAGGGGTCGGGCGAAATCACCGAGCGGGCACAGAAGTTGACACGCTTTCCGGACAGGTTGCTTCGGAAACGGCCCTCCTTGCCCTTCAGGCGCTGTGTGAGCGTCTTGAGGGTACGGCCGGAGCGGTGACGAGCGGGCGGGATGCCGGAGGTCTGGTTGTCAAAGTACGTGGTGATGTGGTATTGAAGCAGTTCCCAGAGGTCCTCGACAATGAGTTGAGGCGCACCCGAGTCACGGTTCTCACGGAGCCGCTGGTTGATGCGAAGGACGTCGACCAGCTTGTGGGTCAGGTCGTCCTCGGATCGGTCACCGCTGTCCAAGGTGATGGACGGTCGAACGGTGATGGGTGGGACGGGCAACACCTTGAGCACGACCCACTCGGGTCGGTTTTGCTTGTCCATGCCGATGAAAATCAGATGGTCGGCAGGGATGCTGCTCAGCCATTCGCGAACATCACGAGGGTTGAGTTTGCGCTCCGTGTTGTTGTTTTCGTGCTTCTCCTTGAAGGTGGTGGGCTTGTCGAGGATGATCTTGCCCTGCGATTCGCCGCAGTGCATGCACACCTTTCGCTTGGTGCCCGAGGTGACCTTCTCGACTTCCTTGATGATCTTCGAGAATTCCGTGGAACCCACACCGTGCTTGGTGATCACGTCGCGGATGCGGTTTCGGTAGAAGTCCTGCTCGGATTGTTCGGGGTTGGCCGACGGGCTGGAACCGGCCTCGCCGTGAAGCAAGATGTGGCTGCAGCTGTTGCAGGTCGCTTTGAGCGCCGTCTTGATCAGGTTCACGAAACCGATGTGGATGACGGGCAGTTCAAGCTGAATGTGGCCGAAGTGACCGGGCGAGTCCTGGTACTGGCAGTTGTCCGTTGGGCACACCAAACCGGGCTCAATCACACCCATGTGGGGGTCCATCAGACCCTGCTTGTAGGCGTGACCGTCGTCCTTGTACGTGTCCGCCGTTTTCACTTCAACAGCCGACATCTTGCGGATTTCGAGGGGGTCCATCAGGCCGAAACGAATCTGAGCGATTCGCTTGGGGATCATCGTACTCTTTCTGCTCATTTTCGGTCCTCCAGTTCAAGACGCATGGCCACACCTAAACTCTTCATTTCGTCCAGAAGCAGCTTGAAGGCGTAGGAGGTTTGTACCTTGTACACCTCAGCACCGTCACCGTGGATCGGGCTGACGTAGGTGTTTCGCTTGGGGTCGAACCAAGCGATGTGTCCGGATTGAGCACAGACGTACATGTCAATTCCGTCCGATTCATCGAGCAAGCGGTCCTTGATGACCATCGACGCACCGTGGGCGATCAAACAGTCACGTTCCATTTCACCGAATCGCAGACCACCTTGTCGGGCACGCCCTTCGGTGGGTTGGCGGGTCAGGATTTGGACACGGCCGCGAGAGCGAGCGTGGATCTTCGAGCTGACGAGGTGGTGCAGTCGCTGGTAGAAAATGCAACCAACGAAGATTTCAGCGGGGTAGGACTCACCGGTTTCACCGTTGATCATCATTTCACGACCGGTGTGGGCCAAACCGTTGCGCACCAGTCCGTCACGCAGGCTGGATTCCTTCTCTCCACGGAAGGCGGTGCCGTCAATGCGGCGACCTTCCATGGCGCCGACCTTCCCACCGATCATTTCCAGAACGTGGGCCACGGTCATGCGGGATGGAATGGCGTGCGGGTTGATGATGAGGTCGGGCACGACGCCGTCGGGGGTGAACGGCATGTCCTCGGGTTCAACGAGGCGGCCGATCACGCCCTTCTGTCCGTGGCGAGAAGCGAACTTGTCACCGACTTCAGGCACCTTGTGGCTTCGGACCATCACGCGAACCAAGCGACCGGAGTCGAGGGATTCGGTCACGTAGACGTTGTCAACCCAGCCCTTTTCGCCATGGCGGACGAGCATGGAGGACTCGCGTCGCTCCTGTGCCATCAAGAAGGCGCCTCCGGAGGATTCCTCCAAGAAGCGGGGCGGGCTCGTCTTTCCGACCAACACGTTCCCGCCTTCGAGGTAGGATTCGGGCATGGGCAAGCCGTCGGCTTCCAGGTGGAAGTACGATTCAGGGGTTTTGAGGCCCTTGACTTCCTGCTTGGAGGTGCCGGGCTTTTCGATCTCTTCGACTTGACCGCCGGGGAAGCGGCGTCGCTCAGCGTTGTACGTACGGTTGAAGGTCGAACGACCCAAAGCACGGTCCACCGACCCCTTGTTCATGATGACAGCGTCTTGCATGTTGTAGCCATGCAAGGACATGATGGCGACGACGAAGTTCTGTCCACCGGGGCGGGAATCAAAGTTGGTCGTGGCCATGGCGCGGGTCTTGGTGATCGAGCGTTGCGGGTAGTGCAGGATGTGGGCTCGCGTGTCAGGGCGCATGCGGTAGTTGGCGCTGGGCAGGCCGAGCGATTGCTTGACCATGGCCGTACCGCCCGTAACACGAGGTGTCGAGTTGTGCTCGGGGTAGGGGATGAGCGATGCACACACACCCAGCACGAGTTGTGGGTCGATTTCGCAGTGCGTGTGCTCCGGCGTGTACAGGAGCGGCACTTCGAATTCGGTGGTGGCCCACTCGCCGTTGGGCATGCGCACGTTGGCCTTCAAGTGGGCGGAAGTGGCGCCGTGTTCGCCGAGGTTCATCCACTGAACGTCCTCGTTCTTGACCACACGGCCGGCAAGGCCAGCGGAGTCGCCCTCGGGGACGGTTTCTGGGAGCACGAACGGGCGGGGGGCGATGTAGAGGTCTTCTTCTTCCTCAGCGTCCACCCATTCCACGATACCCTCAACGACGAGGGAGCGGAAGTCCATTTCGCCGTTGCTCAAGCGCTCAAGGTGAGCCTGGGTCAACCGTGGTGCACCGTCGTACAGAATCAGTACAGGACGGAGGATTCGTCCCTTGTCGGTGTTGATGAAAATGTCCTTGTTTTCCTTGTCGTGGCGAATGGACACCTCCGACGGGATGGTTCCACGTCGACGAGCCGACTTGAAGTGGTCCACCAAACGGGTGCCCTTCTTGTGGATGCCGTAGATGTCGCCGTTGACGTGAATACGGTCGCCGTCCGTCCAATCGTCGGGCTGGTACACGTCCAACTCGTCGAGGCGCTCATGGATTTCTTTCTCGTTGACATCCTCGGAAATGTCGATCATCTGGGCAGCGTTCTTGACCAGGCCGCAGTTTTGACCCTCAGGGGTCTCGTTGGGGCACAAGCGACCCCACTGGGTGGGGTGAAGGTCACGGGCCTCGAAATGGGGTTGGCTTCGCACGAGAGGTGACGTGACACGGCGCATGTGCGAGAGTGCAGCGAGGTAAGTGGTGCGGTCCAGGAGTTGGCTGACGCCGGATCGGCCGCCCACCCAGTTACCGGTGGCCAGTGCGTGCATGATTTTGGATGTCAGCACGTCTGGGCGGAGGCAGGACGTGATCTTGAGTTCACGCTTACGGTTGTGGTGACGCTCAAGTTGGTACTTGAGGTCACGAGCCAATTGACCGGCGGACACACGGAACAGGTCCTCGATGAGGTCGCCTGCCAAGCGAACGCGCTTGTTGGCGTAGTGGTCCTTGTCGTTGGGGTCGCGTCCTTCAATGGCCATTTCCAAGACTTGACGAACGATGCGGCCAAGGTAGATGGCCTTCTTTTCGCGGTCGGTGACCTGGTCGCCCAAGTGGGGGAGCAGCTCTCGGTCGAGGAGTTGGTTTACACGTGCTTCACGGTATTCCTTCTGCTGGCCTGCGGCGAATTTCTTCTCAAGCCACTGGTGGCTTTCTTCGGTCGTGACCACTTTGTATTCTTCGTTGTCGTTGACTTCGTTGATGTTGGCCACGATGAACTTGAACGAATCGGTGTTGCCAGCGATGGCCTGGAAGATGTTTTGGTCGTTCTCAACACCCAGCGCACGCATGAGGAGCACGACGGGGATAGCGGTCGTACCGGCGGTGCTGATCTTGACCATCAGCATACCGTCACGGCGCTTCTCAACGGTCAAGGGTTTACGCATGCCGTCTTTTTGTGAGAAGATCTTGGCCACTTCGGTCTGTTTGGCGTAGCGCTTGTTGATTTCAACGGTCACGCGGTTGGGGGCCAGGTCTTCCATCGAAATGAGAACACGCTCGGTCCCGTTGATGATGAAGTAGCCGCCAGGGTCCAACGGATCCTCACCACGCTTGCGCAGCAGTTCGTGCCACGACGAGCGATCTTCGTCCGAGGTGACGGGGGTCAGCACGCGGTCGCCAGCAATGTGCTTGGGATGCAGGTTGCAGCGTTCCGAACGGACCATGATGGGCATGGATCCCACTTGGACGCCTTCCTCCGTGGGGGAAGGAACGCCGTTGCGCAGGATGGTGAAGTCGATGGAGACGGGGCTCATGTAGGTCAACTTGCGGAGTCGGCACTCCATCGGGGTGGAGTCGTTCAGCGCACCGTTGGCCTCCTTGACGGTGGGCTTGCCCAAACGGACGTTCTTGAGGCGGATGACGATGTCTTGGTCGGCGACGTCCAACTTGATGTAGCCGCCTTCGTCATCGTCGAAATCCTCGTCCGTCCCAACACGGATGTTGCGGATAATACGCTCCATGCGGGACAACGAGGTTTCGGAAGCAGGGATGCAGTCGTTGTACGACGCAAGTTGGTGGTTGACAAGGCTGCGCTCTTTGAAAAATGCTTGAATGATCTCTTGCATGGTGTATTCCTCCTCAGTTCCCCTCGACGATCAGTCGGTATGCCACGGATTTGCCCGCCGACGGGGATCGGCGGATGACCTTCAAGACCCGGTCGGCGATCCAGCCGGCCGCCAG
This sequence comes from Methanobacteriota archaeon, assembly GCA_011524855.1. GTDB lineage: Archaea > Thermoplasmatota > Poseidoniia > Poseidoniales > Poseidoniaceae > Poseidonia. Next base: position 27,659 of record WTJK01000083.1, on the reverse strand, counting down.
TGGGCGGTGGTCGGGGTCGGCGGCCAAACGGGCGTTGTCTTCGGCTTCTGCCAGCTCCTTCACCACTTGGACGGCGGGGTCGGTGATGAGGATCTTGGGGAGCAGTTCCTTGGCAAGGCGGTCTTCCCCGGTTTCGGGGTCGGGTTGAACCATGCGCCAGGGGGCCAGTTCGGCGGTCTCGATGGCGAGTTGCTCTTCCTCGGACACGTTGGCGGGTCCAACCAGTTCCTGGTGGGGCACGAGTTCGTGGTTCAGGACGTTGAACCGGGAGGTGATCTCCGGGCGATCGAAGTCATCGATGGCTTTGGCACGGATGGTGATTTTGGTGCTTTTCTTCGCAGCACGTCGGCGAGAGCCTTGTTCTGCAATGATGTTCATGGTTTGGGTGAAGGCTTCGGCATCTTTCGAAATGCCGAGGGTGGTGGCGACATCGTCGTGGGACATGTTCTTGATGTCCGTCATGTTTCGGTCGGTGGCCAGCTTGTGGGCGTATTCCTCGGACACGCCCAGTTCCATCAACCGCTTTTTTGTTGCACTCTTTACGACCATGTTTTTTCCCCGCGATGGCCCTCCCACACGGACCTGCAGCACAATCAGGCGGGCCCGACGGGGTTCGAACCCGCGACCATCGGATTAAAAGTCCGACGCTCTACCTGACTGAGCTACAGGCCCAATGTAGCAACTTGGGCTTGTTGCCCGACTTGCATGGTATTTTTATAGATTGCTGAGGGGCAGCATGCGCTCGTCCCTCTGCCTCAGACCAAAAAACCGCCATTGTTTACAAAAACCTATGCAAACGTGGTTGGCCTGCCCAACAAGCCCCCTCACGGGTTACGTTCTTTGACGGTCGCCGACACCCGTTGCGTCATGGAAGGGGGGCCGTGGTTTGACGGGAGCGACGCCCACCGTGAGGCGCTACGGACGGCGACGGACACCACCGAGGTGACTTGGGTCACGCCCCTCCATCATGCTTTGCAACTCATGCTGCCGTTCACGGTATATCCTCCTCGAGAGGACACCGATCTCTTGGCCGCTGCCATGAACAAATGCTCCCTGCCGACGGGTGCTTCGGTGCTCGATGTGGGCTGTGGGAGTGGCGCATTGTCGCTTTTCGCCGCAAGCAAAGGTTGGCGCGTGACGGGCTGCGACGTGAACCCTTTGGCGGTGGCGGCGGCTCGTGGCAACGCCCGGCGTCACGGCCACCGCATCCTCGTCCATGAGGGAGGGCCGGGCCCTGCTGCTGACGGAACCGAGTCACAGTGGGGTGGTGATGCTTCCTACGACCTTGTCGTATGGAACATGCCGTACCTTTCACCCCCTGAAACGATGAAAACGCACCACCTCGGTCCGCTTGAGGAAGCGTCGCTGACCGACACCTCGCGGTTAGGCCTTTACACCGACTTCGTACACCGCTTGTCCACCACTTCCCTGTTGGCCCCCGGTGGATTGGCGTTGGTGGTGGTGTCTTCGTCGGGGGTGCTCCCCGATGCCTGTGCCGAGGCGTGGAGCAGGGGGATGGCGGCTCAGCCTGTGATGAGACATGTCTTTGATGACGGCGAAATGTTGGAGGTGCTCGCTCTTTGGCGTCCTTACGAAGGCGCGCCTCAAATCCACCTTTCCACGACCGGCAGCACCAACACGTCCCTCTTGGAGGGGGATGGTTCTGTCGGCCATCGCTTGTCCGCTGACCGCCAAGAGCAGGGCCATGGGCGCCAAGGACGGGGATGGGTGTCCTCTCCCGATGCTGTTGAGGCATCGTGGTTGGTGGAGGCTGGTTCGAAGGTGCACCACCGTCCTTTCGACCAGGTTCGTTTGGGCCAGGCCCTGGTGTCGTGTTGCAACCGTTTGTCCTCATCCGAAGGGGGGGCGTTTGTGCTCAAGTGGCCCAACGACCTTTACGTATCGATGTTGGACGGATCGTGGAAAAAATGCGGCGGGGTTCTCTACGAAATGAGGAGTCAAGGTTCTTCACACCGTGTCGTGGTTGGTATCGGGGTCAACGTTTCTGCGCCTGCTGGTACGCTTTTTGCGGGTGTTGAAGACGGTGGGGTGAGCACCGAGCCGGCGTTGTTGCTGAAAGCTGTTCACGCTGTCGTTGCGAGCCTTCACGAGCCGGTACCATACAGCGCTGGTCCACAGGTTGAGGTTCATGCCGAGGTGGAAGCAGCATGTCACCGCGGCCTCGAGGTGCTGGGTCCGCTCCGTTTCAACGGGCAAGCGGTTGAGGCCCCTCGATTGCTCAACTCGGGTGAGCTCGCAGGCGTGGTGGACGGTGTCGAGGTTCGTTTAACCGACTCAGACGTCGTTGTCTGGGTCGGGCTCAAGGATGGCGTCCATGGTGGCTGAGTGGTCCTTTGGAGCGTCCTCTTCGCTGTTTTGACGCAAGTACAATCCGTAGAGCAGCACGACGGTACCGATCGGGAAAGGCAACATGTCGATCATGAACCCTCGTTCAATGGAGAAGGCATCGAGGGTGGCGTCCACGCCGTTGGTATCGATTTCAACCGAATAAGCACCGCCGTTCTCAGCGTTGTAGGTGTACCGTTCGGTGGCCCCAGCAGCCAGCACGACGTTGGACGCCTCCACGACCCGGTCTTCAGTGTCGCGAACAACGGTTCGAAGGGTGGTTTCGTTTTCCACCGTGACCTCGATCACCAGCCGGTCGCCCGACATGAGATTCACCTGCTTCTCGTAGGGGCCGTCATCTCCGTTGAGCATTAACGGGCTGACCCATGCATGCATGAACAAGGCCCCAAGCAGCAGCGTGGCTCCGACCAAAATGAGAGCATCGCTCATCTTCATTTTGGGTGCAGTTCCAGCGCCGCCCATGGTGGCAGCCGTCGCCGCGCCTGCTCATCAATCTTGGGTGGTCAGCGTCTGCGTTTGGGTTTGGGGAGGCCCAGTCGCTCCCTCACCAGCCTGATTTTTCCGCTGGTGGTCAGGCTTTGCATACCTCGCTGGTCGAGGGCGTCTTCCCCGCTGAGTGCCTCACGGAGCGAAGATGAATCTTCCAACCGAACGCAGAGAATGCCCAGCCATCGCTCGTCATCGAGACCGTGCACATCGGGCTCAACGAAATCCATGAGCCTCAAAGGTTGCACGGTGTTGAGGTCTTCGTCAAGGTGGTGGAGCAACCTCCCCGCCGTCGCCCGGTCAACGATCCCACGACGAAAAGCCACGCCCACCCAGCGCCGTTTGCCGCGAAGCGCTTTGGTGAGTTTTCGGCCCACAACCTCGCCTGTGAGCGACCCGTGATGAACGTTGAGTTGGATGGCGTAACCTCAAATCATGCGTCGTCCAGGGCAAGGCGTGACAGAGGCTTCAACAACGGAGGCCGTTGAAACCAGCGATGAACTGGCGGCCATGGCCGAACAAGACACGTCGCTGCTGACACTGGTCCGCACCTTGCTCCACCCTCGGACGCTTCCACATGTGCTCTTGTTGGTGGTGTCAAGTTCTCTGTTGTTCCTCGTCACCGAAGGGGGTTTAACGGCTGTATCGGCCGTTGCTTTCACCAGCCTCGCCATGGCATATGCCACGGCGGGTATGTTGTCGTCCATCGGTTCTGTTCGTCGATGGATGGCTTTGGATCCCACGGATGAGGTGGGGGGAGAGACCCAGCCGCCGCTTGGACTCGCCAAGCGAGTGCTGAACTGGTTGAAGATTTGCTTGTTTCCCCTCGTGCTGGCTTGCCTGTGGGCGGCCGCTTTGCTCCTCCTCATGGGTGAAGACGGGGCGTTGGGGGACCAACTCGACACCCTGCCGCTGGTGCTCAGCGGGCTCTTTGTGCTGTGGTCCATTGTCCAAGCACGCAGTTTGTCCTCATGGATGTCCTCGGTGGCAGCAAAGCGCCTTCCAGAACCTTCTCCTCGCTCCGGAGGGATTGCGGTCCATGTCGTTCTTCATTCGATGCTGCTCGGGGGGGTCACGCTCGGGCTGCTCAGCCTGTTCTCCATGATCGCAGGTGAGGAGGCCGGCCCAGCCGCCGTGGCCAGAGACAACGCCGCGTTCTTCGCTGTTTTCGGCCTGCTGATGGGGGTGTCCTTTGCTGCCACACGCGAACAGCGGCGAAGGGCTTCACGCCATCGCTCTTTGCATCGGTTTTCGGGCGCTTGGTTGTTGATGTCGCAGTTTTTTGTTGTCTGGCACGCCCTCACGGTTTGGCGTCACACGGTGATGTCGCCTCCTCCTGCCCTCCTGCTCATCGAGGAACTGATGTTGATGGTGTTCACCGTGATCATGGCCATTTGGGGCTTGACTTCGAAATCCGTCAAATCAGCCCTTGGGTTGGTTCACGATGGAAATGCACTGCCGATGGGGTTGGCGTTTGGGTACGCCTATGCTGGAAGCGTCGCCATGCTCACGGGGGTGCTCGATGATGTGCGCACCGTCATGATGGCAGGTCATGGAGTGGTGTTGTGCACGTTGCTTTGGATGCAGCGTAGCGTGCTCATTCGGGCCCTTGGGCAGCACGATGCAGAGGTGACCATTCGCCGAGCCGTCGACGCTGCATCTCCCTCCAATGTTGCTGCCCAAACAGAAGCGCCTGCGAGCGATGAACCCACGGCATCCGAGGGGCCGTCGGACCCCGAAGGTGGTGGCGTGATGGCCTCCGCCACTGAACACAACCAAGCTCCTGTTCGCGTGGACTGGGCCGACGATCCGGTCGAAGTCCTCGCAGACGATGTCGACTGGGACGGCGCGTCCGACGAGGGTTAATCCGGTCGAATGCCGGACAGCAAGGTCACCACACGGATGCTGTCATCAAGGTCCTCGCTGACACGTGCGCCGAGGATGACATGGGCGCCATCATCCAGTGCACTGGTGAACAGGGAGGCCACGGCGTCCACCTGGCCGATGGTCATGCCCGGGCCACCTTCCACTTGAATCAGGCATCCGGTGGCGCCACCCACGTCCATGGCGGCAAGGGGTGCTTTGAGTGCGGATTCGAGAATGCTGCGAGGGTCGTCGGGACGACCGACGCCAACGAGCATGGTTGCTTCGCCGTCTTGGTCAACAACGGCCCTCAAGTCCATCAGATCCAGGTTGATGAGTCCCATGCGCATCAAGGTGCGAACGAGACCGTCGACCAAATCTTCGATCCACTCCGATCCCATGTGCCACTGTTGGCCCCGGTCACGGGCTTGTCGGGCCAATCGATCGAGGGAGAGCCGGACCGTGATGTGGGCCATTGCTTCGAGCCGTGCTAGACCGGCTTCAGCGATGGCCAGCCGGGTGTGTTGTGCTTCGAAAGGCAAGGCTGCAACGGCCAAAACAATGGCACCGCGCTGACGGGCTTGTCGAGCAAATTCTTGAGCGGCTCCGGTTCCACACCCGCCGCCCAATGCCGTGAGCAACACCACCAGCTCGGTGGGCTCCAGAACGTTGGCTGTCAGGGATGACAGTCCTCGCATGCGCTGTTCAGCCAGCGGTGGCAAGGCTGCACACCCGACCTTGTCGAGGGTGTGGCCAAGTCGTAGGACGTGGATCCCCTCCCCGGTCGCAAAACTCCGTTCATCGGCATCGATGAGGGCCAGATGGACTCCACGGCCTGACCGCTCGTGTGCTTGTTTGGCCCATGCACAACCCAAACCGCCGACACCTGCGATGAGGATGGTGGCAGGGTCCATGGAGGAACTTGTCTGATGGTTCTCAAAGAACTTTGGTGTTCCTTTTCGATACCGCCTGCTACCGACATGCGGCGCAGGCTTTCATTCCACGTATCGGAGGTAACGCCGACGAGCATCGCGTGCCCATGCGTTGTCCGGCTCAAGCTCGAGCACCTTGTTGTAATAGTTCACAGCGTTTTCAAACTCGGACAGGTATCGGCCGTACAAGTGGCCAAGGTTGGACAAGACGGGGATGCATTCAGGATCGGCCTCGAGCATCTCGAGCAACATCGTCTCTGCTCGGCCAAGTGCGCCCTTGAGCATCAGGTCCTCGGCTTCATCCAGGCGCTCAAGTTGCTCGTTGGTGAGGCCATAGGTGTTCTCGAAAGCATGGTTGGTCATAACAATCAATCGCCCCTGTCTCCGGCCCTAAAAAACCCTGCCGCCACGGGTGGCTTGAATGATACGTGTTGGCCGAGGAAAGTCACAAAAAAACGGTGGACTGCGCCGCAGATTTGCGGCTGTTTTGCTGGCAATGTTTAAGGAGTCCACCCAAGTCGGAAAGAGCAGAGGGTGAGGCCATGCTCAAGACCACTCAAACATCGCGAATTGGGTTGTTGACCTTGGTGGGTCTGCTGCTCCTCTTCCCCACGCTGGCATCATCCTATCACGGAGGCATCGCCGGTTCCCACACGCATCAGGGCTCCACGGGCACGGTGGAGATCGACGATGTGGCCAAATCCGGTTGCCTGTGCCACAACGAAGTGGCAGACAACTCGGTTCAAGTCGTCGTCGACCACGCCCCCTATGCTTACGAGCCCGGCCAAACCTACGACCTCCGTCTTCAACTCATCGGCGGACCTCCCGCCACCGGCACGTACACCGCTGGCTTCTCCATGCGTGTGACGCTGGGCGAATTGTCCAGCGACATGGCCCAGAACCCGGAGATTGATGGTGCAGTTGACCTTCAGGCCTTGACCCACACCGAAGCCTCCTCGGCCACCTCGGACCGTGCATGGGATTTCGTTTGGACCGCACCTGCCGATGCAGGTGAGGGTGTGGCGTACTTCTACATCGTCGGCAATTCGGTGAACGGGGACCAAGTGCCCGGTGTTGAAGACCGCTGGAACCAACTCAACTTCGGTCTCAACGAAGGCGATGAAACCTCGGCCGCCATGGGGACCCGGACCCTTTTCGCAGGTGATGGCGAAGTGGCACCTCCTGAACCTGACCACCACGGTGTTGACCTCCACCACATGGGCGCCAAACTTCGTGCTCACTGGCTTGGGTTGCTTGGCTTCGGTGCCGTGCTCGGCGTCGTTGCCTTTGCCGGGCTGCTCCTGCGGTACGGCTTTTCCACCTCCTACAAGGGTCGAAGCAACCAACTTCGCCTCCGGTACAAACTCATGCGTCGAGGTGATCAGTGATGGACGACACGGTATCCAAACTGCTGCGAAAGGTGGCCGACGGGTCGGTCAGTGTGGAAGATGCTCGCTCCGCGCTTGAGGGTGCTGAGTTGACGGAAGACCAAATGTCGGATGCCATCGACCACGGTGTGTTCAACGTTGCCGAACCGGGTACCATCGTCTCCGCTTCGCTTGCGCCCTCGGGCGGCTCGTACCTCGCCATGTTCTTCCTCGTCTGGGGCCTCTTCTGGATCTGCTACTGGAGTTTCTCCATGGTGTACGGTCTGGCCAAGAAATGGGATCAACAGCAACTGTCGTTCCACCTGGCCATGACGTTCACCACCCTCATCATGGTTGGTGTCATCTACCTGAAATACATCCTTCCCGACACGATCATCGTGAAACACGCTCAGAACAAATTCATTCCTGAACACCAGAAAGACTGGCGCGAATACAAGTGGTGATGGTCATGGCACGCGAATTCGAACTCAAACCAGCACCCGGCCTCGACGAAGGGGACGCCCCAGGGATGAACACCACCATCAACCGACGCCAATTCCTTCGCTACGGCTTCAACACCGCTGCCGGTGTGCTCACGGCCTCGCTGGGCATGTTGGGCTTTGCCGCCATCCTCTTGCCACCCGGTGGTGGTGGTGGTGGGGACCTTGCGGTCAATTTCTGGGCCAAGGGTCGTGAAGACGAAGCCTGGTACGGTGCCAAGCACCTTCAACCCATGACCAAATCGGATTTCGTCGCCGAAGCAGCCAACTCGAGCACCGGGACGGCCGGCGCATCGGGTGTTTGGAACGGTGTTCCTGTCGTCGTGATGTACGTCGAGCACAGCCGCAACGCCGGCACGCCTGAAAACAACGGAAAAGCCCGTTTCCAATTCACGGAGGGGTACGACGAGACGGGCAAGTACGTTGGCCATTTCGAAGACTTGGCGGAGGCCGACCCCCGCCTGATGCCCAGCGATGACCTCGTCATGGTGTTCGGCCGCTGCACGCACTTGTGTTGCATTCCCGGTTGGCAACTCGTCTCAAATTCATTCACCGAAGACTCGTGGACACCCGGGGGCGGTGACGACGGCGGCACCAAGCTGTTCTGTATTTGCCATTCTTCCCGGTTCGACCCCACGGTGCTTGAGATGAACTCCAACCGGAACCGGTCCACCGGTGCCACGTTCAAGTACGCCGGCATCCGCCGTGCTGGCGGGCCAGCTCCTGTGGGCTTGCCCATCATCCCCATCCAACTCAACGGAGACACCATTGAGGGCTTGACCGACTACGTGGATTGGTACACGTTCTGTGACTGAGGTGATCGTATGACGACAATGTTCTGGGTGCTTTGGTTCTTCATCGTCTTCCTCGTTGTTTTGGTGGCGTTTACGCTGCGCAAAGAAAGCGAAGAAATGCCCCGGCGTGACATTTTGCGCGCCGTCGAATCCTCTGGCAAAATGGGGGTGGCCGAACGGTCGTTCCTCTGGGTCTTTTCTTGGCTGGACACCCGTTTCCGCCTGCAAGATTACTGGAACATGTCCAAAGGTGCTTACTACAACATGCACCGTCAAATGCCGCTGACTCACGCTGAGAAATACAAACTTCGAATCATCTGGTACTGGTACCCGTTGTACTGTTTGGGTGGCATCTCCTTTTTGTCGTTCATCATCCTCGTGATCACCGGAACCGTGCTGGGGATTTACTACGTTCCCGGCGGGGAAGGCGACCCTTCTCCAGCCTACGCCAGCATGGAGTACATCATGACGCAGTTGCCGTTTGGCTACATCTTGCGAGCTGTTCACCATTGGACGACGCACTTCATGGTCGCCAGCGTGTTCTTGCACATGTGCCGTGTGTACTTCACCGGTGCATACCGCAACCCCCGTGAGTTGAACTGGCTCATCGGTGTGGCCCTGATGGCCTTGACCATCGTGTTTGGTTACTCGGGTTACCTGCTGCCATGGGACAGCCTCGCCTACGGTGCAGCCATCATCGGCATCAACCTGGCGAACTCGAGCCCCTTGGTCGGCAAATACGTGGCCACGTTGCTCTTTGCAGGATCGGAGTTGACACCGCTGACGGTCACACGCATGTACTTCATCCACGTGTTCATTTTGCCCGTCATCGTGACGACGCTCATCATCATTCACTTGTTTATCGTGTGGGTGCAAGGCATCGCGGAGCCGCATTGATCGAGGAGGGTAAATCATGGGACTGATTGACAATTTTGGCCGAGTTGCCTCCATGTACATGGAGGAAAAAGAACAACTGCAGAAAGCGGAGGAAAAGCGAAAGCGCACCCGAACAGGTCATGGTTTTTGGCCGCACGAGGTGCTTCGTGACACCATCATCTTTGCCTCGATGATCTCCATCCTTCTGTTCTACGCATGGTTGATTCCACCACCGTTGCACGGTGCTGCTGACCCCTACGCACAAGCAGGGTTCGTGTTCCCCGACTGGTACGTGCTGTTTTCGTACGGCTACCTTCGCTGGGGTGAATACCTTCCTCAGTTTGTGGTTCCCACCGGCTTCATTGGTGACATCGTTGGCCAACCGGTGTTCCCATGGAACGCAGCGTGGTGGGGTGCAGCCCTGACCGGTATCCCTGTGGGCATCCTCGCTCTTCCACCCTTCCTTGGTGGACGGGAGAAGCGACCGGTGGAAGACCCCTGGTTCGCTGCTGCTGGTGCGGTCTACCTCGCTCACATCTGGTTCATCTCGGTGTTTTCCATCAACATTTTCCTTGAACTGTACGGCAAAAACCGGTCCGATTTCTGTAAGTTGGACTCGCACGGCGACCTGTTGTGCGGAACACGAGACCCGTGGATTGCGGACGTGTTCAATTCCATACCGTGGGTCATGACAGGCGTTCTGATGTGGATCGTGGTCTATTTCGTGGGTCGAATCCTCTTGGTGAAAGCCTTGGGTGCTGGTTTCACGGTGGCCAAGAGCCGTCAACTGCTCGTTGGTGCCCTCATCATCTCCTCGGCTGCGACCGTCGCCACCTTCGATACCTACGACAAAGGGTTCTGGGGCGCCAAAGGTCTGCTCACGATCAAGGATTACGGTGAACTCGAAGCCATGCGAACGCAACCCAGCGATGTTCATGTTCACGATGTGAACGAATTCACCGACGACCGAGGCTGGTCCGAGTCCGGCGTCGTTCCCACGGCCGCCTGGTTGGATTGGAACATCTACCAGCCTGCCCGCTACATCATCACGGATTTCAGCGATGCCAACGGCCATCAAGACCTCGAAAACGGTGTGAACGGAGCCCACGGGACGAACACGTTCTTCGGCGGTGCTGGCTGGACGACGGCCGGTCAATTCACGGTGACCGAGGACACCACCCACTTCCCAGAAGGCCACCCAGAAGAGGTGACCAACGATGGTATCACCACGGATTTGGGTTGTGAATACCGATCAAGCGAGCGCAAGATCGACGGCATCAACACACAGACCATGGTCGCGACCACCCTCACCGTGACCGATGCCAACGGGAACGTTGTCAGCTCGTTTGAGAACTGCGCTGGTGACACGACCGAACTTGCCGTCGGTACCTACGATTACACCTACGAGGTGGTCGTGAGCGGTGCCCTCGCTGAGAACAACACCATCAGCACAGAAACTTCGTTCACGGTGGCATCCTACCAGCCCTTGCTGATTTGGAACGACGACGCTCCTGAGGCCCTTGCCGGCCACACGGTGAACCTCTCCAACGTCGACGAGATGGCGTTGGGCGGTACGTCCTTCAGCGTCATCGAGAACCCCAGCTATCACCAGAACCCCAAGTCGTTGGACGCCAAACTCACGTATGCGATGTTCATCCCATCCGTGACCTTTGGAGCCCTTGTCTTCGTGTTGCTGCGGTACATGGCCCGTGGATACGAGTTTGAGATGAACAAGTGTTACGGTTGCGACCTGTGTGATGATGCTTGTCCCGTTCGTCTGTTCAACGGCGGTGACAAACTCAACATCATCTACAACTCGTGGAACAACGAAGACGACGGTGTACCGTTGTACTCCTGTCTCACCTGTTCGGCTTGTACCAACGCTTGCCCCCAACTTGTGGACTACGACTCGTACGTCGACATTCGTCGCAGCCTGATCGTTGGCGGCCCACAGGCAGAAATCCCCCACACGGTGCTCCAAGCCGTGTTGAACGCTGAAGCCGACGAAGCCGCTGATGAGGACTTCATCGCCGTTGAGGACTACCCCATCACCTCCAACGTGGGTTACTACCCCGGTTGTGTTGACTACCTCGACCAAGAAATGGTTTTCTCGCACGTCAACGAGGGCACCATGAACCTCGGGGATACCACCACGGCTGCCTTCACGCTGTTCGAAGAGATGGGCACCGACGTGGCCTACCTCGGCCGTGACTTCTTGAAGTGCTGCGGCCACGACCAGAAGTGGCAGGGCTTGGATGAAGTCTTTGAGAAGCTCAAGGCCTACAACCAACGGAAGATCAACGATTCTGGCATTGACACGCTGGTCTCCTCTTGCGCCGAATGTTTCCGTACCTTTGCCCGTGACTACGAATTGGAAGACGTCAAGGTCATGCACACCACGGAGTTCCTGCTCGAGCAAGGCTTCGACATGAACCTCAAAGCAGAGGACACGACCGTGACCTTCCACGATCCATGTCGACTCGGCCGACAGATGGGTGTTTACGATGAACCCCGTGACCTCATCACCTCGGTGGAGGGCGTTGAACTCGTTGAGATGGAGCACCACGGCGAAGACGCCATGTGTTGCGGTGTGTCGAGCATGATGTCGTGCAACGAGAACGCACGCTCGCTGCGTGTGACTCGCATGGAAGAAGTGCGGGCCACCGGTGCTGAGACCATGCTGACCTCTTGCCCGAAGTGTGTGTCGCACTTTGAGTGCCTGAAGTTCGAAGGTGACGAAGCCTACCAGGACATCGAAATCTTGGACGTGGTGTCCTTCCTGGCCCGCCAAGTCAACGAGAAGAAAGCGCTCGTTGGTGGCGAAGTTCAGACCGGTCAAACCGCAGAAGCCTGACGCTGAACCGGCGGCGGGCGCGGGAAGTTCCCGACCCCCTTGCATGAGGTTGCCCGTGCGGGTCGTTCGACCTCAACGGCCGCATGATTCATGCGCTGCACAAGGAAAACACCGCTATGGGCGGAAAGGCGTCACCCCTGTTGGGTACCCTCGCCCTTGTGTCTGGGATGTCAGGCATGCGTCTCGACCGTCCGATGGTTCAAACGATGTTGACGGCGTTGTTCATCCTTCTCTCGGCCATCATCGGCTGGATGTACATCACCACCCCAATGTTGGCCCTGATGTACGTGGTGGTGGAGTGGTGTGTGTACTACCTTGGGCACATCCTTTTTTTCCGTTTCAAGTTGCATCACCGACTCCGCAAGGCGTTGGGTGATGAGCGAGCTTGGGCCACCTACGAATCTGTGCTCGGTGTGGTGTTCTTCAACCTCGGTTGGTCCCTTGCCATGTTCCTTCGTGTTCATGCTGACACCGTTGACCTCCCACTACCGACCACCGTGGTCATGGCCCTTGGTGGTGTGCTGTTCTTTGTGAGCGTCGGGGTCAAGACATGGGCGACGCATTTGGTTGGTATGGACGTGTATTACTATCGGGATTTGTTTCACGACCGGGCGGGTGATGGGGCGTTGATCACGTCCGGGCCGTACGCAGTGTTCGCCAACCCCATGTACGGCATTGGCAACGTGTCCATGCACGCTGCGGCGTTGGAGGCTGCTTCCATCCAAGGGTGGGCCGTTGCCCTCCTTTTCCACATCAGCATCTACGTGTTTTACATGAGCGTTGAACGGCCGTTCATGCAGCGCGTGTACGGTTCAGCGGATTGAACCATCAGGTGTTGGATGTTCCGTCGTCATCCTCTTCCATTCCGACAATTTCGTAGTTGGAGGGAAACAACCCCACAGCGACCCCAAGAACGAGCGCTAACAAACCCCATGCAAAGTTCTGAGCCACGAACATCAGTTCGAGGGCCAGGGCCACCAGCAGCAACCCCCCAAGGTTGGAGACCCAAACGAGGGTCTTGAACGTCGACAAGCTTACGCCGGCGGTTCCAGGTTTACGGTACGGGCCAAATTCGCCTCCAAACCGTTGTGCAGTGGGGTCTTTTCCTTTCTTGGCCATGGTTCCTCCTCCCGTTGTTGTTCATCGATCGATCATGGTAATCGCGTCGGTGGGACACGCAAGCACGCAGAGACGGCACCCGGTGCACGGGTCCCTCAGCACCCTTGCTTTTCGGTTGCTTTCCACCGACATGAGCGGGCTCTTCATGGCCACGTGGTAGAGTTCAATGGCATCGTCATCGCAGACGATGGTGCACTGGTCGCAGCCGATGCACTTTCGCTCCTCCACAAAAGCCACTGTTCCCTCACCGCCCTTGGTGTTGGCACGCTGCTCACCCCGTTGCCGGTTGAGCGCCGTGCGGATACGAACGGCTTCGTTCTGACGGCGCCGGCGCAGTTCATCGGCCCCTGTCATGCAGTGACCTCCTCGGGAGGTTCCCCTTCAAACTTAGCAACGCTGAGGTTCACCAACAGGTCACCTAAACAGTAGAAGGCACCCACCAGCAGCGGAGGATTCCATGCGGTGAACGGTGTCCACGGCACCTCGGTCGCCCAGGTCCAGTTGCCGAGTTGCGTGCCAACGATTTCCATGGCCAGGGCCGCCCACACCATCGCAGCGTACAAACGAGGTTGGGGGCCAAACCGTGTGAAAAGCACCACCAAAGCCAGCAGCAAGACCCCGGACGTGTCACCGCCCGTCCACACACCGTAGCCGACGACAGGAACAAACGGCATCAACAGCGGCATGGCCCACGCCTCCTGGATGCGCTCAGCCCAAATGCGGCCCAAATCGAACAGAAAGTAATGGCCGACAGGTACGAACAAGGGCATCAATCCGCGTTGATACTCGTACACCTTCCAGACCTCAGAGAAGAACAGTTCCATCGGCGTGGCGAAGGCGATCACGGTGATCATTTCAATGCGCTCTTTTCGGTCAGCCTTCGCATACAAGGCAAGAAACAGGCCCCAGCACCAAACGTTCACCGGCCATTCAGCCCAACGATCGGGCAAGATGCCGTTGGCTCCTGTGGCGGAAACCCACAGGCCAACGGCGATGGTGAGCACGTACCACCACGCTTTGCCCTTCATGGACATGCGTGGTGGTCTTCGTCTTCATCCTGTTGCATGCGTCGCTTTACAGGTTCCCTCACGGCGTCGTTGAACCGTTCTGGACGAGCAGCCTTCGCATCAACACCGCACTGTCAACCAAACTCGTGATGCTTGTTGACGGGAAGAGCCGGCAGGTCCTGCCCGTCTCAAACAGCATAACGCTCGGCTTCTTTCCCCATCGCCAGCATGCTCAGTTCGGCGACCAGCGCGTGCCAGCCGTGGGCTTCCGTGGCGTAGGGGTTGGCGGTATCGGCGTAATTCTCAAAACGAGCGCTGGGGGAGTTGAGGTTGTCCATGTCGGACTTTTTGGCGTTGATTCGGTAAAACCAGGAGGCTGCTTCACCGTCCACCAGGTAGACCACCGGTTCGAGGGCTTCGCCTGCTTCGGTTTGGAGCGCCGTTGGGATGCCTTCCTGAATCAAGTAATTTTCAACCGAAGCACCGCCTTTGGCGTAGCGCAACCGGTTCGCTTTGCGGTTTGAGAGGTTGAGGATTTGATCGCCTGAGGTCAAGACCATCACGCCAAGGCCGTAGGTTCCGCTGTCGTTCTTCATCACCACGCTGGGTTGGCGGTCGATACCGAGTTCAGCGTACTTGGTTTTCAGGCGGCCGAGGAAGTCATCGATTTCTTCTGCGAGTCGTTGTTTACATGCGTCCTCCGTCAGGCACTTGTCCTCGGAGACAAACCAATCCGGCATCAGGTGCCATGGGTCAAGGTTCAGCAACTCAGCCACTTCGTTGACGTACGGTCGCAACGCCTCGTAATGTTGGGATTTCCTCCGCCGGAACCAACCCATGTGGGGTGGTGGCGTGACGTTGGGCGAGGCAATTCCTGGAATGTTGCCGTCGGTGAGGTCGTTGTTGAGCAGGATCAAATCGGGCTCTTGGCCATCAACGACAAGCCGGTTCTCTCCGTCAACTTGCGTCGGCACGAGGTTGAGGGGGCCACTGGTCCCGTTGAGGGTCTTGAATTCTTCCAATTCGGGGGAACCCACGGTGCAGCGGTAACCTGCTCGTTCAATCATCCGTTGAATGGACGCAATGTTTTCGACATACGCGGGGTTGCGTGTGTGGCTCTCGGGATAAACATGAACCCATGCGACGTCGGGGTGGGCTCGTTGCAGGTGATCCTTGAGGAGGTTGGAAAGTTCTTCTTGTTGAGATTCTGCCACGTTGTTGAAACCTGCAGGGAAATGGTTCGCATCGACCACGCCCACCTTCCAGCCGGCATCTCGGACATCCACGCTTCCGTAAATGGGGATCGAGACCTCGGACCTTTTTGCCGCCATCCATGAGGTGATTTCGGTTCGATGGGCTTCGAGTTGTTGATTCAGGTCTTTCAAATGCATGTTAGATCACCTCGCTGAGCCATGCGTCGACACTTCGGTTGCGCTGTTGCCAACCGTCAGCGTTCAGATGCATGGCTTCGAAGAGCCCCAGTCCAAGAGCCAACTCTTCTTGACCCTTCATGGCCGGCGCCCATTCGGCATACCTTGCCATCAGGGTCTCGGTTTGAGCAGCGTAGCCGTTCAGGAACGCGTCGATCATGGTGGGTGAAGTCGCCCGTCCTGCGGGGAGCTTGGGACGGTCAACGATGTGGCGAGGCAGTTTGGTCAAGGCAGCTGCGCGACGCAGGGCCAGCTTTTCGATGTCAGCATCGGGCAGCCGCCAATTCATCGGCAGGCGCTGGGCAAGGCGTCGATGTGGGCGGCCAAGGAACGGAACTCGGACCTCGAGTGAATGGGCCATTGAGTGGCGGTCGACCAGGCGAAGTTGAAAATTGCTCAGCTGCCCGTGGTCAAACTCAAACTGCAGCATGCTGTTGAGGTCTCGTGTTGGATCTGACGCCGTGTGAGACGGCTGGAACCAGCCATCGTGACCGGAAAGGTTCCCGTCGGACAACGCACGGTGGACATCCGTGGGCAGTGCCTGTTCCCTTTCCATCAGTTCCCGGCCGTGATCGTTGAGGGCCCGGTACCTTGGATAGCCGGCATGCAGCTCATCTGCGCCTTGACCGCACAAGCCCACGGTGACGTGTTGACGCATGTGTTGAAACAGCGGTTGGAAGAACAGCACGGTCACGTCGATGTCTTCCCCGTGCCAGGCAAGGGAGGGGAGGGTGCGTTCGAAAGCATCAGGCTCGAGCACGTGCTGGTGGTGCTGAAGGTCAAACGAAGCGGCAACGTCTTCAGCCGCCATCCAGTCAGGGTTGTCCTCGCTCTCCGCAACTGTCCAGCACGCAGGCACCGGTTGCTCGGCGCGTTCAGCGGCTTCGTGAGCAACCGCAGCCACCAAACTTGAGTCAAGGCCGCCGGAGAGCACGATGCCCACCGGGACGTCGGCCATGAGCCGTTGCTGGACACTGGTCACGAAGGAATCCAACAGCTCTGGAGCCCCGGTCAAGGGATCCCAGGTGTCCTGGGGTTCGACCATGGAGCGTTCAAACATGGCCACGTCTTTCAAACGAGGCTGACCTCCTTCGTCCACGGTCCAGACCTCCACCGTCCCCGGTCGGACTTGGTGAACACCCGCGAGAAGTGACGTGCTGTCCAAGGGATATTCCCATACCAATCGGGCGCCGAACGCTGTCCGGTCCAACACCGGCTGGTAGGCCTCGTGCGCTTGGAACGCCTTCGCTTCGCTGGCGAACAACAGACTGTCCCCCACACGGGTTCGGAACAAGGGCTTGATGCCCAGCGTGTCTCGGGCGAGCAGCAACGTTCGCTCATCGGGGTTCCACAAGGCAAAGGCGAACATACCGTCGAGCCGTTTGATCCAGCGAGCGTGTTCAGCGGCAGAGCGAGTGCTTCCTTTGCTTCCTTCGTGGTGAAGGGCGAGGATCACCTCGCTGTCGCCAACCGTTTGGTATGGATAGGTGACCGTGCGCCGAAGTTCGGTGTGATTGTAGATCTCTCCGTTCACGATGAGCACGGTTGAATCCGTGCCGTAAAGCGGCTGCTGGCTGCCGTTGACATCAACGATGGCCAGTCGAGTGTGCGCCAGTCCAACGGGTCCGTCAACCAAGGCGGATTGTTCGTCGGGACCGCGGTGGCCGAGTATCCGGTTCATGCGGTGGAGAACGGCTTCGTCGGGTTGTCCCAACGCACCCGCAATCCCACACATAGCAAGCCCTCGCGGCTGCACCTTTTGAAGGAGTGTTCATTCTCGTGCGGAAAAAATCACCAAAGAGGGTAGCGGAACACGGTCACGACGAGGGCGATGATCACCAACGCAAAGACCACTTGGTAAGCCACTTGGGGTGGGTCGTTGTCCGTTCCTTCGTCCGACATGATGCTCTCCGTTTGCGGGGAGCCGCACTCACCCTTTCAACGTATGGTGGTGGTCCATTCGTGGCCGTCGGTTTCACTCAGCCCATCAAGCCGACAAAGGGCTCGAGCAGCAGGACCAACGCCAGTGGAATGAGGACCATGGTGGCGTTGTCGTCGATGTAGGTCAACCTCGGCCATTCCGCCGCCATGCAGACGGGTGCCAGAAGGAAGCACATGAGAAGGGGCGTATCCACGGTCCACCAAGACACCATCCAGATGGCCAAAATCAGCAACGTGGCGTACATCATCACGCTTCGGTCGTCCATGCCCTTGCGACGGAGTTCACCCATGAACGGGTCACCCAACGCCAACGATACGATCAGCGGCCATGCGTAGCCAGGTGCGGGAGCGAGCAACAAGACCATGCCGATGGCAAAACCACCCCATGCGAGGGCCGAGATTTGGTTGGCCTCGTAATCTCGCTGACCGAACACGGTGATACCAAGACGCAATCGAAGCAATTCCACCATGACCAACAAGAGCACAAAGCCGGCGACGAGCTGGTCAAGGGTCACCTGAAGGGTTTCTGCGACAGAAGGACCGAATTCAAAATACGCAAAGGGGATGGCGACCATGCCGAGATGGATGGACCGGCGAAGCACATGGCCTCGCATCCCCCCGACCGAGGTTTCAACGGGGTTGGTCATCTCGACCTGGTGACTCATGGCGCTCACTTAACAGCAATGCCATTGCCTCATGAATATCAATTGTCCCTTGTGAGAGGTCCACCAGCGTTTGGTTGTAACGGGAATGGCTCGTGAGCCGCCGCTCAAGGGAAGCGTGAAGTCGCTCTCGCATTTTGGCTACGGTGGAGCGATTGGAGGGCGCGAGGTCCAACATGACCTCTGCCGCTTGATCAACGCCGGTGCCCTTCAATCCCGACACAAGCATCACCTGGGGGGCCTCTTCGCCCAAGGCATAGGATTCCGTGAGCTCCGCAGCGTGGCGCTCTGCGCCATCGAGGTCGCACTTGTTCACCAGCACGAGGTCGGCGAGTTCGAGCAAACCTGCCTTCTCCGCCTGGATGCCGTCGCCGCGTGCAGGGCCTTCCACCACGACGATGCGGTCTGCCACCGCAGCGCACCGCAACTCGGACTGCCCTGCCCCGACGGTTTCAATGATCACCCTGTCCCAACCACAACCGAGCAGGTATGCCGCCATGTCGCCCACCACCATGGGCACCGAGCCGATGGCCTTTCTCGTCGCCACGGAGCGGACGTACACTCGGTGGCTCAACTCGGGGTCGTCAACGGTGGTCATGCGGACGCGATCACCCAGCAGGGCGCCCCCGGTTCGCGGTGAACTCGGGTCGACGGCGAGCAGGGCGGTGGTGTGACCCTGCCTTGCCCAGCGCTGCATGATGGCGTCCACCAACACCGATTTTCCAACACCCGGGGCGCCGGTGATGGCCATCACGTTCCACGCACCCGTTGGTGGGGCTGCATCGATCAGGGTCTGCACGTCCACCTCGCCGGCCTCAATCGCTGACAACATGCGAGCGAGGGCTCGCCGGTCGCCGTTTTGGGCAGAACGGTGCAGGTCCGTCATGCCACCACCTATGCCTTGGAGGTCCAATGCCAGTCGCTGGTTTGACCAACGCCGACGTCCGCCATGGACGAAGCCGTGGTCATGAACTCGAGGATTTCTGCCGTGGGTGTGCCAGGTCCGAAAATGGCGCGGACGCCTGCTTCGTGCAACGCAGGTCGGTCATCTTCAGGGATGATGCCACCGCCGAACACGACGACATCGTCCAACCCGGCTTCGATCAGTTTCTGGCAGACTTGGGGGAAGAGGTGAGCATGAGCGCCTGAAAGAGAGGAGAGTCCCAGAAACCGTGCGTCCTCGTCCCGAACCGTGTCAACGATTTGTTGCGAAGTTCGGCGAAGCCCGGTGTAAATCACTTCATGGCCAGCGTCGCGTAGGGCGCGTGCAACGACCTTGGCCCCTCGGTCGTGTCCGTCGAGTCCCGGCTTGGCCACAACGATGCGAAGTGGATGCTCCATGCAGGTCTGTTGGCGTTCATCCTATCAAAGGTCTGTGCACGTCGTGTGAGGCACCCCGTCTACTCGTGGGTGGGCTGTCGATGACCGTGGGCACCGGAGCCTCATGTCATGTTGGCAAGGATGTGATCGACGGTGGCTTTGGCGGAGTTCAACACGCCGGGCAGCCCTGCGCCAGGGTGTGTCCCTGCACCGACGAGGTAGAGCCCAGGGATGTTGGGGTCCTTGTTGGAAGGTCGGAACGAAGCGCTTTGCGTGAGTTTTGGAGCCACAGAGAAGGCCGATCCTTTGAACGCTGCCAACTCCCGCTCGAAGGTCTTGGGTGTGATGTGGCGGCGAACGGCGATGTGGTCTCGAAGGTTGGGCATCTCAACCTCCAGTGCTTCGATGATGCGGTCACCGTAGGCTTCAGCGATGTTGTCCCAGTCGACATCGGCTCGACCGAGGTGCGGAACGGGTGCCAGCACGTAGGCTGCGCTGCAACCTTCAGGTGCGAGGCTTGGATCGGTCACGGTGGGGACATGAAGGTACAAACTGAAATCCTCAGGGAGTTCACTACCTTTGAAAATGTCATCCAGCAGCCCTTTGTAGCGGGGCCCGAACAAAATCGTGTGGTGCGCCACGTCCTCATAGGCGATGTCCGTGCCAAAATACAAGACGAACAGTGACATGGACCAATCCATCTTTTCCAGCTTTTTTGTTCGTTTTTGAGCGGCGGCAGTGGACCGATAGAGCCGGTCGTAGGTGTGGTGGACGTCAGCGTTTGAAACGACCAAATCAAAGGTTTGGGTGCCTCCGTTTTTGTCCATGATGGTGTGTTTGGCCGCCCCTTGGTGGGTGGTGACCTCAACGGATTCCACCGGTGTGGACAAGCGCACCTCGCCACCGAGTTCTTCAAACAAACCCACCAAGGTTCGAACCAAGGCGTGTGTTCCACCTTTTGGAAAATGAACGCCCCACTCACGCTCCAAGAAATGAATCAAGGTGTAAATGGATGACGTTTGGAATGGATTCCCTCCAACCAAAAGCGAATGGAAACTCAATGCTTGCCGAAGGTGGTCGTCTTTCACGTACTTTGCCACCGTTTTGTAAACGGACCGGTCGGCTCGCAGACGCATCAACGATGGGGTCACGGTCACCATGTCCGAGAACTTGAGAAACGGTCGGTCGGCGAGATCCGTGTAGCCTTTCTTGAACACTTTTTTTGCGTATTCAAAGAAGCGCTGATACCCATCAGCGTCCCGCTGACTTCGCGCAGCGATCTGGGCCACCATGGCTGCCTCATCCCTGACGTAATCAAACCGGTCGCCATCGCTCCAAATCAACCGATACATGGGTTGGACTTCTACCAGGTCGATGTAGTCCTCAAGGCGCCTGCCTGACAACTCGAACAGTTCGGTAAGGGTGTGGGGTGCGGTGATGACGGTGGGTCCAGCGTCGAAGGTGAATCCCTCGTCCTGGTAGACGTATGCTCGCCCACCCGGGAGGTCACGGGCTTCGTAGAGGACGGTGTTGATGCCTGCGGATTGAAGGCGAATGGCAGCTCCAAGGCCCCCAAAACCACTGCCAATCACCGCAGCAGTTCGGGCATGTTCCGCTGCTTGATGCATGCCCTTTGTCACGGGTTCTCACTTAGGAATGTTCGCTTCCAACCCGATGAAAATATCGTTTACAAAAACAACCAGTTATAACATCGACAACGATGTTAACATCAGGTGGTGAGGTTGCAACAAAAACATGACCTCCATCAACCGGAAAAGATTCTCGCAACGAGCGGCGAGAGTTTCTTTTGGGCCCGTCGGTTTTTGGGACCGACCATGGGGCGTGATGCAGCCGAACTCTACTCCTTTTGCAGGGTTCTTGATGACATGGCAGACGGGGACATTCCGGGCGGCCCCGCACAACTTCGCCGCATTCAGGCACTGCTCAAGGCAAACGAGTGGAAGGGTGACCCTGTCCTCGAGCACTACGCTTCGCTGGTTGAACGGCACCGCTTGCCCCATGAGGTTCTCGGATCACTGGTGGAGGGGTTGATGGACGATCAAGCGCCTCAGGTCCTCATCGAAGACGAAACGGGCTTGATTCAGTACGCCTTCAAGGTCGCCGGCACCGTTGGCTTGCTGATGTGCAACATCCTCAACAACGCCGACCCTCGGGCGAGAGCCCACGCCGTGGATTTGGGCATCGCCATGCAATTGACCAACATTGCAAGGGATGTGGTTGAGGATGCCAAGATGGGTCGTCGGTACCTTCCAGGCGAGTGGGTGAATCATCTCTCACCTGAGGCCATCCTCTCTGCGTCCAAGGACCCCCATGGCCGTGATGGAACACTCATTACCCAGGGGGTGGAACGCCTGTTGGAACTCGCAGAAACATACTACACCAGCGGCCGAGCCGGGTTGTCCTTCCTCCCGTTCCGGGCTCATTTTTCCATCGGTGTGGCGGCGAAGGTCTACCGTCAGATTGGTCGTCAATTGCTGAGGTCTCGTGATTCGTGGCACGGCCGAAGGCAGGTGACCTCTCGAGCCAGCAAGATGCTGTGCACCGTTCGTGCGACGGCCAACCTCGTCTGGAGGGTTCCCCACCCACGTCGTCGACACAATGCCGATCTGCACAACTGGTTGACCCCGTACCAACAACAAGGGGGCGGATGGGGATGAAATCGGTTCATGTTCTGGGTGACGGGTGCGCATCCATGATGTTCGCCACTCGTGCCAAGGAATTGCATGGGCACGCCATCACGGTGATCCGCCCTGAAGCAGCACCCCAGCCGAGCGACCACATGCTGGGATTTTGGGGGACGCCTGAGATGGCGTTTGCTGCGCAGCATGCACGGCACACTTGGCCGAACTGGTCCATCATCACGGGATCCGCCCATGCCACCTTGACCTCCGAGGCGCACCCGTATCACGCCATGCACAAACTTGCTTACCTCGAACAGGCAAAAAAAACGGCGGAGGACGCAGGTGTTCGTTTCATCGATGAGGCGGAAGCAGAAGCATTCAATCCGTCCTTGGTGTTTGACACCCGTCCACCTCGTGCTCCATCCGGGGCCATGCTGCAACATTTTGCTGGTATGGAGGTTGAAGTCGACCGTCCCGTGTTCGACCCAACGACCGCCGTACTGATGGACTTCAGGGTCGACCAATCCCACGGCATGCATTTCATGTACGTGCTCCCTTTTTCTCCGACCCGTGCTTTGCTCGAATCAACGATGTTCAGCACCAAGGTGATGCCTCGAGATCACTACAAAGAAGCGATCACATCCTACCTCTTCCAGCACCACAAGGCCACCGTGGTCGAGGTCATCGGCGAGGAACAGGGTGTGATTCCGATGGGCAAGCTCGGCCTCCACGACCCGAACCTTCCGGGTTTGGGTGCAAACGGGGGGGCCATTCGACCAGCCAGTGGCTACACGTTCGCCTTCATTCATCAGCAAATCCAAACAGCGGTTGAACGGGTGGAGCGAGGCCAACCTCTGCGATTCACCCGTCCACACAAGCGTGTTGATGTTTGGATGGACGGCGTCTTGTTGGCCGTTTTACGTCATTGGCCTCAACAGGGACCGGTTCTGTTCGGCCGCATGGCGCGTTCGCTTTCCGGTGAGGAATTCATTCGATTCATGAGCGGTCGGGCCGGTTGGTGGCTTCGCTTCAAGGTCATGATGGCCATGCCGAAGTTGCCCTTCATCCGGGGTGTTTCAAAGATGATGTTCAGCCGGCCGCATCAGGTGGTTTCATGACCGCCTTGGAATCCTTCATCGCTGCCGATGCACTCAACCTTGTTGCCCTCTTTGGAGTGGTGTTCATCGGCCTTCCACACGGGGCCATGGACGGTGCACTCGCCATGCATTTCGGCTGGACAAACCGACCGACTGCGACGGTTCTTTTTTTGCTCTGGTACCTCGGTTTGGCTGGCGTTGTGGTTGTGCTCTGGGCCTTTGCACCCGTCCTCACGTTCACGGCGTTTCTCGCCATCAGTATCGTTCACTTTGGGCGCGGTGATTCATCCTCCACAGTCGCAGGCCAAACCTTCATTGAGAGTTTGGCTCGGGGCGGTGTCGTCATCGGTGGCATCAGCCAACTTCACCGCGAGAACGTGAACACGATCTTTCAAACACTGGTTGGACAGGAGACTTCGCTGATCTGGTTGTTTCTCAACGGCGTCGTTGTCCTTGCCGCAGCCTGCGTCGTTGTGGCCTTGCTGTTCAAAGACACCGCCTCTCGGCGTTTGTTTGTGATGGAACTCGGGACATTGTGGTTGATGTTCCTGGTCGCCCCACCGCTCCTGGGCTTTGCGTTGTATTTCTGTTTCGTTCATGCCGTTCGGCACGCGTCTTCGATGGGCGCGTTGATGCAAAGCACCGTTTCCAGATTTTCCATCGCCAAGACGACGGTGGTTTTCTCCTTGCTTACGTGGGGTGTGGGGCTGGTCGTCCTTGTTCAGCAAACAGCCACCATGGACATGGAACCGGCGCTGTTGCGGGTGGTCTTCATCGGGTTGGCTGCGTTGACGGTCCCGCACATGGTCATGGTGGACGGTGTGCTCCACCGTAGCACATCGTCAACCGGAAGAACATGACCGACAGGTGAGGTCTCAAGAGCAAGCCATAAGGGCGGCCCCGGACGACCGGAGGTCGGGGAAGTTCATGTCAGGTACGGAAGAACGACTCAAGGACCTTCGAAACCGCAAGGCTCGCAGCGAAGCAGGTGGGGGGCAAGCCCGTGTTGAAGCCCAGCACAACCGTGGAAAACTCACGGCCCGAGAGCGTCTGGAATTGTTGCTTGACGATGGGACGTTTCAGGAAATTGATGCGTTGGTTGAGCACCGGTGCCGTGACTTCGACATGGACAAGAACGTCATTCCGGGTGACGGTGTGGTCACGGGGCATGGCACGATCAACGGTCGGGAAGTCTTCGCCTTCGCTCAAGATTTCACCGTTTATGGTGGGTCACTCGGCGAGATGCACGGGCTGAAGATTTGCAAGGTCCTCGACATGGCGCTCAAAACCGGTCGTCCGGTCATCGGCATGAACGACTCCGGTGGGGCGCGAATCCAAGAAGGCGTTGCGTCGCTCGGCTCCTATGCTGAAATCTTCTTCCGTAACGTGCGGGCATCCGGCGTGGTTCCTCAGATTTCCGTGATCATGGGTCCTTGTGCAGGCGGCGCTGTGTACTCGCCAGCCATCACGGACTTTGTCATCATGGTGGACCAAACCGCCCACATGTTCATCACGGGTCCTGAGGTCATCAAAACGGTCACCAACGAAGTGGTCAGTTTCGAAGACCTCGGTGGTGCCTTTACGCACGGCTCCAAGTCGGGCGTCTCTCATTTCACGGCCTCGGACGATGAACACGCCATCCAATTGGCCCGCGACCTGACGGATTTGCTGCCCCAGAACAACCTTGAGCGTCCTCCCGTCAAATCCACCTCCGACAGCAAGGACCGGGCTTGCGACGCCTTGGATTCGGTCATTCCCGATGACCCGGCCAAACCGTACGACGTGGTCGATGTCATCACCGAAGTGCTGGACGATGGAGGCTTCCTCGAAGTACAGGCCGAATGGGCACAAAACATCGTGGTCGGGTTCGGCCACCTCGGCGGACAAACCGTGGGCGTGGTGGCCAATCAACCCAAGGTGCTTGCCGGGTGCTTGGACATCGACGCGAGCGACAAGGCAGCCCGTTTCGTCCGGTTTTGTGACGCGTTCAACATCCCGCTGCTCACCTTTGAGGACGTACCCGGCTTCCTTCCCGGCACCAACCAAGAGTGGGGTGGCATCATCCGTCACGGCGCAAAGTTGCTCTACGCCTTCGCCGAAGCCACCGTTCCCAAACTCACCGTCGTGATGCGGAAAGCCTACGGCGGTGCGTACGACGTGATGTCGAGCAAACACATTCGCGGTGATTACAACGTTGCTTGGCCTTCTGCCGAGTTGGCCGTCATGGGCGCCGATGGCGCCGTCGAAATCATTCACCGACGACGCATTGCCTCTGCACGAAACCCCGAAGAGGAACGTGTTCGACTCACGGAGGATTTCAAGGAGAAGTTTGCCAACCCGTACAAGGCGGCAGCCATGGGTTACCTTGACGATGTGATCGAGCCCAACCAAACGCGTCAGCGGTTGTGCCGGGCCTTGGACATGCTGTTGGACAAAGAGGAATTACGGCCAGCCCGAAAGCACGGCAACATCCCGTTGTGAGGTGACGTCATGGCGGTGGAGGATGAACGACGCACGGCAGCGATTGTGGCGGTCCTGATGCACATGCGTGCTCAAGGCGAGGACGAATCCGCACGAGCCCGTCAGCCCGGTGCACCTTGGTCACAAGACCACCGTCGGACGATGGTTGGTCAGGCATCCCTGATGCATGCACGAGCTTCTCGCTCACCCTGGAGGTGAAGGAATGACGGAACAACACACAGTAAAGGTGAACGGTACAGAATACACGGTTGAACTGGAGGCCGACGGCACGTCTTGGAAGGCGACCGTGGACGGTCAAGTGTTCGAGATCGAAGTTCCCAACGCAGCACCTGCTGCCAAAGCCAAACGCTCCGGCGGACGAAAGAAGAAGAAGTCCGGCACCGTTTCAGCCAACATCCCAGGTAAAGTGGTCACCGTTGAAGTTGAAGAGGGTCAACAGGTCACGGAAGGTCAAGTGGTGCTGATCCTTGAGGCCATGAAGATGCAGAACGAAATCCAAGCGCCGGTGACCGGTACGGTGGTTTCAGTCCAATGCTCAGAAGGGGAAGCCATCGAAGCGAACGTGCCGCTGGTCGTCATCGAACCTGAGCCTTCGCCCGAGGACGAAGCCTGAGCAAGACTTCATTAGTCGTTGACCCGAGTGAACACCATGAGCGACAAACCAGCGTGCGACCTTCCCGGATGCGACGCTGAGGGAACCATCGTCTCACGTCTTTCGCCCGAGGGGTTCCTTGTCGCCACGGGGAAGAAGGCGTATTCCTTTCGTGAAGCCTACCGTCGGTTCCACTACTGCCAAGCCCACCATGACGAATTGATGGGTGGCGTGTGGTCACGCGTCCGTCAGCCGGACGACAAGGGCGACGGCCATGTGGCCCCGACCGCCATTTAGCGAGAGGTATCATATACCATCGGAGAACGCTTGAATCCATGAGCGGCGAAGCCTCTTCCCGTATCCGTAGCCTGTCGTTGACCTTCATGCTCCTCTTGTCGTTGTTGGCCACGGCCATCTCGCCCTCCGTCAGCGCGGTCGGATCGAATCAAAACGATTTGAATTCAGGTGGTGACTTGCCGGACAACACCAGCGTGAACATCACCAATTACATCTTTTCAGGGTCCTATTCCGGCACCGGAGAACTGACCTGGGGCGACGACAACGACATCCTCCGCGTGGCGTTGAACGCCAACCAAGGCTTGTCAGCCAGCCTCTCCTTCCCCTCCACCACCACCTTCAACAACAGCACCACGGTCACCAATGACTTTGACCTCACGTTCTTGGACAGCAACTTGAATTTCCTCGGCCAATCGTCGATGGGCAACCCCGAAACCCTGTCAACCAACACCACCGGTGGTGCTGGGGCGATGGTGTACATTGACATCTCCAGGTACTCGGGTTCGGGAAGTTGGTCCCTCTCGCTGTACAAATTCACCGTGTCCAACGGCACCGGAGGCACCGGTGGCGGTGGTGGCAATTTCACTTCCGTGGTGAATTGCTCGGGAAACAACACGGTGACACCTGACCCGTTGGAGCCGAACGACAGCACGGCAACGGCGACGCCGGCCTCGTTGTTGCCCATGATTTGCACGGGCCTGTCGCTTGATTCGGGTTCCGACGTGGATTACTTTGAGATTGACACCGTGGCCGGTGTCACCTACTACGTGAACCTCACGTTCATCGACGCCAACGGGGACATCGACGTAGGATGGGACGATGCAAGTGGGGCCTTCATTGACAGCTCCACCTCCACCTCGAACATTGAATCCATGTCCCACACAGCCACAACGAACCGGACCACTTACATCGACGTGTACGGGTACCTCGGTGCAACCAACACCTACGACATTGAGATCACGACGGACAACCCCAGCGGCGGTCAAACCGCCGAAGTGGTCAACGTCGTCCTGCACAACGCCACGCACGCCA
>WTJK01000068.1 GCA_011524855.1 Methanobacteriota archaeon | reverse complement strand
AACGATGCCCTCAAACACCCCCTGCGGTTCGTCAGCCCATGGGCCTCGAAATGGTGGGCATGCTGGTCCACGCCCCCACCCTTGCGTCCATGCTGAAATTGCCATGGGGTGAACTTCAGGCCCACATGGAGTCCGGAAGCCTTCGCTCTCAGCGCCCGGTCCAGGACGACGCCCTCACCACGCTGTTCGCCATCGATGCGGAAGCGGAACTGCTGGACTGGATGGACGCCCATCCTGCCGATGATACGACACTCGCCACCCTCGACGTCCTCCGATTGGACGATGAAGGCGAAGAGGGGCTGTTGCACCTCATGCGTTGGGCCAGCCCGGGCCACTGGGAGGTGTGGGAGGGCAGGGCCTTTCTCTACCTCGAAGAAGCCATCCAACGGGAGGTTGATGACATTCACGAACTGTACACCGAAGAGGTCTGGATGGACGTGCTCGCTCGGCTCCACGGCGTGGCAGGGGCAGAATTTGCTGAGCGCGTCGTGCTGAACTGGATGAATCGGCGGGTGGCGCTTGGCGAAACCATTGAGGAATCGCAGGACCCCAAGATCGTCCCGACCTTTGAGGCACATCAACGGGCTTCCAAAGCCCTGATTCACGTGGTTCAGCGAGCCCAAAACGAAGAGGACATGGTCTTCGTGCTGGGTCGGGAACACCTCGAGGCTGCCAAATGGGGGTACGGCCCATGGAACCTCAGCGCGTACTTGCGTGATTGATGCGGCGCTGGGTTCAAAGGAAACCTGTGAGACCGGGCAACCGATGTCCGACGAGGCTCCCGTTGACGAACACCCCGATGCATCCGGTGCTGCTCAGGCCGATGACGAACCAGGCCCGGTGGAGAACGATGTCAACACCGAAGTGGCCAACCCCGATGAAAACGAAACCTCTGAGGAAGAGACCACACAGGAGGAGGAGCCGCGTGACCCGCTGGAGGAAGCGCTCGAGCGTGCTGAAAAGGCCGAGAAGGAGATCGCCTACAGGGACGCCGAGATTCAGAACGTGCGCAAGCGGCTGATGGCAGAAAAAGCCGATGCCATCCAATACGGTGGCATGGGGCTGGCACGACGCATGCTGACGGTCCTCGGCGACGTCGACCGAGCGCTGTCCAGCATCGAAGACGACGATGAGAGCCCCGTCGCTCAAGGGCTTCGTTTGCTCCGCAACAAGATGTGGCGTGAGCTCGAAGCCGACGGCGTGGTCGCCATTCAGGCCAAAGGTGAGCCGTTTGACCCGTCCAAGATGGAAGCCATCACGACCATTCCGGCCTCAGAGCAATTTCAGGCCGGTCACGTGGTTGACGAACTCGAGGCAGGCTACCTGTACAAGTCGAAGGTCATCACCGTCGCTCGGGTCGTTGTCGCCTCGGATTAAGTTCAGCCGGCGTGAACGCCGGTCTCAAAGGTGGAACAGCGGAACATGGCGTCGTTCTCGATGAGCCATTCGATGATCTCGGAGGGCACGCTGCTGGACAACACCTCGCGAGCAGCCTCGTCGTCCATCACGGTTGAGAGCATGCGGACCGTTTGGCGGACGCGCCATCCCTCCAGCGTTTCTCGCTCGCTCAACGCCACCTCATGAACGTCCCAACCCGCCGCTCGGTAAAGGTCCATGGTGGGCCCGTCCGACGTGACCAACACCCCGGCGCCATGCGTTTGGGTAGCGTGGTCCACCCAGTTGGGTGGGTCGTTGATGTCCTCGATCTGAACGACGGTGATGGTATGCCCCTCGCCCTTAGCCCAAGCGTGAATCATCGCCTCGCGCTCATCAGCCGTCCAAGGGTTGTTCGCTTCCCAACCGGCCTGCGATGAGCCGATGGCCACCACCACTTCGTCACCGTTTGCGTGGGTGACGGCTGCCTTCACCAGTGCGGCATGACCCGAATGGAAGGGTTGGAAGCGCCCGAGGACGATGCAGCGCACGGCTTCACCTCAAGCAAAATAGGAAGCCACGTCAATTTCGGGCAAGTCGTGACCGAAATCCCGGAAGCAGGCGAGCATGCGCCGGCACCCTTCCACCATTTCTTCCACCGGTGTCTCACCCATTGAACCGATCCTGAACATCTTGCCTTTCAGGTGATCCTGGCCCCCAATCACCTGGGTGCCGTACGTGTCCTTGAGCGCCGTTCGCCATGCATCATCGATGCCTTCGGGATAGAGGATGGCCGTGACGGTGTTGGAGCGTTGCCCGTTGTCGGCGAGGAGGCCAAACCCGAGGTCGGTGAACAGTGCCCGAACCCCCGTGGCCAACCGCTCGCATCGAGCCCAGCGTCCTTCGTTGGTTTCCACCTTGAGGTTGTCCAGGGCTGCTGACCAACCCATGGCCAAGTTGATGGCAGGTGTCCATGGCGTTTGGTCGTCGTCGCCTTTCTTGAGGGCCGCCATCATGTCAAGGTAGTACTTGGGACCGGTATCGCCCTGGAGATGAATGGCTCGGATGCGTTCTTCACAGTGGGCGTTGATGGCGACGGCGGCGATGCCGGATGGTCCGGCCGTGCACTTTTGTGCCCCCATCACGACGGCCTCTGCCTTCCACTCGGCAGGATGAACGGGGACGCCACCCACGGAGGTGATGCCGTCAAGGATGAAGGCCACGTTGTGGCGTTCGCACATCTCCGCGATGGCTTCAGCGTCTTGGGTGATGCCTGCGCTGGTTTCGTTGTGGCAAATCAGCAACGCCTCGTAGCACCCTCGCTCAAGTTGTTGCTCGATTTCGTAGTGGTCAAACGAGCGCCCCCATTCGTACTTGAGGTGTTTCACGTTGCAGAATTGTTCGCAAATGTGGGCAACCCGCTCCCCGAATTTGCCGTTGGTGGGTACGAGCACCAAGTCGTTGGCTCTGAAGCGGTTGGCGATGACCATCTCCATGGCCGCCGTGCCGCTGCCCGAGACCACCACCACCTTGTAGCCGTCTTCACCGGTCCATGATTGGGTCTTCTTGACACCCTCGGAGGGGCTGAGGTTGAACGCATAGCGAAGGCCGCTGTTCAGACCGGCCATCACATCTCGAAATTCCGGTCCCCGAGCCGTCATCACGGGCGTGGCCATGGCTTGGAGGCAATTGTCCGCCATGCGCACGGGTCCGGGGACGAGGAAGCAGTCGCCTTCGTGGCTCATGATTGGTGGTGCGCCGTCCGGTCTTTGAAGTGCATGGCTGAGCGCTCCCCGGTTGTGCCGTTTGGGTGAGGCGCTGAACTGATAGGGCTCATGCGTTTGGGTTGGTTCATGCTGCGTGTCGGCTTGGCCATGCTTCAAGGCGCACGCCACGAGCATGCCGAAGCCTTGCGTGGGGCCGCCAAGGAGCTGGGCATTGAGGTTGCCGTGGTGGAATGCCGTCGCAGCGAACACGTGACGCCGGACTTGCATGCCCTCGTGTTGCCGGGCGGAGAATCCACGACCATGCGCATTGCCAGCCGCTACGAGTCCCTGCTCGAAGCCTTGTTTGCCTGGATGACCGAGCACCCCAACCGCCCGGTGTTGGGTACTTGCGCCGGTGCCATTTTGCTCGCAAACCCAGGCGATGCCCATCCCCCCTTCGTCAAGGCCACCGTTCAGCGCAATGCTTGGGGGCGTCAACGCCAATCCTTCGAAGCAACGCTGTCCGTTGATTTGGTCACACCCGAGGCAGGATTCAAGCCGGTGGATGCCGTTCAGGCGGACCGGTTCGACCATCGGCCGCTTGAGGTGCAATCACAGGCGCAACCGCACGATGTCGATGGTTACCCGGGTGTCTTCATTCGTGCACCACGGTTTGACCCTGCGGGCGTGAACTGCACCGCTGCCGTTCACCTCGGTGACGAGGTGGTGGGTGTGCTGGACGGAACCAGGTTGGCGTTGACCTTCCACCCTGAATTGACACTCGATCGCCGGTTTCATCGATGGTTGCTTCACACAGCACAGGGGGTTGAGGCGTGATCTCCCTTCCCATGGCCACGGAGGTGCTGCCCGCAGAGGATGGCGAAGCCGAGGGGTGCGTCCAGTGTCAGCAAGGCAGCAAACTTGTGCTCTTTGTGACCGGGAAATGCCATTGGGGATGCGATTACTGTCCCCTGTCGGACAACCGCAGGGAAACCCCCGACATGTTCGCCAACGAACGCCGCTGTACGACGTGGGACGAAGTCATCGAGGAGGGACGAGCGATGAACGCCACTGGAACAGGGATCACAGGTGGCGACCCCATGCTCGACATGGACAAGACCCTCGAAGCCGTACGCCAGCTGAAGACGGCCTTCGGCGCCAATCACCACATCCATGCTTACACTTCAATCCCCTTCGACCCCGCTCAAGCAGCCGTTTTCGGGCTTGCTGGCCTGGATGAAATTCGCTTCCACCTGCTGGACGGCACGACCGAAAAGTACCGCACAACGATGGAAGCTTGCGCCAACGCAGGCATCACGGTGGGGGTTGAATTGCCTTGCGAACCTGACAAAGAAGACCAACTGTTTGCATTGCTAGATGATCTCGAAACCGTCCCGGTGACCTTCCTGAACCTCAACGAGTTGGAGATCACCGTCGGGAATCAGGACAACATGGACGTTCGTGGGTTCAACCTCTCTGGCGGCATCACGGCGGCAGCCGAGGGCTCTGCTGAACTTGCCCTTCGGCTCAAGCACGCAGCGCAAGACAAGCCCTACCACCTCAAGTTCTGCACGGCGAAGTACAAAGACGCAGGCCAACTCCGCAACCGCTTCCGTCGCCGAGGTCAAGCGACACTGCGCCCCTACGAGGTGCTGAGCGAAGACGACACCATCTTGTTTGGGGCCATTCCTACCTCCCCTACGGATGCAGATGACGACATGAAAGAGCTCCAAACCGCACTGGGTGTGTCACCCGGATGGCTTCACTTCGATGCCGTTCACGAACGCATTGAACTCCCCTTGTCCGTGGCGGAAGAACTTGCCGAGGTTTTGGACGTGCCCGTCATGTTGGTGGAAATTCACCCGACGCACGACCGCCTCGAGGTCGGGTTGGTGCACCT
Source organism: Methanobacteriota archaeon (assembly GCA_011524855.1). GTDB lineage: Archaea > Thermoplasmatota > Poseidoniia > Poseidoniales > Poseidoniaceae > Poseidonia. The sequence goes on along the minus strand of WTJK01000068.1, from coordinate 134 downwards.
GAACGAGCACCGCTGAGAAGGGATTGGCTTAAACCCAAGCGGCGGGTCGGCAGACCACCTAGGGCTCGTGGTCTAGGGGTTATGACGTCGCCTTCACATGGCGAAGATCGCCGGTTCAATTCCGGCCGAGCCCA
>WTJK01000024.1 GCA_011524855.1 Methanobacteriota archaeon | reverse complement strand
TTCTTCGGACCGGGGGGGCCACCGGATCGACCAGGCCCTGGAGGGCCGCTGCGTGAAGGTGCAGGTGCTGCCTCTGGCTCTTCGTCTTCCTCTTCGAAGACAGCGCCGCAGTGCGGGCACTTGGAATCGCTTTCCTTGACCAGGCCATCACAGATTTCACAAGCGAACATCTCTTCTTCGTCCGCAGCACCGATTTTTTCCGTTGCTCCGTCCTTGGAGCGGAACATGACGATCTCCACGGCGACGTCGTAGCCTTTGAGGGCCATCTCCGTTTCAATGGCTTGCTGGAAGGCTTGTGTCAGCGCCTCTGGGGTGTCGAGGACACGACCGTCGTCGATGTACGTGACGTTCACCGTAAACAGGTCATCGACGAGTTTGGTTTGCGGCGCATCCACGGCGACCCCGCGCTTTCGTGCAACCCTGCGTACAGCCACTTCGGAGATGCGGCGCAACAAGGCATCGTTGGGAGCGGCTTTTTCGGAACCTCCTGCCCCACCACCCGCCAGGATGTTCGCAGCCGTGGAGGCTTGGGCGTCAGCGCCTCGAAGGTGGGACGGGAGCTCCCCCCCGGCGCCCAAATTGGCAAGAACGGACGAGGCGGAGGACTGGTTCATCGACAACCACTGGCTGCGTCGCTCGTCTTTGACGGCTCGCTCAGCTTCTGCAAGACGGTTCACCATCGCATCGGTGGGAGAATTCGCAGGATTGTGTGCGATGCGGGTTCCGCCGGGCGCCATCGGCGAGACGTTGGTGGCCGAGGGCACAACACCGCTCGAGAGGGGCGCACGAGCCGTGGTTGGGATGTCGTTCATGGGCGATACATTGGACCCTTGGCGGGGACCCCCCATGCCTCCGGGCGGCATGCCTTGTTGAGGTGGCATGCCTTGTTGAGGTGGCATGCCTTGTTGTATCGGCATGCCCTGTTGCATCGGCATCCCCTGTTGCATCGGCATCCCCTGCTGCATCGGCACGCCTTGAGGAGGATAGCCTCCCAGCGGTTGAGAAGGATACATCCCCGGCGGCAAATTCTGATGCTGCTGCAGCCCCTGCGCCATCCCCTGCAGGGCATCGGTCGGCACTTGACCCATTTGCTGAAGGTTGGCCTCCTGTTGTGCGCGCTGATCGGGTCCTGAGATGGGGTCGAACGTGCGTTGCTGTTGGGGGAACGTTGGGATCGTGGGCTGCACGGCAGAGGGAGGTGGTGGAGCAAAACCGCCGGCCACGGAGGTGTCCTGTCGTGCCCCGCATTCCGGACAGAACATGCTGTCGGTTGGAATTTGTTCGCCGCACGACCCGCAGTTCATCTTCGGCCCTCTCTGTCGCATTGGAGCGACCCTTCCTAAAGCATTGCCCATGAACGGTTCATCCATCCTCTTGTTCCGTGGCGGTCAGGCGCCGCTCACGCATATCTTCATCCCCTTCTGTTGATTGGGCCAAACTGGGACGAACCATGCCGGTGCTGGTCAATGAACACATCGACCGACTGTTGGAGACCACGTCAAGGTCGTTTTACCCCACGCTGAAGTACCTCCCCAAGAAAACTCGGGGACAGATTGGTCTGCTGTACTTGCTGGCGAGGGTGGCCGACACCATCGCGGACACCAAAACCGGAGATACCAACCGTCTGCTTGACGGCCTGAAGGCCTACAACCAGGCCGTCCAGAACGACGAGCAAGCGCTTCCTGACTTCACTGACATCGCTGAACTCCAGACGAACGAACACGAAGCAGAATTGTTGCGCAATGTTCCTGCTGTGGTGGACGGACTCAAGGTGTACGACCACGAGGACAGAGCAAGGATGCTCGAATGTCTTGACATCATTGTGGGCGGACAAATTCTGGATTTGGAACGCTTCGGTCCAGCCAAGGAAGGTGGGAACATCTCGCCCCTCAACGACGACGTGGAGCTGGACGATTACACCTTTCGGGTTGCCGGCTGCGTCGGTGTGTTTTGGACAAAAATGTCACTGGCGCACCTGATGAGCCTCAACCCAGAGGAAGAAGCGAGGTTCATGGAACTGGGGGTGCGTTTTGGCAAGGCCCTGCAAATGATCAACATTCTACGAGACATCCCTGAAGACCTCCGGTTTGGCCGCTGCTACATCCCCAAAGCGGCGCTCGCCGAGGTTGGGCTGGTTCCGGAAGACCTCCTCGACGACGGCAACCTTGCAGATTTTCGACCGGTGTACGATGCCTACCTTGACCTCACCAACGAGCACCTGAAGGCGGCAACCGCTTACATCCACATGATCCCCGAGACGCAGTTCCGGCTCAAGGCATCGTGCCTCCTCCCTGTCTTGGTCGGGCAACGCACCGTCACCTTGCTGCGGGAAGGCAACATCCTCAATTCTGACGAACGCATCAAAGTCACGCGAGACGAAATGAAAACTTATGCTCGCCGGTTGCTGCGCGCCCTCATCATCCCCGGTGGCGTGCGTCGCCTGCTCGAAAAGAATCGAGACAAGTCCACCACTCTATAGTGCGTGACGCAAACCCGAAAGATGAACCTGGCACCCCCCTGTTCAAGGCCACATCCCACCTCGTATGTACGCACTCTCAAGAGGAGGTCTCTTAAACAAGCGAAGTGAGGGCGAAGTGGTCTGGATGCTGGAACGCCGCAAACCGCTCGATTTGCTCTTTCCCCTGAAGGGGAACGCTTCGAGCCGCACGGATGAAGCCAACACTGCTGCACCGAGCACGGTGGAACGCCTCCGAGCCGGTGTGACCTTGGCCCGTGACGCCGTGAAAGCGGTGAGCCTGACCGCCATGGAAGCCCTTCGAGAGGGGGCATCGTTCATTGGCATCGTCACGGACAAAAACGAGCTGGCCGACCCGTTCGCCCATCTCGACGCACCCATCTGGTCCGAGCAGCCCCCGGCTGAATTGTTCAAACTCGCCTACCGCTACTGCGAGGAGTTGACAAAGCGAGAAGCGGGCAACTTCTACCACTCGTTCAAGTATCTACCCGACGACCAACGCTTGGCCATGTGCGCGATCTACGCCTTCTGTCGCCGTGCAGACGACATTGCAGACGGCGACTGGGCCGACCGGTTCCCCGGCGGCGCCGGCGAAGTTGACCCTGAGGCTGTTGCGTACCGTGAACAACTCGAAAGCCTCCAAAACCAAGGCACCATCCTTGATGAGGAAGCCTACCTCAACAAGATCACTCAACTCTTCTTCTTCCGCAAGAAGCTGTCCACCTGCTACACCGATGTGCACTCCACCGACCCCGTGTTCCTCGCCTTGGGTGACACCATCAACCGCTACGGCATCCCCCGGGACGTCTTTGATGACCTCATTTCCGGCATGGAAGATGACCTCTACAACAACCGCTACCGAACGTTTGACGAGCTGTACGTGTACTGCTACCGCGTCGCCTCCGTGGTGGGATTGATGTGCATCGAAGTGTACGGATACGACGACCCAAGAGCAAAGAAGTTCGCTGAATCCTGGGGCATCTTCATGCAACTCACCAACGTGCTTCGCGACGTTGGCGAAGACATTCAACGGGACCGCGTGTACCTGCCCTTGGATGAGTTGGAAAAGAACGAGATGACGGAAGCTGAACTTAACGGCCGCATTGTGCTGAACAAACATTGGGAGCCCTACTGCCGTCAGTACGCCGCCCGAGCACGGACCTACCTCGATGAAGCCCGACAGTTGTTGCCTCTCCTTCCACGCCGGTCGAGGTATTCCCCTGCGGCGATGATTGCGTTCTACGACAAGATCCTGAAACAGATCGAGAAGCAGCAGGGCGACGTGTTCACCACCCGTGTCAAACTCAACAAGGCCCAGAAAATCTCCTTGGCCGCCACCGTCTATCTCCGACACCGCTTCCTGCCCGGGTTCCTTGACCCCGTGTGGGGTGCACTGGCGAAGGTCGGCTTGCTTCCGTCGGTCTGATTCGGCTCGCCTGCTCAACCGAAGGCATCACTGAGCACTGGACTGAAGGTTCAGTTGCCAGTTCACGCCAAACCGGTCCTCAACCCATGCAAATCGAGCAGAGAACCCGTAATCGTTCGGCGGCATGTGGACTCGGCCATCTTCCTGCAATTGATGGGCAAGTGCATCCAGTTGGTCCACGTTGTCCATGTCAAGAAAGAATGAAATTCCTGGCGTGATGCCCCAATCGTGCGTCACAAAACTGTCGCTCACCATGACCTCCTGACCCCGAACGGAAAACACTGCCAACATGATGGATGCTTGATGAGGTTCAGCATGGTATTGTTTTGAAATCAAATCAAAGCTGGGGAACACCGTTTCGTAGAAGGCAAGCATCTCGGCTGCGCGTTGTTCAACCGTGATAAACGGGCGCATGGAAGACCGTCAACGAACAACGAAAAGAAGGTTCCTTCTGTCCATCGAACCAGCGTGGTCACCAAGCACCTTGCTGCTTATCGCAACGGTGAGACCAACGGAAGACGGTGGTTGTTGATCGATTGAGGGAGCAGAATCAACGCGGGGACCCCGACGATGACATGCAGCACGTTGAGCATGAGGGCGGCTTCAGGGGTTCCCGAACCCAAAGAATACACGCCATAGAGGAACAGAAACACGGTCCCGCAACCCCACCACCAACGGTCGGCTTGTGAGGTGACAAGACCGATCATCGTGTGAAGAACCACACCGGCAGCACAGGCAGCCAACGTGGCGAGAAAGCTTGCCAGCGTGAACCAAACCGCAGGGAACATGACGGTATCCTCACCCTCCCAAGGCGCCCACGGCGTGTCCATGCCCAGTCCCAAGGTCATGAGACCCGCTGATGCCGTCGCCAGACCGCCAATGAACAACATGGACTTCGATGAGGCCCGTAGCGCGTGGAGTGACCGCTCAATCACAGGGGATTTGTGGCAAAACCGGTACTTAGTGGCCTGTTTTCCAACGAGAGTTTGGTACCAGCAAGTGAACAAGGGGCTGCACAACAGCAACCAACGAACCCACTGTGGGTCTGTGTGCGCGGCAAGGTCAGGCGTTTCGGGTGAAGGCCTGAATGCCCGTGATGTATCGTCCCAGGATCAAGTTGTGAATGTCATGGGTGCCCTCGTACGTTTTGACGGACTCCAAGTTGGCCATGTGTCGCATCACAGGGTACTCGTCAAGGATGCCGTTGGCACCGTGGATGTCGCGAGCGACACGGGCGATCTCAAGTGCAATGTCCACGTTGTTCATCTTGGCCAGGGAAATTTGTTCGTTGAACCACGTTCCGTCGTCTTTCTTTCGACCCAAGTGGTAGGCCAGAAGCTGTCCCTTGGTGATTTCACGGAGCATCCATGCCAGTTTGTTTTGCACCAGCTGGTACGAGGCGATGGGATGGTCAAACTGAATTCTCGAGAGCGCATACGTCTTGGCGCTGTGGAAGCAAGCCATTGCCGAACCCAAAGCGCCCCAGGAGATGCCGTAACGGGCGTTGTTCAAGCACGAAAACGGCCCACGGAGGCCTTTCACGCCGGGAAGGATGCGGTCTTTGGGAATCTTGCAGTCTTGGAAGACCAGTTCGCTGGTAACGCTGGCTTTCAACGAGTGCTTGCCCTTCATTTCGGGGGCAGAGAATCCCTCATCGCCTTGTTCCACGATGAAGCCACGAATCACACCGTCCAGTTTGGCCCACACCACGGCCACCTGCGCCAGGGAACCGTTTGTGATCCACATTTTTGCTCCGTTGAGAAGGTAATGGTCGCCTTTGTCCTCGGCTTTCGTGACCATGTCACCTGGATTGGATCCGTAATCGGGTTCGGTTAACCCGAAGCAACCGACCCATTCACCTGAAGCCATCTTCGGGAGGTACTTTTCCTTCTGCTCCTCGCTACCGAAATCCCAGATGGGGTACATGGCGAGGGACCCTTGGACGGAGGCAAACGAACGAAGACCGCTGTCGCCGCGTTCAAGTTCCTGGCAAATGAGCCCGTAAGCCACGTAAGAGAGACCGGGGCACCCATAGCCCTTGAGGGGGGCCCCGAGAACGCCCATTTCGCCGAGGGCGACACGCCATTCGTCGTAGAAGACGCCTTCTTCGCAGGCCTGTTCAATCTTCGGGAGAACCGCTTCGTCGACCCATTCACGGACCATGTCGCGGACCATGATTTCCTCTTCGGTCAACAAGCTCTCGACATCGTAGAAATCCAATCCCTCAAACGGCTCCATGGATACCCCTCACGTCAAGGGCCACGCCCGAGATTCATCAACATACCCCTTTGGGTGTTCATTCCTCATCGGCCTTTCTTTCCAAACCGGAGTGCCTTGTACTTCCGCTGAAGCCACGGACTGTTCATGTAGACAAGACCGAGCAACACACCTGGCACCGAGACGGCGACGGCGCCAAGCACCAAAACGGTCAGAATACTGGAATCCACTTCTTCGGTGGCCGGCGAAAAGGCCACCACGTTACCGTATTCCGTGATGAAGAAGCCTTCGTGCTCTTCGTTTTCCCAGACCACGGCCATGGCTCGGCCAGCAATGGTGGCGTCAAATTCAACCGCATCTTCCGGCACCAAAACGGTGAACACGCTGTTGGAAAGGGGCTCATAGCGCACCAACCCCAACGGTGCAACATGAACCAGGGATGACCGGTCATGACCGGGGGAAACACCCGTTTGTTCACCTTCCAAGAGGTCGACAAAGAACGTGCTACCAACCGTGGATTGACCCGGCTCAAGGAGGTTGACGTTGATGACCTTGCTTCGGAGCCCGCTGGCGTAGGCGGTGCATTCGTTCAAGTTGGGGTCCACGCAATCGAGGCCCACCCATGTTTCCGAGGCCGATTGTGCCATCCATCGAACGGCGTGCCCCTGGTCGATGACGGCCAACCCATCACCCACCGTGCCGATGAAGCAAATGTTGTGGTTGCGATGGCACGCCAAATCTGTCACGCTGCTCGTCCCTGTGTTGTTCAATCGTTCAAAGCCCGTGTGCTCGGCAAACTTCCACACCGAACCGTCGTCGGCTGCAACGTATGCGAAATCACCGGACGGCCGCCAAACGACGGAGGTGAGGGTTTGTCCAATGACCGCAAAGGTGCCGTTGACGTTGGTGATGCTGTGGTCGTACGTGTCGTACCGCATGGCCAAGCCCCCATCCCCCACCAACAGCGCCGTGTTGCCGCGTGGATGCCAAGCAGCGTCGTTGACGTCCGATGAACGGCCCGTTGAGAGGTCGACGTCGTCGGTGCGGTCTTCGGCCCTTTCGGCCGAGATCAAGTGCACGTAGCCCTCAACGCCGTGCAGGAGCACCACCTCACCGTCAGGCGAGACCGCACCCCCAAGGATTCCGAGGTCCGTTTCGTCAAGGACACCGGCATCGGTGAGGGTAATTCGGGTAACCAATTCGGCCTGAGCCAGCGGCAGGAGCAGGAGCGCCAAGCACCACCACACCTTGGAACGGTGACGCATGAACATCGGTGAGGGACGCCCCATGATAACATGTTCCAACCACGGCAGGTTGACCGGTGCGTGGGGTTCATCTTATGTGCCGGGGGCCGATGCCGATGCCATGGAACAATTCGCCGTGAAGCGAGGTCTGGTGAAAAGCATGGGTGGCAACGCCGGTTTGGCCGTGCTCGCCACACGCTACTTCGAGAACGTCAACGTGGACGAACAAGGACGGTTCACGGCTGAATTCGGCATCTTGACCTCGGTGTCGGGCTCGTTCAACGAGCAAGGAAAACTCGCCGTGGATGTTGAGCAAATGAAAGGTGAAGCGCTCGCAGCCTTCCTTGACGGGAAAGGTGGCCGAGAGCAGGCCATGGAATCCCGTAAGCGTTGGTCAGGTTTCTTGGACGAAGCCACCGGATACTCCGCCAAGCAACGCGGGGACAAAGCGAAAGAGGAAGCCAAGAAATTCGCGAAGGCCAAGTCCGCCATCAAGATGGCGCACAAGTCCATGGAAATGATGTCCAACCTGCCCGAGGCGAGCATCGAGAAGGCCCACGAACTCATTGCCATGCTTGAAGCCAACATCGAGGAGGGTGTGGCCCCTTCCGAATCGCAAGTGAAGAAGCTCAACGACTTGTTCTGAGGGGTCAACGTGACCGAAGGCAGCGTCATGGACCGTATCGTGGCGACACCGAACTACGACACGCTCAGCGACCAAGCGAAGGAGCGCCTGCACCTTATGGCAGGCGGTGTTGAGGAAGCGGTGGGCCTGGACCACCTGGTGAAGTGCCTGAACGATGGCACATCGTCATCGGGCAACGAGGTCATTCAGTGCTACGTCGGGTTCGAGCCCAGCGGCAAGGCACACATCGGCTGGAAGGTGTTGTCCTTGCAACTGCGCAGAATGCTCGATGCTCAAGCCAACGTGATGGTGTTCCTCGCTGATTGGCACGCCTGGGTCAACGACAAATTCGGCGGGGACATGGACGCCATTCAAACCACTGCCCGCTACATGGAGGACACCTTCCGTGCGCTGCTCAACCACCCACCCGAGGGAGAAGGGCCCGGAGAACTTCAGTTCAAATGGGCCTCAGAGGTCATGGCGTCGGGAGATTATTGGGCACGTGTACTCCAGTGCTCCAAAGGAGCGACCCTTGCCATGGTTCGCAAAACGTTCACCATCATGGGTCGCGATGAGGCTTCATCGGACCACGACCTCTCAAAATTCTACTACCCTGCCATGCAGGCAGCCGACATTTTCGAGATGAACATCGATGTGGCCATTGGCGGCATGGATCAGCGCAAGGCGCACATGTTCATGCGCGACATCGCTTCCAAACGAGGGTGGGAGAAAGCCACCTGCCTTCACACTCCCATCATCTCATCGCTGAAAGCCTCCGGCAGCCGCATGGAATCCTTCGACCACAAGATGTCAAAATCCAACCCTGGAGGGGCCTTGCTGCTGCATGATACCCACGAACAAATACGAAAGAAGATGCGCAAGGCCTACATCGCCCCCGACGACCCCAACTCGCCGGTGTATGAACTGGCCGAGCACATCGTGCTTGCCGAGTTTGGTGAAATTGTGGTGACGCCTGACCCAAGATTTGGCGAACCCTCCACTTGGACCGACATCGAGGCGTTTCGTGCCGCCGTGATGGACGGCACGCTCCACCCCTTGGATGCGAAATACGGTGTAGCCGACGGATTGGCCAGGGGGCTTGAGCGCGTGGAAGCCCACTTTGCAGCGCATCCAGAGCGCCTTGATGCGGTGCATGCGCTGTCGTCGTGATCACGCTGGGAAAAGTGCCAGCTCCTCGGCGCTGATGACCTCGAGGGAGAGCACCCGGCGGGTGTCTTTCGCAAACGTTCTGTCCCGTAGGGGCTCAAGTTTCACCACAGCGTTCAGGCGATAGTAGGTTGAGGGGGTCAAACGTCCCACCATCTCGTCAGCAACCACCGCCTCCAGCGACTCCGGTGCAGCATCGTTGAGGACATGCCCTTCGTCGTCGTACACCACTTGCCGCACTCGAAGACTCTGAGCGTCCTCGTAGAAGCAATCCTCCGTGACGAGCGCAAAGTTCGGACGTCGTGCGAGCAGGCTGACGGGAACTTGGTTTTCATCGTCCGATTCCTGCGCTTTGCGGATGCACGCCATGCAGAAATGCGGGCTTTCTCGTTCTCGAGCCCTTCGCTGGACGATGGTCTGCTCGTCCTTGCAGTCACGGCATCGGTACGCCGCCACCTTGAGCCAACCGTAGGCATCGCTCACCTCCACGATTTTCACGTCGATGGAAACGAGCTTGTACCGGTTGCGCATGCGCAGCGCATCAATGGTGGTGCGGTACTCATCACCCAACCCCACCACGCGGAGGACCCCTCGCATGTGCACGCCTGCACGCTGGAACTGTTCCTTCAACACGGTGTTCCCAAGCTCAAGGCAATGAACCGGCTGTTCATGAAAGGCGCTTCGAAGGATGTCGTTGGAGGCCAAATCGTGGTGTTGCACGTCAAACCCAAACACTTCATCTCGGTAGGCAAGCAGGGATTCAATGTCCTTGTAATACCGGCGTTCGATCAGTTCCCGCCATGCCGAGAGCAGCGCCTTGTCTTCCTCACTCAAATCAATCCCTTCTTCGCCAAACATGGAGTTTCCCCGCTGACGAGACGGTTCATGAAGATAACCCCGGCAACGACCAAAATCAACGGCGCATACGGGGAGGTGACAAGGTTCATGAATTGAACCTCGGTGGTACGGCTTGCCTTAGGAGTCCATGCCCATGCCACACTTCCTCGTCCTGGTCAAACAAGTGCCCGATACCAACGCCAAGATTGTCGTGAACGGCGACCGAGTGGACCTTGCTGCCGTCAAAATGGTCATGAGTCCATACGACGAATTCGCCATCGAAACGGCCCTGCGTCACAAAGAAGCCGCAGGCGGAGAAGTCACGGCCTTGACCGTTGGGGGTCCCGCAGCTGACAAAATCCTGAAGGACGCCAAAGCCATTGGCGCCGACCGCATCGTCCGCATTGACAACACCGACGCACTCGACTCCAACGGCCTGCAGGCGGTGATTGCCCAAGCCGTGCAAACCCTCGGTGCTGACGTGGTGTACTGTGGCAAGTCGGCGGCTGATACCGGCGCAGGCTCAACCGGCCCTGGTTTGGCCGAACGCCTTGGTTGGGCTTCCGTCTCCAACATCATTGGCGCTTCGTTTGACGGTGGCTTCTCCGTCATGGCCCCTGCACAGGGCGGTCAGGTGAAACTCACGGTCCCGACCCCGGCCGTCGTTTCCTGTGACAAAGGTGATTTCAAGGTCCGCAAGCCCAACGTGAAAGGCATCATGCAGGCCAAAAAGGCCAGCGTGGAGGTGCACACCTTCGACGCACCTGCTCCAACGGTGACGGTGGTGGCCCACGCGCTCCCACCCGCAAAACCCGCTGGAAAGTCCTACGAAGGCGGTGCTGCCGCTGCCGAAGTTGCCCAACTCCTCCGTGACGAGGCCAACGTGATTTGAGGTGAACCAGATGACAGATACCATTGTAATTGCAGAACTCCACAACAACGCCGTCCACCCCTCCACCGCAGAACTGGTGAGCGCCGCAGCCCAGCTCGGCAACGCACCCACGATCGTCGTGCCGTGCACGGACGCTGCCGTCGCCGACGGTGCGCTCGGCCTCGGCGGCGCAGCCGTCATCGCTGCCAAATCCGACGCCTTCCAAAACTACGACGCCGCCGGTTGGGCAGCTGCGATTGACGCAGTCGCGCCTCAAGGCATCATCGTCACCGGTGCCTCACCCCAATCCAAAGACCTCGCCGCTCGCTTGGCAGCACGTCGCTCCCTCTCCGTGGTGCAGGACGCCGTCGCCATCGACGGCACCAACATCACGTCGCCCTTGTACTCCGGCAAAGCCATGCAAACCGTTGCCATTGGTGGGAACGTGGTCGTCTCCGTCCGCTCAAACATCTTCCCTGCTGCCAGTGGCGGTGCAGATGCTGTGAGCGTGGTGGACACCTCCGGTGACATCGCCACGTCTGTTCAGGAGTTCATGGCACGAGCCTCCGAGCGACTGGACGTTGCCGAAGCCAACATCATCGTCTCGGGCGGCCGAGGCATGGGATCGCCTGACAACTTCACCCATCTCGAGGCGCTTGCCGATACCATCGGTGCCGCCGTAGGAGCCTCCCGAGCTGCCGTGGACACCTGGGAGGCCATCCCCCACAGCATGCAGGTCGGGCAGACGGGCAAGACCGTGAACCCAAACCTGTACATCGCCGTGGGCATTTCTGGAGCCATCCAACACCTCGCTGGCATGCGTTCCTCGAAGTACATCGTCGCCATCAACAAAGACGCCGATGCGCCCATCTTCCAGCACGCCGACTACGGCATCGTTGCGACCTGGGAAGAAGCGCTTCCCGTGCTGCAAGCCAAGCTGGCATCCATGATGGCGTGATCAGGCGTACTTGCCAAACCCGTACACGCCCTTTCCTGCAGCATCGCCCACAAAGGGGTTGGTGGCTCGCTCATGCCCGATGGTGGTGAGGGGGCCATGGCCGGGATGCACCACGGTGTCAAGCGGGAGCGGCCACAGTTGACCGTGGATGGAAGCGGCGAGCAGATCAAAATCGCCTCCTGAATCGGCGATGTCGGTCCGACCAACCGAACCTGCAAAGAGGGTGTCGCCAACAAAGACATGATCCGGCCCGTCATCAACTTCCACGAGCAAGCAGCAACCGCCGAGCGTGTGCCCTGGCGTGTGAAGCACGCGAACGGGTACGCTTCCGAACGCCATGGTCGAATCGGGAATCAATTCATGGTCAGCCACGGCAGGTTCTGGAAGAGAAAGACCGTATCGAAGGCCGGAGCGTTGTGCCAGCGTTTGGAGGTAGGTGTCGTCAGGGTGAAGGTACCAAGGCACGTTGTAGTGATCGCGTAACACCGGAATGAAACCGCTGTGGTCAAAGTGAGCGTGCGTGTTGATGAGAGCGGTCACGCGACGAGCGGGAAGACCCCCCGCTTCGTCTGCGGAAGCCGGACCGGTGGACCAATCCGGACCTCGTCCTTGGAACCCATCGATCCAATCGATCAGGCGTTGGGGTTCATCGCCACCGTCAACAATCACCGTGTCACCGGTGGACCGATCGGTGACCACCGAACATCGCATCTGGAGTGGGCCAACAAAAAAATGCTCGATCCAAGGCTCACTCAGCGCCATACCCCCGGGATGGGGTGCTCCTTCATGAGGTTGAGCCAGTTTCAACCCGAACCGTCACCCGGTCCGTGGTCCAGATGCCGTTGGCGTCAAGCACGCGCAAGTCAAACGCAAACACACCAATGGGCAACCGGAGTTCAACCTGAGCGGTGGTTGCCAATTCCCGTTCTTTGGCGTCCAGCCACGACCAAGCCGTGACGAGACCGTGCGGGTCGTGTGTTCCTCGGCCGTCCAACAGCACCTTCGCCGTGCCGTCCTCATCGGCCTCGACCGTGCGGTCATCGCCTGCGTTGGCCCGTGGCGCCTCAACCGTTTCGTGCACAGCCGACAAGGTCGCAAGGAGGTCCACGTCGCCCGGGTCTGCAGCATCCAACGTGCCGTCAAGGGCAGGCATGAGCATCCCCTCCTCCGGCACAACGACAGGCTCGGTTGCAGGTGAAGGCGCCTCATCAGCAGCGAGATCGGCCAACAAATCGGTCAGCACGTCTTCACCGGCATCGGTCCCGGACATCGAAGCTTGCTCGTCATCACTTAACAACGACAACACCGCTTCGTCCTCTTCACCGTACAGCTCCTCTGCCGTCAACTGTTTCGAGGGACCATCGGCCTCAAACCACGAGGACAATTCGGTCGGGTCCACCTCTTGACGCTCGTCGGTCAACCGACAGGTCCCGATGGGTTCTGGAGCGGTGTAATCGTTCTGGTCATCGCCGGCGAACACCAGGACGTCCTCACCAAGCGGCACCAAATGGGTTGGCATGCCTTGGTGTTCAAGTCGCCAAGCTTGACCGTCACCGTCCACCCCATGGATATAGAACCACGAACTGGCAAGCACATGGCCCCCGTGAACGAGCAAGGAAAACACCGGGTGCCCGGTGGACAACACCTCGCTCAGCATGTGCTCTCCTGAGAACTCGCGAACCGTACCGTCGTCAAACCCGAGGTAGGTACGGGTTCCATCGGAAGCCGTGACCAGCAGGCGGGCGTCAATGTCTTGGCGGCTCACAAGACGGTCCTCCACCCATCGCTCCAATTCGATCGGTTCTTCTTCGCCTCCCACCAACGCATGCCCCTCCCTCGCAAGCACGAGCCCTCCGAATGCGTCCAAACCGAACCCCGTGATTCGCTCTCCGTGATGGCCTCGAGGGGAGCGGGTCCAAGCCACACGGTCAACCAAAAGCCGCTGAACACGTCCTGATTGACCGATGACATACAGAGAGTCGTTGCTGGGCAGCAGCGCCGTGCACTCTTCAAGATCGAAACGAACGGTCAGGTTCTCCACACTGCAGTCCCGTTGAACCACGAGCAGTTGTCCCAATCCATCGACGACCGCGACACCACTTCCCCATGCATCCATCAACAACACACCTGCATCCAAGGAGCAGGTAGCGAGCACTTCCCCCTTCGTTGAATACCATGTCACGCCCTGGGTTTCGTCACCGACCACCACCTCATTCCCAAGGTGTTTGACGGTCGTCACGCGATGGCCGTGAGCGACGATGATCGGCTCGATCACGCCACCGTTGTCGTCCATTGAAGCAAAACAGCACGTGGAGTGACCTTCCACCCAAACCAACGAATCGGTCCCGTCGGAACCCAATTGCCGCACCTTGGCGTTGGGGCGGACCAGCGCACCGACAGGGAAAGTGTGGACCATGAGTGAAGTGGTGAAATCAAGGTTGAAAAGCACTCGTACTGGGCGTGCGTCAACCTTCCTCGTCGTTGTGGAGGTCAATCACGGAATCGTCCTCATGTGCGGATGATTTCGCAGCGTCGTTCCTCGCGTTGCTCAATTTTTCGAGGTACTCGGGCGTGATGTCACCCGTGATGTATTCGCCGTTGAAGCAAGAAGCATCGAACCCTTGAATCGCAGGGTTCTCCACCCCTGTGACCTCCAGCAAATCGTCCACCGTTTGATAGAACAGGCGGTCGCTCCCGATGGTGGTCGAGATCTCTTCAATCGATTTCCCGTTGGCGATGAATTCATCCACGGTCGGCATGTCAATGCCGTAGACGTTCGGGAAACGAACAGGCGGGGCCGCTGAAGCAAAGTACACTTTGTTCGCGCCGACTTCCCTCGCCATTTCGATGATTTGTTGACTCGTCGTGCCTCGCACAATGGAATCGTCGACCAACAGCACGTTTTTCCCCGAAAACTCGTGCTCGATGGCATTCAATTTTCGCCGAACTGATTTCTTTCTCATGGCTTGGCCAGGCATGATGAACGTGCGACCAACGTATCGGTTCTTCACAAAGCCTTCACGATAAGGGACACCCAAGGATTCGGCCATTTGCAAGGCCGCAATCCTCCCCGAATCCGGGATAGGGATGACCACATCGATGTCGTGATCAGGCCATGCCTCAAGGATACGCTGGGCCAGACGATCCCCTTGGTTCAAACGCGCTTGGTACACCGAAATACCGTCGATCACCGAATCTGGGCGGGCGAAATACACGTGTTCGAACACACAGGGCGTGTGGTCAACCGGTTGGGCACAGGAACGTTGGAAGAAATGCCCCGTGGTGCTGATGAACAGCGCTTCTCCTGGTTGTACGTCCCGTTCGACCTCAAAACCAAGTGCAGAAATCGCCACGGATTCGCTGGCAACGATGTATTCTTTCTCGCCATCAACGGTTCGGGAACCGAAGATCAGCGGACGAATGCCGTGAGGATCGCGGAAGGCGAGCAAGCCGTAACCTGCGATCACAGCGACGCAAGCGTAGCCTCCGGTCACTCGCTCATGAACCGCCGACACTGCGGAAAAGATGGCATCGATGTTGATGTGCGCTTCCCCTTGAATGGTCAGGCCATTGGAACGTTGCCCGAGTTCAACCGCCAAAGCATTCAGGAGCAATTCCGAATCGCTGGTGGTGTTGATGTGACGCATGGAACGGTCTTGGAGTTCCTTCCTCAAGGCATCTGCATTGGTCAGGTTGCCGTTGTGTGCCAGTGCAAGGCCGTAGGGCGAATTTACGTAGAAAGGTTGGGCTTCTGCTCTGGAGGACGAGCCGGCCGTCGGGTAGCGCACATGGCCAATGCCGAGGTTGCCTTCGAGCCTGAGCATGTGACGCTTGTAGAAGACATCGCTGACCAACCCGTTTGACTTCCTCAGCCGGAGGTTGCCACCCATGTCGGTGAGGATACCGGCGGCGTCCTGCCCTCGATGCTGAAGCACGGTGAGTCCGTCGTACAACAGTTGGTTCACATGAACGCCAGGACGTCCAACCAAACCAATGATGCCGCACATGTGCTCGCCCTGCTGTGACGTAGCCGTGACGCCTTCTTATCGTTGTGGAGAGAATCAAGCCTTGGGGCGGTGGGTCTTTTTCGACCAGTTGAATTTGCGCATGCGTGCGGTTTCTCCGTAGCCGCAGGAGGCACAGACCGACTTTTGCTTGTGGTAAGCATTTCGACCGCAACGTCGGCATCGGATGTGCGTGGTCTTTTGGCGGCGACCCATGGACGGTGTACCCTTCGACATAGCCTCACCCGAACGAGTTGCCCACCGACCTCCCCCTTATGAAATCAACGGCAGGTTTTCGGGACCTGTTTCTTCACTCTTCCTCAAACGAAAGCGGTGCCCGCCCACGGTGCATCACGGTGGCGAGGAGCACACCGAACGTGAGCACACCGGTCAGCATCAAGGCCAGCAGGCTGGTGGAAAAACGGATGGTGTTGGACAACATTTGAGCCCGAACGGAACCGTTGGCTTCCATGAGCAGATCGCCTTGGCTCAGGAAAAAGGCCGTCACACCCGCACCCACCAGACCTGCGGCCAACATGCCCGCCAGGGGGGCAATCGGGCGCTTCCGTCGATCACCGTACACCATCAAGAGCACCATGAGGATAAACGAAGCCAAGGTGAACGACGTCAACGCTGCGTTCACGAAGCGGACCAGCATGCCGTCGCTGGCACCCGCTGTTGTTGTTGAGGCCACAGCAAGGAGCAGCGCTGAGGGGACCCCAACCGCGAGGGCCAACCGCAGCAACCCGCCAGAGGAACGATCAGCCACGGTCCGACTCCCCCCCAGACAGGTTCGATTGCAGGATGGTGGTGACGCGTTCAAGGTCATGTTCTGATGGCCCCTGAGCGACGGGGGGAGGGGTCATTTGACGTTCGTACACCACGAGGACGAGCGCCAACACCACCATGGCAGCGCCCAAACCGACCACCATACCAAACACATCTGCTGCCGCCAGCCACATCGCATCAGCAAACGCCGATGACGACAGCGTTGGCCCGTCAACGGTGAGCCCCGCCAGACCGACCAAGAGCAAGGTCAACGCCAGCATACCAAGCATCCGTTGCTCTGCATGTCGCTCGTCACCGTAGGTACGAACCAGCACCAACAAGCCGGCTCCAACCCCGGGCGTGACCAGCACCACCGTCGACCAAAACACAAGCCAGTACCCGTTGACCTGGGAAGGGTACGTTGGCGTCAGCGGCCCCCAATGCATGGCGAGCAGCCATCCTCCACCGAGAACGAGCATGGCGATGCCGGCGTTTCGGTCGTTGTTCGACAACCGACCGACAGGCACGTTGCCCGAGAAACCGACGTTGTGCAGGCCGACACCGAGCAGCACACACGGGCCCAACACGCTGCCAATGAAATGACCAAAGGCACTGGATGGTGATGAGGGGACGGTCCAAGGCGTCGACAACACCAACAACAAGGAAGCTCCAGTAACCATCGCAGCAACTCGCCGGACCGAACCGGTTTTCGAAAGCAGGGCGAGGATCAGTCCTGCGACAATCGCCACACCAGGGAGCCAGAAAAAGAAGAGCGCGAGCGACTGCTCTTCCATGCATCGTGCAAGGGTGACGGCCTTATAGTCCATTTTGATGAGGGGCACGCAGTGGCTTCTTTCAGGCCGATATGCACGACGGAGAGCATAAATACCCGACCCATGTGGGGTGAACGCTGAGGTGTTCACATGGTGAAGCGTCCCCGTCAAGTCAAGCGATACAGCCCCTCTGCGGGCAAGCACACCATGCACACCGTGGAGCGCGTCAAGAAGCGCCGCGCCTCCGAACTTCGCTGGGGTCAGCGCCGTTTCCGTCGGGTCATGGCGGGGTACCGTGGTTTCCCACGTCCAAAACCCGATGGTCGCGAAAAGCCCACGAAGCGCGTCAACATTCTCTACCGATGCACCGAGACCGGCAAGGCCCATTACGCCCCCTGCAAGCGTGCAAAGAAGTTTGAATTGGTGGACAAGTGAGGTGGACCAAATGGCAAGCAATTTTCTGAAAGTCTCCTGCCGTGATTGCGGTAACGAATCAACCGTCTTCTCCCGTGCCACCACCGCTATCTCCTGCGATGTGTGCAGCGCTGTCCTGACCAAGCCAGCCGGCGGCAAGGCTGACCTCGTCGGTTGCACGATCGTCGAAACCCTGGAATGAGGAGGCTGAGCCTCCATGAAGAACACCAACGTCGCACCGCCTGAGGAAGGCGAGTTGGTGGTTGCCTCCATCACCAACGTCAAGCAAAACGGTGCGTATGCCACCCTTGACGAGTATCCCTCGATTGAGGGATTCATTTTCATCGGGGAAATCGCCAGTGGCTGGGTGAAAAACATCCGCGCTCACGTTCGGGAAGGCCAGCGCGTCATCGGGAAAGTGATGCGAACACGGAAGGACGGTACATCGCTCGAGTTGTCGCTGAAGGCGGTCTCCGAAGAGCGGCGCCGTGATCGTTTACAGGAATGGAAGAACGAACAACGCGCCCATCAGCTCCTCAAGGTTCTCGGGGAAAAAGTCGGTTGGGCGGAAGACGAGATCGCTTCCCGTGCCCTCGCCCTCAGCGAAGCCTTCGGCACGCTTTACACGGCGTTTGAGGAAGCAGCCATGCAGGATGACGCCATGGCAGAAGCCGGCTTTGAGGGTGACTGGCTCGCACCGTTCATTGAAATCGCCGTTGAGAACATCATCCCACCTTTCGTGGAAGTGCGAGGAACCCTTACACTCAGCATCAACGATGTGTCGGGCGTGAAGGTTATTCAGGAGGCTTTGGAACAGGCGGAGGCGCTGACGGACGAAGCCGCCGAAATCGACGTGAAGTGCTTCTATGACGGTGCCCCAAACTATCGTATTGAACTGAGGGCGCCGGATTTCAAAGTCGCTGAAACCATGTGGGAACAAGCCACATCCGCTGTCACGCAGCACATGATCGATGCGGGTGGCGAGGCCACCGCACAGCGAGAGTGAACCCCATGGCCAAACAGCGCCTCCAGCAATGCCTGTCCTGTGGCGCCTTTGGCCTTCAACGCACGTGCTCGAGTTGCGGCGGGGACGCACAGGCCGCAGCGCCCTTGAAATGGTCACCCGAAGACCATCGAGCCGGGCTGCGCAGGAAGATGAACCACGTCGAAGCACGTGAGTGGCCCCAAGGTTTGCCAACCCTTCCATCCGCCAAAGCCATGGAAGCCCAACTTGAGGAAGAGTGAGCACGGCTCGACCCCGGCGACCTTGCAAGCCTTCCCTCGGGCCTTCGGTTCATGTCAAACATTATAGCGCGATTCAACAGGCTACCAAATTCATGGCCGTTCACATCAACTGGAGCAACGACCTCAAAGGCCTCCCACCCCATCGAATGATGCTCGTTGCCCTTCCCGGTGTTGGTAACGTTGGGAAAACGGCGGTAGAGGCCGTCCGGGAATTGCATCCGACCGAAGAACTGGCCCGTCTCTATCCCCCAGGCATGCCACCCATTGCTGCATTGGACGAACGAGGTTTGCTGACACCGCCCCACCTCACCTTGCACGCATCGACCACCTCCAACGGGACCGTGTTGCTCACCCTCACAGGGTCGGCTCAACCCAACGAGCCCAGTCAGCAATCCCAAACGGCACGGGACATCATGCATTTTTTCCGAGAACACGCCGTTGAGGACGTGTTGGTCCTCGCCGGCATGCTCGACGAGGCATCCAGAAAAGAGACCTTCCTCGTCGCCAGCGACCCGGACGTGAGGTTTGAGTTGGAGCAAAAGGGCGTGGACGTCCGACGTGACGAACCCACCGGTGGCGCATACGGTGTTGCCGCCCTGCTCGCCTCAATGGGCCCGTTGTTTGGGGTGAACACCTCTTGCGTGATTTCAACCTCGGTGGGAGCGAGCAAGGACGTCTTCGGCGCTCAACGTACCCTCGAACACCTGAACCGTTGGTTTGAACTCGGCATGGCTGTTCCAGAGGACCGGTCCACGTGGTTGAAAGAACGGCTGCACGA
>WTJK01000030.1:13967-20296 GCA_011524855.1 Methanobacteriota archaeon | reverse complement strand
TGACCTTGGCCTTGACCTTGGCCCTGACCTTGGCCCTGACCTTGGCCCTGACCTTCGCCCTGACCGCCAGCGTCGGACTCGCCACCGCCTTCGGTGCCGCCGTTACCTGCGCCAGCGTCCGATTCCTGGAAATCAGGATCGTAAGCGTCAGGGATGCCGTCACCGTCGGAGTCGGAGTACTCACCGTCGTTGGGGTCGTTGGGGAACTGGTCGGTTGCGTCGGACTTGCCATCACCGTCGGTGTCAGCGTTGTTGGGGTTGGTACCCTTAGCGAACTCCTGAGCGTTGGTCAAGCCATCGCCGTCGGGGTCCGCGTTGCCGTCACCGCCGTTGGTTGGGTTCAAGCCGTTCGAAACTTCCCAGCCGTCTGGGAGACCGTCACCGTCACTGTCTGCGTTGTTCATGTTGGTGCCTTGGGATTGCTCCTCAGCGTTGGTCAAACCATCGCCGTCCCAGTCGGCGCCGCCGTCTGAGGGGTCGAGGGGGTCGGAACCGTCACCCGATGCTGCCGAAACGGCGGACAGGGCGAGGAACAAAGCCAAAAGCACGCTCATCATTTTCGTTTTCATGTTTTTTCACTTCCTTTTGTTTTGGGTTGTTGTTACACAGAGAACCCGCTGTTCTCTCTATCCAACGACGAGGCGCACATGGTGGGCAACGGCATTTGGGAGAAGGCTACGCAGGGCTGATTGGTTTTGTCCAACGGTGACACGAAGAGCGATACTTGCGTTGACATGAACGCAAGCGAAGACCCGGCTTGGGTTTCGTTGATCTCTTCGTGTGTTGGTGTGGTCAGTTCCTCCGCAGTCATCGTGTTTCACGGGTCGTTCATAGGGAACCCAGTGTTCCCTCTGGGTGCATCAAAGGCCCCACCCTATATGAAGAGCGCGACGGCCTGTTCGCCGTTCACGCGTCCGAAGGGGACGTTAACACCGTTGCTGGCAACAGCATGCGAGCGTCATGGTGCTGAATGAAACGGTGAACGACCTCGGCGAGTTCTGAATCATCGAAAGCATGGATGCGCTCGCCTCCGTGACCCGAAGCAGGTGCAAACAGCTGCAGACCGAGCGGTTTGGCGAGGCGAGTAAGTGCAATTTTCGCGGCCCTCACGGTGTTTGAACCTCGAACCCCGGACTCACTCATCTCCAAACCGAGGCTGTGAACGATCATGCCTTGACGCACCCCGTGACCACGAGCAGAGGCGAGCATTCCGAGAATGATGAACTGATCACGGGTTGAAGCGTCCCATCGGTGAGAATCACCGTAAAACCGGTTCGACAACGCATCGAGAAAGGCCCGATGAGCGGCTTCGAGTTGGGCTGGGTCAACGCGAGGGACCTGGGCAACGGGGTTGGCCGGTTCGTGCTTGGGGAGGATGTCGCTGAACGACGAGAACTGGTAATCACTGAGAACCCAATTGTTGAATTTCTTTGACAGCAAGGGGTCAGCCCCCCTCCATGACCAGATGCTTCGTTGAAGCATTTCTGGGGCAATGGAGTCAAAGACATCCGGCGCTTCGTTGGCAAGGGTTTTGAACGCCTCAAGCATTCGTTCAACCTTCAACGCTCGATGTTTATCGGACGGTCGTTGATAACGCGAACCGAGAAAAATGTCATGCACTTCTTCGGCTTTTTTTCCCGTTCCCTTCAAACGAGAACCTTTCATGTTTCTCGTTTGGGTCGCCGTCCGGTTTTGTTGTTTCGTTTGATTGTGTTGCATTGATCTCATCTTTGTCCCCTCTTTTCGGGAGCAAATCCACCTTTGTTGTCGTCATTTACTCGTTTATCATCCGTTCAAGTTCACAAACAGGAACGTTTTCTGGAAGAACGATTGCTTGAGTGAATATAAACCATTGAAACGTTCAGAAGATTTTGATCATCGAACGGTGGGGCCCAATGCCGGGAATGTCGTACGGTTCATCAATCTCGGTCCAGCCCTGGGCTCGGTAAAAATCCAAAGCAACCTCACGCGCCTGCAGCAACCCGGTTTTCGCGTCGTGAAGCGCCACCATCCGCTGTTCAAGTACTGCAAGCACCGTTGCAGCGTGTCCGCGACGCTGGTGCGAGGGAAGCGTGCCCATTTGGCGAATTTGAAAGGCAGGTCGAAGCGCCGTACCGTCCTCGAGCGGTCCGAACGGAGGAATGCGGACGGCTCCTTGGCCCTCATGATCGGCGCCCGAACCGTCCGAGCCGACCGGGATCACGTGGGCACGACCCACCGCCACCACTCGGCCGTCGACCTCCACCCAAGCGTGTTCTGCGTTGTTGTCGTCACCCAACCGTTCGCTGCCGCGTGCCATGCCGAGAGGTTGGCGCAGCACGGCGTACCGGGTGTCAAAATACCCTTCGGGCGGGTTGCCGGATGACGCGTGCACCCGCCCTTGGTCGTCCATGCTTAGAACCCCCAGAGCATGAGTGCGCCCACGAACAACACGGGCACCATCACCAAACCAGCGGGAATGGCCGACACCAATCCCCAAGCGAGGTGCTTCTCGCCTCGAACAAACGCAGCGATTGTACCACCGATGTAAGCAAGCGGTAAACAACACGTGCCCATGAACGCTAACACCTCTCCCCCGTCGTTCGCATCATCGTAGCCTGCTTGGTCGTAATATCCAACATCGAACGTTGTGACGGTTGAATTCACGAAATGGGGGTGCGTAAACGAGAGCACCCCGGTTTGCGTGTCGTATGTACCGATCTCGTCCCAATCGCTGTTTCGTACAGGCATCGTAGCCGCACCTTCGTCCCCGTAGTACGGCGAATAATACATGGAAACCTCCACCCTTTCTTCCCAATCATAGTAGTAGAAATCCACTTGATGCATAGCAGAAGGTGGTGAAAGCTGGAGGGTTACGGTGCCGTTGCTGTCGCCTGACCCGTCAAGGGTTTCATAGGCTGAAAAATCGTCCCAGTTTGTGCTGGAAAACCCGGTAGCAAGTGTCATCAGGAAGACGGCGAGCCACGGACCGAACATGCCCAGAAAAAAGCGACCCCAGCGGGGCCGCTCCTTGACGGCGACCGGGTCAAAGGGGAGTGCGCCCCCTGACATGGCAGCCACCTCGCCGGTGAAGAAAGCCGAACCCTGGGGAGGGACACCTGCACCATCCGGTGCGGCTTGGTCGGTGGCAGGCGGTGTCGGATCCAACCAACCCAACAACACGCCCTCTGGTGCGGACGCAGGGTTTGCCTCTGGCGCTGTGTCGTCTTGGAGGTCGAAAAAAGCACGAGGTTGCGGTGCACGCCCCGACTCGTCCATGGTCAAAGGAGTTCGGGCATGGATAAAAATCAGCCCCACGGGCTTGACTTCAACCGTTGAAGCGCGTTGAAATAGGACCGGTCGCTCGCCGTGGTTAACGCACGGATGTCAGAGCGGTTATGAGCGGGACTGCAGATCCTGAGACCGGAGTTCGAATCTCCGTCCGTGCTCCAAAAATCAACGCATGGCCTCGCAAGGCAAAGGAGCATTGATAGCCAAACCCGACTGCGTTGTTGTATTCTTCGGAGGGGATCACCGTGCCCAAGCTTAACCCTGTCCTCGACTTGGTCGGTTCTGGATTTGCTTCGTTTCTTGCGCCGCCGGGTCCTGAAGTGATCCGGTTTACGGTGGGCCAACCGGATTTTGACACGCCCATTGCGGTGGTTGATGAGGCCGTGGCGTCCCTACGACGCGGCGAAACCACCTACACGCGCCCACAGGGCAGCGAATCGTTGTGCCAGGGCGTAGCGGACCATTTGACACAGTACGGCATCGAGGTCAACGCCAACGACGTGGTGATCACCCCCGGGTGCAAACAAGCGCTGCTGTACGGCTTGTTTGCTGTCTTGGAGCCAGGGGATGAGGTGCTCTTGCTGTCCCCTGCGTGGCCATCGTACGACGGCATGATTCACTTGACCGGCGCCAAGCCGGTTCACGTTCCGGTCAATCGCACCAACTACCATCCGGACATGGACGTGCTTCGGGCTCACGTGACGGCCAAAACCAAGGCGATCGTGCTGAATTCACCCAACAATCCCACGGGGGCGGTCTACACCTCAGACGAAATCGCCGCTATCGTCGAGTTGGCGAATGAGCACGACCTCTGGATCCTTGACGACATGATCTATGCCACGCTGGCATGGACCGATGAAGGGTACACCTCACCGTGCGTCTTCCCTGGGGGGCCTGAACGAACCATCACCATCGGCGGTTGGTCGAAGGGATGGGCCATGACGGGTTGGCGGCTGGGTTGGATTGCTGCTACGGCCGAAGTCATGAACGTCGTGAAGAAAATCAACGTGAGTGCGTCGACCCATGTACCAACCTTCCTCATGCCAGCTGCCGAACACGCGTTGACCCTCACCGATGAGCGCACGGCCATGGAAGAAGCCTTCCGCGAGCGAAAAGATGCCATTCACGCCGGCTTTGCCTCTCTCCCCGGCATCGTCGCCCCGCAACCCGAAGGGGCGTTCTATCTGATGTGCGACATCACGGGAACCGGCATGTCGGACCTTGAATTCGCCACGCGTGCGCTCGAGGAAGCCAACGTGCAGGTCATTCCGGGTTCGCTGATGAAGGGCGGTGAGGGGTTCATTCGTGTCAGTTATGCAGCTTCCCTTGACTCCATTCAGGAAGGTGTTGAGCGTTTGCGACGGTGGTTGACCTCCATCAGCGGATGATGCTCATCGATGTCAAGGCAGTTCCACCTGGATGAAGCCATCGTGCTCACGCACGTTGTAGATTTTCAGATCCTTCTGCTTCACCATCGCCCCTACCAATTTCCCGTAGGGCGGGAACAAGGGGAAAGGTGACCATTCCTGCAACGCTCCGTCCTCCAAACGATGGGTGGTTTGATGCAACGGACAACGCACACAGCCGTCCTTGACCTTCGCACCCCAAGCAAGCGGCCACCGCATGTGGCGGCAGAGCGCTTCGGTTGCAAAGAGGCCGTCGTCGGCTCGACCGAGCATGACCATGGTGCGTTTGACGGTGACCATCTTGGTTTTCCCGTCCCTGAGTTTGTGCGATTTCAATGCGTTGTGCCAGGCCATGGGGTTCACCTTGGAAGTGGAATTTTCATCTGCTTGAGCACGCGCTCTGCGCTGCGCAACGCTCCTTGTACCGATGGATGAGAACGATGGTCACCGGCCAGCAGAACCCCGTTGTGCTCCACTTCTGGCACTTCCCTTCCGATGAAATCCAACGGTTGGTGGGGCAACGCATGACGAACGACCGTGGTGGCCAACGGCTCCCACCGATGGACACCGGCTCCGAACCAACCTTCGAGTTCTTGGAGCACCTTGCGGGTGTCGGGGTTTTGAGCGGATTCACCGACCAGCGTGGCCACCACCACGTGTTGGCCGTTTGAGGAGGGATGCAGGTTGGTTGGAACATACACGTGAAGTACATCGTGCCCATCCTCGCCAAAACGTTCGTTGATGAGCAAGCGCGCCCGCTTGAACGGCGGCGTGGAGGTCTCGAACACGACGGTGCTCGTTGTCCGCTCAACGGTTTCGTGGTTGGGTCGTGTGGACGGCAACAGTTGACCGGTGACGTGCTGGGGTGTGGCCAAGACCACCCGGTCGTGGTTGATGGTCTCGTCCTGGGTCGTGACCGTTGTAGACGTGACCGCTTCAACCGGCGTTTGGAGGTGAAGCTTCGTTGATTTCAATCGTGCCGCCAGTTGCTTGGGAACAGCAACAATGCCGGCTTTGGGCACCACCATGGAACCGTGTGCCATCGCACCCCACGTGAAATCGGCAAAGCCGCTTCGTTCGGACAGGGTGGGGTCAAGGGTGATGCCCGCAAACAGCGTTGACAGCACACGACGCGTCGAAGGACGGAATTTTCGAGCCTCCAAGGCCTCAGAAATGGTGGTGGAAGCCGAGTCAAGGGACCGCTCAAGGTCCCGAGCCGATGTGCTCATGCGCCAACGAAGGAAGCGCAAACCGTCTGCGATGCCCACGGATTTGAGCGTGGGAAGCAGGTATTTCGGCGAACGAAGGGCATCGCCAAGAAGGCGACGTTTTCCTGTGGTCGGGTCGATGGACGCCGTGCACGGGTCCATGGGCTTGGCATCAAGCGCATCCACGTCGATCCAACGCTTGACCGTCGGGTAAGCTGTGTGCAGCACGTGAAAACCGTGATCCACCACGTGGCCGTTCACGGTGAGGCTGCCCATGCGACCGCCGATTTCACCGCTCGCCTCGTACAGCGTCACGTCGTGGCCAGCCTGCTCCAAACCCAACGCCACGGTCAGGCCTGCGATGCCTGCTCCGACAACGCCCACGTTCACAGCATCACCCTCGAATTCGTGCCATGCCACCATCGAGGTGCATGACCTGCCCGGT
>WTJK01000030.1:9022-13867 GCA_011524855.1 Methanobacteriota archaeon | reverse complement strand
TGAAGACCCATGTCGCTGCTTCCACCGACAAGAAGGAAAGATTTGACCATGGCTTGTAACATCGCGTTGCGCTTTTATATCCGTGTTTTGGGAACATCACACCCCTTGAAAGCAGAGCGTCGCCACCACGCTCCATGGATGAGGCACGGGTTCAGCATCTGGTGGAAACGCTCGTCGACCACGAAAGCATCCATGTCCTCGGTGCAGGGCTGAAACCCGACCGTCCAGCACACCGACTTGTTCACGATCTGGACCAGCGAGGGTGGCGTTTGGTGCCGATTCATCCAAAGGATGCTGGAGGGGCCATTCTTGGCCGACCGATTCGAGCGTCGTTGGAGGCCGCAGACCCGGCCAGTGTGGTGGTGTTCTTCTTGTCCCCCCAGCGTACCATGATGGCGCTGATACGGATGATTGCCAGTGTTCCAAGAGAAGACATGCCGCTGGTGTGGCTTCAACCCGGGGCAACCGATGGGGACGTGTTGGCGTTGTTGGAGGAAGGTGGCTACGACGCAGTCACCGAAACCTGCATCGTTCGGTTCATCGAAGCCCACGACCTCCAGGCGAGGGTTGGTATGAAACCACAACCTTGGTATCACCAAGTGCTGTCCTCCACCACCCAGTGTTCGGTCTGGACCGTGCACGATGGCACCGAAACGATGGGCAACGATGTGAGCGGCGAGCACGAATGGTGCGGCGATGCGCGAGATCTTGAGTGCTCAAGCCATCTTGTTCCCCGATACATCCGTTCACTGCGCCACGAAAAGGAAACATTCGAAGCTCTTGGACAACGCTTGGCACGGCCGTGAAGTCACACGACCAATTGCCAGAGATGCGAACGGGCACCTCGCTGAACGCTCACGCCGCTGCGATTCGAAACAGGCTCCCGTTGTTACCAAACGTAGCGTAGTACAGGTCGCCATTGGCGTGGAACACGAGAGGAAGGGGAGTGCCGGCGTCCCATGCGAACCGGGACAGTTCGGCCGAATACTCGTCCGTTGAATCGTCAAATCTGACGTCAATGCGTACGATTTCGTGACCCTGAGGCAACACCGTGTTCCATGAGCCGTACACGGACGCATACAGGGTGAACCCTTCCGTATCCGGGAGGCCGGGCAAACTGGATGAGGCCGGACGAACATCAAGGCCGTTCATCGAGGTGTGAGGCGTCCAGCCTCCGATGGGGGCGACGGTGCCTTCTGGCACCGGATGTTCGGGGTCGTCATCAGGCCAACCGTACGCGGCCCCTTCGACGAGGAAGTTGATCTCCTCTTGGGGGTGGTCGCCTTCCCAATCACGTCCGTTGTCGGTGAAAAAGTAGCCGTGACCGTCCACCCACGCACCGTCAAAGGAGTTACGCACGCCGGAAGCGAGCACACCGTGGTCACCCGTCGTTGCGTTCACCCACAACAACGCTGCGTTGCGGTTGTCCGATTCGTCGCAGATGTTGCATGTCGATCCGCTGTGCCACAGCAGTGAGCCGTTGGGGAGCATGCTCACCGCATTGGTTTGGTGGTTGCCAACGGGCACGCCTTCGACGAGCACCGAGGCGTTGCTGTAGGTGCCGTCGGATGCCACCGTGTAAGCGGTAAGGCGTCCCGCCTCCGAGACAAACGCACGCTGGCCATCGAGGGCGAGACCATGAGGTCGATCTAGCCCGTCCAACAGGGTACGGCGCTCATCGGTGTCGATGTTCAGTTCAACGATTGCGCCTTCATCACGATCACAGACCAACAAGTGGACCTCGTCCGACCAGACCAAACAGGTGGGGCCGCCGAGCCCCTCCGCTACTTTGGTCACGGCGTACCCGTCCATCACGGTAGGGTCGTTGCCAGAAAAATAGGGGTAGGCTTGCCGAACGACCAGCAACGTGACGATCGCCAAAACGACCAACAACACCGCCTTACGCATGGCATCACCTCACGATGCCTCGGCTACAACGGTTTCCACAGGTTGGCCTTCGTAGCTGATGAGCACCTCGACGATGTCCCCTGGCCCCGCCAACGGTACGCCGTTTTCGAGCAGCGTGAGGGTTTCGTTGCCGTTCCATGACACCGTGTCGTCGTCATCGGTGAGGATCAGGCACGATGAGGGTGTCACCCGGTTCGGGTCGTTCAACGCCGGGAAGCGGTCAGGTTCCTCGGCTGCGAAGCGGAACGTTGGGAAGCGGCCCTCATCGGCGTCGTTGTAGTACGTCACGAAACCGAGACGGTAGACGACGTCCTCCACCTCCAAGAGAAACAACCCCTCCTTGGGCGTCACCCGATGAACCGCAAAGTCGTAGTCGTACCACGGCAACTTCTCTTCCGTGTCGTTGGAAAACGTCACGTCGCTCAGGTTCACTGGCTCGCTGAAGCCGTGGCCTTCGAGGTAGGCCCAACGAACACCGTCCGCAAGGAACACGCTCGTGGTCGAGAACCTCGCCGTGTGGTTGCTTGACGAAGTCTCGTTCTGATGAGGGAGATCAACGTACACAAAGGAGGCGTCGTCTGTGGCATCGACGGTCACGGTGAACGTGGCACCGTCCGGACTGAGGGCTGATGTGACATGCTCACCCGCCCGGTCGTCCGAAGACTCAAGCCCGAATCCGCAAGATTCGATGCCGTTTTGCGTGGAGACCTCAACGGTCAGCAACGACCAGTCCAAGTCCTCGGCTTCGCCAATGAAGGACAATGAAGCCATGGTGTCCGTGACGTTCTCGGTGGTGGTGAGGCCCTGAATACGAACTTGATTGTCCGTTCCCAGGGCCTCTTCGTGGCTTACCACCAACAGCGTCCAACCCGCTGCCCCAACGAGCAGGGCGAGGATCAACGCACCCAATGCACGCTTCATCGT
This sequence comes from Methanobacteriota archaeon, assembly GCA_011524855.1. Lineage (GTDB taxonomy): Archaea > Thermoplasmatota > Poseidoniia > Poseidoniales > Poseidoniaceae > Poseidonia. The sequence continues at coordinate 11,035 of WTJK01000030.1, read as the reverse complement.
CGGCTCACTCGTTGGTCTCGGTTCGGCGCCCTGCAAACAGCACTGCACCAACCATGGCCAAGAACGCCGTCGTGGCGACAAAGCCTGGCGTGTCCTCGGATTCCTCGACATCGTCAACGACTTCGTTCACGTCGTCACCGCCGTCACCGACAACCACTTCGCCGAACATGTCCAAGCCGATGTGGGGCTCGCAAGCGTAGTAGAAGGTCGTGGCTTCGGTGAACGTGTGGTGGAACGCCACGGTGGTCATGGCTTCACCGGAGGTGATGCCGTTTTCCACGTACGTGGTGGATTGGTAGCCGTCGACTTCCTTCACGTTGTGTGGCATGCTCTCGTTTTCCCACGTCCAGCAGACGGTTTCACCGACATCGATGTTCACCAGGGACGGGGAGAAGGCGTAGCCGCTTGGGCCAATGCCGATGGTGGCTGCACAGGTCACACCGTCAAAGGCATCGGTAACGGTTGGTTCGTCAGCGGGTGGCATGAGCACCTGGTCGATGACGTGGATCACACCGTTGGAGGCTGGGATGTCTGCGATGGTCACGTTGGCCATGGAAGCACCAACGGTCACGCCGCTGGCAGCGCTCACGTGGATGGTCAATTCATCGCCGTTAACAGCCGTCACGGTGGTCGTGCCCTCACTCAAATCCGAGGATTTGGTGGTGTTGGCCACGACGTGGTAGAGCAAAATGTCAGCGAGGGCAGCGATTTCGGCTTCCGTGCTGAACGCATCGAGGTCAATGCCGGCAGCGGCAAAAGCCTCGTCGGTTGGAGCGAAGATGGTGTACTGCGTGTCACCGCTGATGGTCTCAACCAGGTTGGCAGCGTTCAGTGCTGCGACGAGGGACACGTGGATGCCCGTGGCACCTGCGGTCATGGCCAGGCTCACAGCGTCGGTCCAAACGAAGCCGTCGCACTCGGTCTCGGAGAGGTTGGCGAACGCATGGGTCACGGTGTTGTAGCAACCCGTGTAGGTCGTGCCGCCCATTTCCATGTCTTCGACGTACATGTATGCCTCGCAAGTGGCTTGGTCGGCACCAGGAACGATGGTGTGGGACACGAGGTTGTAGCAGATCATGTCCTCATCACCGTCGGAGGCACTGCCCGTGGTGGATTCAAGCTCGGCAAACACAACGGCTTCGTCGCTGTCCAGCATACCGTCCATGTTGGCATCGGACTGGTTGAAGTTGGCCCAAGACACCGACTCAGCGGCATCGTCCTCGAAGCCGTCGTCCTCGTCCTCGAGGAAGGCCGTGAATTCTTCCCAGGTGATCATGCCGTCGTCGTTCGTGTCACCAGCGCCCAGCAAGTAAGCCGCCATGGCTTCGTACTCCGTGGGGAGGTCAAACACAGCGTCGATCACGTGGATGATACCGTTGCTGGTCATGACATCAGCCGTGGTCACGTTGGCACCGGCGATGGACACGGCTCCGTCGGTCACGGATGCGGTGAGCATGATCTCGGTCAGCACGGGGACGGCCATGCCGTCGGTCACGTTGGCAGCGTACACTTCACCGTCAACCACGTGAGAAGCGAGAACGAAGGCCAAGTCTTCGGTGTTGGACTCGTTCTGGATAAAGGCGGAGTCAACGCCGATGGCGCCGAAGGCAGCGTCGGTAGGAGCAAAGAGGGTGTAGGGACCTTCAACGTCGAGCGCAAAGTCGAGACCGGTGGTGGTCAGGGCTTCAACGAGCAACGTGTGAACGCCGGTGGACTCAGCCACGGCGATGAAGTCGTTCTCGGCGGGATCGTCGGTGTTCCCGGCTGGTGGCATGAGAACCGTGTCAATGACATGGATGATGCCGTTGCTGGACATCACGTCTGCGGTGGTCACGTTGGCGTTTTCGATCATGACCGAGCCGTTGTTGACAGTAAAGGTGGCGTTGTCGCCGTTGACCATGGTAGCCACCATGCCGTCGGTCACGTTGGCGGCAGGAACAGAGCCAGCGTAGACGTGGTACAGCAGGATGTCGGCCAGGGTGGCGTTGGCTTCGTCGTTGTCAAAGTCAGCCA
>WTJK01000030.1:0-8922 GCA_011524855.1 Methanobacteriota archaeon | reverse complement strand
CTGACCATGTCCTCGCTCGACAGGGTTTTCCCGTCCATCTCGTAACCGTCCTTTGACAGAAATTCCGTGGCGGCGACGTCCAACGCAATGCCGATGTCGTCTGTACTGTAGCCCGCGCCTTCAATGGCCCGTACCATGTACTTCAGCCCCTCTTCGTTGGAAGGAAGGTTGGGGGCAAACCCGCCCTCATCGCCAACGCCGCCCAAGAGGCCGTCCTGCTTGAGTTCCTTCTTCAGCGCATGGTAGCATTCGACACCGGCACGAAGACCTTCCTGGAAATTGTCGAAACCGTGAGGCATGACCATGAATTCCTGCACGTCAACGTTGGAGGCGGCGTGAGCGCCACCGTTGAGGATGTTGAGCATGGGCACGGGCATCAACCCACCAGCGACGCCGCCGACGTACTTCCAAAGCGGCAGCTCATGCAGCGCAGCCCCTGCGTGAAGGCAGGCCATGGAGGCGCCCAGCATGGCGTTTGCACCGACGTTGGCCTTGTTGGGGGAGCCATCGAGTTCGATCATGACCTCGTCGATGAGTTTCTGCTCGTCAACCGGGAGTCCCACCAACGCTTCTTCAAGGCGATCGTTGACGTTGGCCACGGCCGTGCTTACGCCGGCCCCCAAATAGCGAGCTGGGTCGTTGTCACGCAGTTCCAAGGCTTCGTACGCTCCCGTTGATGCCCCTGAGGGGACAATGGCGCGACCAAGCAACGCGCCGTCCACAAAACAATCGACTTCCACGGTCGGACGCCCACGACTGTCCAGAACCATGCGTGCATTGAGACCGGTGATGTAGCCTGACATGTGCTCCCCGTTCCTCAGGTGGAGGGTCCGGTCTTTCAATCCGCCGTTCACACACGGTTCAGCCAGCGCATCCACCGAGCGATGCGCTGTTGAATCGACGGAATTTCATGCGGTTCTTCGCATTGTGCCATCCAGCACAACTGCTCTTCCAGCGGCGAAATGGAGAAGAGTTCAGCACGGAACAACACGTCGTCGTCTCGGAGAACATGGTTACGGCGATCTTCAACAAAGCAGTGAATCAAGTGGCGTGGGAAATGGTGTAGGATGCATTGTTGGGGGCACAGCAAGACGATGGATTCGGAGAAAAACAGCAAGGACTCGCCGGTGGACGGTTCAAGTTCGTGGTGGAACAACGGGGTTGAGGAGAACATGGCACGAACATCGACCTGAAGCCAATCTTGCTGACGCTGCGAGAGATCACAACGTGACACGTGGTCAAGGTATTCTTGCCAGCCGGCCTCGTTGCTGGCATGCTCGGCGCGCATCGTTGAACACTGACGAACCTCATTTTTGAACCCCACGAAGTGGTTGCAAGCGGGCCCTTTTCCACTTCTTGGATGATTTGTTGGATTGTGCGACGGTTTCGCGTCATGTATGGCCGATTTTTACCGGATAGATTTCATATAGGTCCAAAATGTGGTCAGTTTATGCCCCGCATCGCAGAAATCGATCGAGCCATCCTCGCCCAACTCCGCAAAAACGGCCGAATGTCCTACGTTGACCTTGCAAGCGAAGTCGGAGCAAGCGAGCGCACGGTTCGGACGCACATCCGAACCATGGAAGAGGAAGGAACCATCCGAGGCTACACCATCCGTGAAGGAGGGGTGGGCTTGACCGCCCTCATTCGAATCAAAGTTGCACCCGGTTCCGAGATCGGTTCTTTTGCTTCGGAAGTCACGGGCTGGGACGGTGTGGAAATCGTCTACGAAGTGTCCGGTCAGGCCGACTTGGTGGCGTTGGTTCACGTGGACGACACCATGGCCCTGCGGACGTTGCTCGACAAGATGTGGTTGGCAGCTCCCGAGGAAATTGCGAGCACCACCACCGAGTTGGTGCTTGAGCAGTACTGATCATTCCTCCTCGGTCACCGGTGAAGGTGGCGAGTAGTCAATACCGCACGAACGGCATACCATGCGGTCGTCCCAATCGCACTGACGTCGACAACCCGACACAGCGTTCACCTGACTCATGCCTTCCATTTGACGGAACAACCGATGGATTCCGTGGTGTGAACGGCGGGCGCCTCGCCTTTCAGCATGGCCTCCAGCGCATCCGCCAATTCGGTCGACTCAACTCGTGAAGGGTCCTGTGGGTTGTCGTCCATTCTTCCCTGGTAGACCAGTGCCCCAGCAGCATCGAACAGGAAAAATTCTGGCGTTCGCTTGGCGCCGTAGGCGTGGGCGACCGTTTGGGTGTCGTCGTGGAGGTAAGGGTACGGCATGCCCTTGTCGGCTCGCTTCACCATGTGTTCAAAGGAGTCGTTGGCGTAGACGATCGGGTCGTTGGAGTTGATGCCGACGAAACCGACACCTGCCGCTGCACATCGTTCCGCCATTGCGTTCATGCGGTCGATGCTGGCCACCACGTACGGACAATGGTTGCACTCGAACACAACGACCACGCCGGCTTTGCCCATGGCATCGCTCAGGTTCATGCTGGCCTCGCCTTTGGCAGCGTTGGCGTTCTTCAATTGAAAGTCGGGGGCTAGGTCACCAATGCTGAGGCTCATGCAATTCCCACTGGCCTCGGCTTCAAAATGCCTTGGTTCAACTCACAACAACAGGAAGGCGGCAGCGGCGCCACCGACGACAACAACAGCGCCGAGAAGGATCCACACCATGTTGGAACCTCCATCTGATGCATCGGCCCCGCCGGATGCGGTTTCCCCTTGTCCGGCCTGCGCATCCCAGTACGCCGCTTTCTCGTTGGCCATGGCGTCTTCCTCGGCCTTCCTGCGAGCTTCTTCCGCCAACCGGGCCTCTTCGGCGGCTCGGCGTTCCTCGGCAAGACGTTCCTCCTCTTCACGCCGAGCGGCCTCCTCGGCAGCGCGGCGGGCTTCGGCCTCTCGACGAACCTCTTCGGCCGCTTGGCGAGCGACTTCTTCGAGGCGTGCCTCTTCCGCCAGCCGGTCCAATTCCGCTTGGCGTTCGGCTTCTGCGCGAGCCTCTTCAGCCACCCTGGCCTCTTCGGCAAGGCGTGCTTCTTCTCGGACACGTTCTTCTTCAGCCAAGCGCTCTTTCTCAGCTTCGCGCGCTTCCCTTCGAATTCGCTCTTCCTCAGCCAATCGAGCTTCCTCTTCGGCTTTCAAGCGGGCCTCTTCGGCTCGGCGTGCGCGCTCCTCTGCGCTCAATTTTTGGCGAGCTGCGTCTTCTGCAGCCATCTTTCGGATGCGTTCGTTCAACGCATCGTCGTTGTCGCTGCTGTACTGTGTGAGCACGGCCTGAACCATGCCCTGGAAGTCTTCATCGGTGACGTTGTCCATGATTTTGTGAGTTTTTTCAAGCAACATCCTGACCCGTGTCACGTCAAATTCCGTGTGTTCATCCTCGTTGAGAACGTTCCTGAATTCCTTGTAGAAGTACTGATGCTCGGACGAAATCGAGCCGTCCTTCATCAGGTAATTCTGCAAAGCAGTCAAGGTTTGGGTCAGCGTGAGTCGGTCGCCATCCATGGTCTCACCTGTCGTTGACCCTAGCGGGTGGTCTTCATCAATGTTGTTTCACAAGTGTTGAGGTTCGTTTTTGCCATTTCGTGTTCGGGATCGATGGCGAGAAGACCGCGCCACGCCGCTTCTTCCTCGTAAAGACGACCTTCACGCTGATGAATCAATGCGATGTTCAAGCGTGCATCGATGTGGTTGGGATTGCAACGCACAGCCGCTTCAAAATCGCTGAGTGCGACGTCCGTTTTGTCCCACTCGAGGTACAGCAGACCGCGAGTGTGCCATGCCGGTGCGTGATCAGGAGATTGTCGGAGTGCTTCGTTCAACGGGCCCTCGGCACGTTCGGGCCGGCCCATGCCCATGTAGCATTTGGCCAAACTCGTCAGCGCTTGGGTGTGGTGAGGAGCACCCTCAAGCACGTGCTTGAACTCGCCTGAAGCCGCTTCCCAATCACCAAGTTCCATCAACGACTCTCCCTTCCGTAATCGAGCATACCCCAGTTGAGGAGCCAAATCGAGCAAGATTTCGGCATCGTCGAGCGCCTTCTGTGGCTCACCCATGGAAGACAACACCGAACTCCGGTTCAGTCGGGCCCGGACGTGGGCTGGATTGGCGTTCAGGCAAGCGGTGTAACGCTCAACCGCTTCACCGAAGTGAGCGCTGAGGGCGGCGATGTTTCCTCGAATGTAGAGGGTGGTGGCGGTGGTCCCGTTGACTTCTGCCATGTCCACGTGGGCCTTGGCCGAGGCGAGGTCCTGTTGATCCAAAGCCAACAACGCCGCTTCACACGCCACGGAAGGATCTCGATCGGGCATCAATCGGTTGGCGCGAGCCAAGGATTCACTCGCCACATCAAGATCTCGCAAGAGTCGCTGTGTCCGGGCCATCCCCAACCAGGCCATGCCCGATTCACGATTCAAGGCCAAAGCGCCTTCAAACGCCCGCTTGGCAATGCCCAACAGTTGTGCATCTGTTTGTCCCGTCCCGTCCCTTTGCCGGTCAGCACGGGCAAGATGCAGACGCCCTTCCACGGTATGCAAGAGGTGATGGTCGATGCCCGACGGTGTACCGTCCAGCAAGGCCTGAGCGTCACCGATGCGGTGATCAAGCAGGTATTGGCCTGCGAGTCTCGCCCTCAATTCGGCGTTCTCGGGAGCGGCCTTGAGGGCTTTCACAAGACCCTCCTCTGCAGCAACATGGGAGCCCTCCATCTCCAGCAGGTGAGCTTTGAGGAACAAGGTGTCGACGCCACCTGCGCCAAGCGCCACGGCGTGCGTAGCTGCCTTCAGCGCATCGCGTTCCTGCCCTTTACGAACGGAGCAAAGCCGGGCTTTGAGGGCCCATGCCTCGCCGCATTGACGATCGAGGCTCAGGCATCGCTCGTTGGCTTCGAGGGCCAAATTCAATTCGCCTTCTGCCTCGAGCAACGTGGCGTATTGAAGCCAATCACTGGCTCTGGAGTCGTCTTCCTCGAGCGCCATTTCAATGGCTTCAATCGCTTCTGAGCGTGCGCCAGCTCGAGCCCTCAATCCTGACAGCAAGGAGCGGTCAGCTGGCGTGTCCACGCCCATCGCCTCCAAGCGCCGGACGGCTCGCTCCGCATCCTCGTCACCGAGTGAAGCAAGAAGGTGGGCATGGGCCCGAAGCAGTTCAGGGTCGTCGGGCGTCACCAGCATTCGTGCCTCCAGCCAATGCCTCAACAACGCATCGTCACCGCGCAACCGGGCCAAGTGTTCCAAGCCCTGCAGAACAACGAGGTTGCCAGGTTGCGAACCGTGAGCGATGTTCAACGCGCTGTCTGCCCACTCGTGTCGATGAAGATGGAGGGCGGCCACACCCAACCGTTGTGCTGTAGCGCCGTCGAGGTGCAAAGCTTCCACGCCGATGTGCTGACGGTCAAACGCTTCCAACAAACGACCCAGCATGCGTTGGTGGATCAAGGGCAGGGTGGTGAGGGTGGGGTCCTCTGCGGTTTCGTGCTCCACCAGCGTGCGCAACGCTTTCGCAGCTCGATGTGCGTCACCCAGGGCCTCGGGTGTGGATTCAATCTCTCCCAAATAGGCGTGGAGGTGAAGCGATGCGTCCAACTCGGGGTGGATTTCCCGCAGGGCATTGAGGGTGTTTTGAAGCTGAGCAACATCGCTGCGAATGGACGCTGATGACGTGTTCAGCCCGTGAAAATGCGTGGCTTGCGCTTCCTGCAACACCCGCTGTGCATCCAACACGGCACGCACGTCGTTTCTTGTCACGTGCATCCAGTAACCAAGGCCTCCAAGGCCCGTCGCTGCAACAACACCAAGGCCTGCGAGCATCAAACTCATGCCGTCACAGTGTTCGTTGGTGCCTTTATGGTCTGCGGCGATGATGGCATCTTGGAACCCACTTTGAGAGGGGCGTCGCCACCACCGATGTCAACGAAACCCAATTGGATGGCATCGCTGAGGCACGCAAATTGAAAGGCTTCGGGCCCAACCTGAGCGTGAACCGCCATGACCGACTCCGCTCCCGACGATGCGTGGTACATGGGTCGGTTGACCCCCATGCTGAAATTCGGATGGGCCGAAGCGGATCTCATCGCTTTCCTCTTGCAGGACCAGCACCGCATCCAGCATCGGCTTGAATGGTTGGAGGGCACCCTCGAACAAGCAGAACGGTCGCAGGAACGACTGGAACGCTTGTCGGCGGTGTTCGACATCACGGATGAGCATACCACGGACGTTCAGCGTTGCCTCAACGATCCGATGATCGTCACCGATGCACGCAGCGTCCTGGACCGCTGGAGTGCCACACATGCGCCTTGGGAGCCAGCACTGGAAGCCGCCAAAGCTGCATGGGAAGCAGCGGATGAGGGCGAAACCTGGTTGCGTCTGTTTCATGCACTCTGCGCCATGGACGAGAGCAGTCACGGCGCCGTTGCCCTGATACAACCGCTGTTCGGTCAGCCTGAGCGAACCGAGGAACTGTGGAACCATGTGAATCACATCGTGCAAGACGAGCGACGTCAGCGCGACGTGCTCAACGCGACGGCTGAAGGTTTGCGGGACCTCGGGCACGACGTACCGGACCTCGACCAAACCACGCTCATGGAGGCGTTGGCATGCGTGGAGGCATGGCAAACATTGCACCATGCAGTCGAGGACGCGGTCGTGGATGCACGACGCCTCCTTGGTCCGTTTGACTCGGAGGAAGCTGAACGAAGAATCGCCGAATTTCGTTCGGTCATCCATCCAGAAGACGCGGCGAAGCTGGCTGAATTACGAGCCGACCTGGTTAAGACCGGCAAGAGGCTGGAGGATCGACGAAAAGATCTCTCAGAATCCATCAACATTTGGCGAAGGGAGGGGTTCGTGTTCCCGCTAACCGGAGACCTCCAACCGGGAGAGCTGTACGATTGGGAAACCAACTTTGAGTCCATCTCAGAAACGGTTGACCGCCACCGAACCCTCCGGGCCGAGTTGGAACGATTCAACCGGTTGTGGCCCACAAAAACGCTTGATCTGGACGATGTTGTTGGCCACCTTGATCGAACCGATGAGCTTGAGCAACGTCTTGATGCATTGCGGCAAGAATGGAAACGCCTGGAACTGGACGGGTTGGCGATGCTCGAGCCGTACCGCCTCGCAGGGATGCAGATGGACGAATGGATGAATCGACTGGTGGACGAGCCGCTTTCAACCCTTGAACGGATGCTTCATGAGCGCCCGACCTGGGACGAACAAAAGCACCTCATCGAACGCTACGATGCCCTTGATGTGTCCGCTGGTGGCGACCACGAACAGCAGGTTCGTCTTGAGATACTCCGCCGCCCTTCGCTGACGCCAGACATCGTGGACGAACTACGTACGTATGTCGAATTGAAAGAGCGAAGACAGCAACGGCACCGGATGATGTTGGAAGATGCCCTTGGCCGGCTGCGCGTCACGCACGGAGAACTGGAAGAGCGGTCCACGAGAAGCATGTCATTGGCTGCTTTTGAGGCACATGTCGCGAGCCTTGAGCGCGGCGAGGGGCGCACAACCACCGCGCCCTTTGCCGACCGAGCGGTCCTCGGACTCCGCAACGAGGTGGAGCAGTTAAGCAACAGTGGGTGGAACACCACGGCGTGGGAACGGCTGCTTGAAGAAGACCCAAAGACGGTGGCGGTTGAACTGAACCTTGCTCGCCCTTATTTGCGGAACGCCCAGCGGTTGATGGCGCGCCTTGAAGCGTTGCCGTGGCACCGCGATGTGGACCTTGCTCTTGATGTCCAGCAGCAGGCTCGCCAACCGGAAGCACTGGCGCACATCAGCCAACGCATTCCCGAATGGCTGGCCCACCTCGGTCAACGGCCGGAAGGCGACCCTGCGTTCGTCCTCAACCTGTGGACTCCGCACCCGCCCCCAGCACAGCCGCTGCAGCGAGAAACCAACACCGGTGCTTCCAGTGTTGATGCTCACCCTGACCCCGTTGACCATCAGGCAAAGGCTGTGGTGTTGACAGAGGAGACCGAGGCGATTCAACCGCCCGATGTGACGCACGACACCATCATCATCGCTACGGAACAAGGCAACGAGGACGTGGTATCGGAGGCAAGCGTACAGATGAAGGAGGAGACTTCAACCCCCGACACAACCAACCAGCAGCGCGATGTTCCGCAGGAAACAACCGTTGAGGCGACCTTGAACCACACGGAGATGGATGGCAAAAGGGACCATCCCCCCTCCTCTGCCGTTGAGGTATTCACGGAAAAGGGGGCGACGGTGACGGTGAACGTCGATCATGGCAGTGAACCGATGCATCAACCGAACACCGCCTCCGAGACGACCTCCCTCCGTGCAGCCGAATCGACCACGCCCCCCGTCAGCGCTGGAGAAGGGACCGTAGCAGCGCTGTCGGCGTTGGAAGGATTGCTCTCAATGGTGGGTTTGGGGCGAGCGGGGGTGGCCATCGGTTCGAGGGGCATGGAAGCGCTTCCTGAGGTTCGCCGTTCCATTGCCCAGCATGTCAACCTCGAACCACGGGATGTTCGAGTGGCGAGGTTGTTGCGATTGATGCTGCGGTTGCTTCCAACGGGTGACGGTCACGATGAGCGACGCAGCGAGCTGTTGAATGAATTGAAGGACGCTTTGCCTCCCCTTCAACGATGGACGCGCCGACGCCTTGAGGCCAGGCACTCCGGTGCAACGGGTGATTTTCTGGACGATGCAATGAACTTGGGCCAAGCCCTTCACCGGATTCCCGGACTTGGACGGCCCGTCCCGTTGGAGGCCGACCGCTGGCCGTTGCCCACCCACGTCGTCGAACTGGAGCTTGAGGTCAAGCGGTGGGCACAATCCGCGCAGCCACCTGCAGCCGGTGGCGTACGCGGTTGATCAAACCAAGTCGTCCCACAACGCGTCCTCTGCACTGCGAATCGCCGGAGAGGGCGTTAACGGCATCGGCGGCAACGGTGCCGGCGGAAGCACAGGAGGGTTCGGT
>WTJK01000011.1 GCA_011524855.1 Methanobacteriota archaeon | reverse complement strand
AGATTTCCGCGCACAAGGGGTTGGCCTCATGCCATCGTTTGTGCTAAGTTCATAAGCCGTCGCGAGGCCATATGGATTAGAGAGGGATGAACTCATGTTGAACGTCACAGCCCGTCAGGACTTGATGAACAAGATCGTTGAAACCTTGAACGTGGTTGTCGAAGACGCCAAGTTCGAGTTCAAGGAAGGCCAGATCAAGGCCACCGTGGTGGACGCTTCGCACGTCGCCATGATCGACCTGCGTGTGGACGCTGCGGCGTTTGACACCTGGGAAGTCGAAGAGCAAGACATCGCGCTGGAACTGCGCAAGGTGAAGGAACTCATCAGCCTCGGCGGCGCTGAGGACCTCATCGACATGGCCTACGCACCCGATGCTGGCGTGTTGACGCTGAACCTGGGCAAGATCGACCGCAACATCCGTCCGCTCGACGCCAGCACGGTCAACTCCCCCAACCTGCCCAACATCGACATCCCTTCCTCAGTTGAAATGAACGGGGCCGCCTTGGCGCAAGCACTTCGTGCCGCCAAGCAGGTGGGTGACCTCGTCAACTTCAGCATCGATTCGGAGAACTTCACGGTGAACGTCCAGGGCCAGACCGACTCGGTGACGGTCAATTTCAGCAAAGACGAGCTGGAGTCCCTGTCCTGCGCCACCCCCGCTCGCAGCCAATACTCCCTGACCTACCTCGTGCCCCTCTCCAAGGTGTTCGGGTCCTTGGGCACGGTCAAACTCGGCTTCGGCGAGAGTTTCCCCCTCCGCCTTGAGTTCACCTTCAACGACGGTGCTGGCGAGGTTGTGTACTTCCTCGCACCTCGCGTCGAAACGGACTATTGAGGCCCGGTGGTCGCATCGAGGTCCAGCTCTTTCCGGCCGGTCGCTTCTTTGGCTTCGCCGTGAATGTCAATTCCGAACACGACGAATCCTACGACGCTGCTCCGTTCGGGGCTGCATGGCACGCGTTCTGGACCATCGCCAAAGACCTCGACCTCAGTTACACCAGCGTGCCGATGGCCCTGCTTTTCCGAGACAACGAATCCCGCTCGCTTCGCTACATCGCAGGCGGATGCATTCAGGGTGAGGTCCCCGAGTTGCCCGAAGGCTTCGAAACGGTGGACTTTGAGGGCGGGGCGTACGTGGTGCACGTCCACGAGGGTTCGATGGAACGCATCGGTGAAACGGTTCAGGCCTTCTACAGCGAGTTGTTGCCCGCCTCGGAACACACCCTGAGGGAAGGCCCCCACATGGAACTCTACCACCACAACGGCGACCCCATGTCGGAGGAGTACAAGATGGGCCTGGCGGCCCCGGTGGTCTGGTGAGCTCAGTATTCGCGCCAGCCGTGGTTGCAGTCCTTGCAGGTGAGCATCCGGGTTTCCGGTTCGTCGGATGAACGGGTTTGCTCGAGGTAAGCGAAGACCTCAATGCAGTCGCATTTCGGACACATGTAGGTGTTGGTGGTCAGGACGCCTTGCATCTTGTCGGAGTCCTTGATGACCTCGTAGACGCGTGTTTCGGCCTTGGTGCTGGAGGTGGCCTTGGAAAGGTCCACCTCTTTGCCGTTGATCTTGGTTTTCAAGTTGGCCGGTCCGTTGTAACCGCACTTGTAGTTCGTGCACGAAATGTCCCCGGACGGGGAAGGGAAGGAAAGGGTGCCACACTTTGGGCAAAACATAGGTGACCCCCTGTCTTGGTCATATATAGGTCTATGCTGGAGAATGAACGCTTCCGCTCGCAAGGTCATTCCGTCGCTCGGGTGCGAGGGGGAAGGGTCAAAATGAACGCCGTGGAGGAACGGCCATGTGGTTATGGTACGACTGGCAAGCCGCTGCCGTCGTCAACGAGGAGGGTCACCTCCTCGACGTGCTCGTCTGCGGCGGTCATCTGACCGAACATGCGGCGGTCGAACGGCTGCGTACCGTGGCCCGCGGCGAACTCATTCCCGAAGCGCTCACGCTCCTCGAGCGGTTCCCCGACGCCACCCCTCGTGTGCACGGGGACGCCGACCTGCCAGATGCGGCGTACCCGTTGCCTTCGTCGGAGGCCATGACCTTGGCCGACCGGGCTGCGTTGCGCTTGGCCGTGGAAGGGGTGCAGCAAGCTGCCAGCGACCCTGACCGCCGTCTCGAGCACCTTGTGCGGGGCGGTGATGAACTTCGTGCGTCCCACCTGACCATGGAAGCACGCCTCGTGGAGTGGGCGGGTTTGTTCTATCCCCTCGTTCGGGTGACGGACCGCCGAGCCTTCGTCCGAGCCGTGGCCAACGCCGAGAGCCCGGCGGCGCTGGCGGTCGACCTTGAGGCCGATGTACCCGAGATCCTCCCTGATGAGGGGGAATGGCGCTCGCTCCAGGAATGGGCGGCCGACACCGATCGAGCCCAAGGCCGGCTCGACCGGCTGGAACACGCGCTGCGCACGCTGACCTTGTCGCACCTGCCTTCGGTTTCGGCACTCGTCGGCCCCTTGCTCGCCGCCCGCTTGTGCGTTGAAGCCCATGGCCGTCAGCGCTTGGCTCGCTTGCCATCGGGCACGGTACAAGTCTTGGGTGCAGAAAAGGCGTTTTTCCAGCACCTCAAAACCGGGTCTTCCCCGCCCAAGCACGGTCACATCTTCATGCACCCGTGGATCAGCCGTTCCCCTCGTTGGGTGCGTGGCAAAATCGCTCGCATGCTGGCCGGCAAAATCAGCATCGCCGCCCGCCTCGATGCCTTTGGTGGCGAGCCATGGAGCGAAGACGACGTGGCCAAGGTGGACGCGCAGGTGGAAGCCTTGCGGGCCGCCAACCAACAACCGCCCTCGAGGCGCCGCTGAGGGAGCACCATGGGTGGAGGACGCCAACGCCGTCGGGGTCCGCGCGACCTCTCGCCAACGGTCATTCTCGACCGACGGACGTTGTGGACACAAAACGCCGTGCCGGGTCAGGCGGTGTACGGCGAGTCGCTGCGCAAGTTCTCGGGACGAGAGCACCGACGCTGGGACCCCACCCGCTCCAAACTTGGCGCCGCCATGCTGCGCACGCGGGACGACCCCGCTGACCTCCTGCCCGAGCCGGGGACGTCGCTGCTCTACTTGGGTGCTGGACACGGCACCTCCATCAGCCACTTGCACGACCACCTGTGCGGTCAAGGCAACCGGTTCGGTGGCCGCTTGGTCGCCGTTGACCTCGCTCCTCGTTGCCTGCGCGAACTGACCCACATGGCGGCCTCCCGCCCCGGTCTCGTGCCGGTGCTGGGGGACGCCCGTCAGCACAGCGCGTGGGGCATTTTGGTGCCTCGCAAAGTCGACTGGCTCTTCCAGGACGTCGCTCAAGCAGGTCAGGTCGACATGTTCGTGGCCGCCTGCCGCCGCTTCCTCAACGTGGGCGGGCAAGGCTTGCTCTCGCTCAAAGCCGCCAGTGAACGGTGGACGGGCGAAGGCGAAGCGGCGTTGTTTGCGGGCGTGGAAGAGCAGCTCGTTGCTGCCGGCTTTGAGGTGGTCGAATCGATTGAACTGACCGGCTACGAAGACAACCACCGCTTGTACCACGTCACCATGAAGGAGGCGTGAACGTGCCTGAACTGCCCGAGGTGGAAACCGTTCGGCAGGGCTTGCTGCAAGGCGTGCTCAACAAAACCATCGAGGACGTCCTCATTCGACGCGAAGGGCTTCGTTACCCGTTCCCTGACGATTTGGCCACCGTGGCGGGCACGACCGTCGTGGACGTTCGCCGTCGCGCCAAGTACCTCCTCATCGACCTCGACGACGGACGCGTGCTGCTCTCGCACCTCGGTATGTCCGGCCGCTACACGCTGTTTTCCGCCGATGAGGCCGCAGAGGCCCCCCGCTCGTTGTTGACAACGGTCAACGGCGGCGTGCCGGTGTCGGCCTTTGGTGGCACCACCGGTTACGGCGGCAAGCACGACCATCTGGAATTCATCTTCACCGACGGGACCCGAGCGGTCTACACCGACCCTCGGCGCTTTGGCATCGTTGACTTGTTTTCAGCGGACGATGAGGCAGCCCAGCCGCTTCTGTCGTCCCTGGGGCCTGAGCCCTTCGATCCGTGGTCAGCGGAGGACCTGGCACAAGCCCTGAGCGGCCGCAAGACCTCGATCAAACTCGCATTGCTCGATCAAAAAACGGTGGTGGGTGTGGGCAACATCTACGCCTGTGAAGCCCTTCATCGGACCGGCGTTTCACCCAAACGGCAAGCCATGAAGTTGGTGAAAAAGAACGGTCAGCCAACCGCTGCCCTCGTTCGTCTCACGGGTTGCATCAAGACGGTGCTGAAGGAGGCCATCGCGTCGGGTGGATCCACCCTGAACGATTTTGCCGCCGTGGACGGTGCGATGGGGTACTTTGCCCACGACTTCCAGGTGTACGGGCGGGAGGGTCAACCGTGCATGAAAGCGGGATGTGGGGGTGTGGTGCGACGCATCGTGCAAAGCAACCGCTCGACCTTCTACTGCCCGCAATGCCAACGGTGACCGGCCTTCGATGAGGGCCCCTCCCGTCGTGTCAAACCTGAGGCCCATCACTGGAAATTGCACAGGACATGAGGCGAAAGAATCCCCAAGGGCGGTGCCTGCTCGTGCGGCTTTTCATTCGGACGATGCGGTTCACAGGCCCCACAGGACGCTGAGGCCGAAGCCCCACAGCACGGCTGCGGTGATGCGGTGAAGCAGCAAGGCGTTGCGCTTGAGGACGTCGATACGTGCGGTGCCCGACAAGAGGGTGGCGACGATGACGTACCACGCCGCATCGATGGCCATGCCCAAGCCACCGACCGCCAGTTTGCTTGCCAAGGACATGCCCTCCTCCAGCACGGAAGCCAGCACCGCTACGAGGAAGAGCGCAATTTTTGGGTTGAAGAACGCAATGGCAAAACCTTCGGCAAAGCCTTGGCGTGCGGAAGGTGCATGCTCCTCAAACAGCACGCCTTCGTCCACGTGCCACATCTGCCAGCCGTACCACGCCAGCAGACCGACGCCGATGAGCTGGAGGGTGAGGAACACCTGCGGGGCCTCCTCCAACAGCACGATGAGCCCAAAGACGGCGGTCCCGGCGTAGATGCCGAACCCCAACCCGTGACCAAGGGCGCACATCACGCCCTGCTTGCGTCCACCGAGCAACGTGTTGCGCAGGACGACCATCAAACTGGGTCCGGGCGAGACGGCACCGAGCAAAAAAACGGTCCCGGCTGCGAGGATCACGTCCACGGCAAGGTCCGTCACGTGCGGACGAGGACCGCTTCTGCATCAAGGTTGACGGTTCACAGCAGGTAGAGGGTTACCCCGTGGCCGCTGGCGTCGCGTTCCTTCATCGCTTGACGGTGGTTCATGCTCCATCGAAGCATGGCGGTGTTCACTTTGCGCTGGTTCAGCACCTGTTGGTAGGCTTTGGCCAACAGGCCGTGCTCGTGGGTGGACGAGGTGTGCGTGTCCATGGGTGCACATCACCGTACCCCCACTTAATGGTTGCTTTTCGTGCATCAACGGTGCATCATCGGTCGGTTTCTTCCG
>WTJK01000045.1 GCA_011524855.1 Methanobacteriota archaeon | reverse complement strand
AGCTTGTCAATGGTGCCGACTTTGGACATCATTTCCATTTGCTTGTACATGTCGTTGAGGGTGAATCGACCGCTCATCAACCGTTGCGTCAAGCGCATGGCTTCTTCCTGGTCGAGGTCTTCGGGGGCGAGGTCGATGAGGCCCTGGATGTCGCCCATGCCGAGGAGACGAGAAATGAAGCGGTCGGATTCGAACTTCTCGAGGTCTTGAACCCGCTCGCCCACCCCGATGTGGACGATGGGCGCCCCGGTGGCCGCCACGGCGGAAAGCGCACCGCCCCCACGGGCCGTACCGTCGAGTTTGGTGATGACGATGCCCGTCACGCCAGCGAGGTCGTGGAACGACGCCGCGACGGGGCCTGCGGCTTGCCCGACCTGTGCGTCGATCACGAGCCAGCGGTCGGTGGCGCGGGTGAGGGCTGCAATGTGTTCGAGTTCCTCCACGAGTTCATCGTCGAGTTGGTGACGTCCCGCCGTGTCGATGATGACCAAATCGGCCGAGGCACAGGCTTTCAGCCCGTTGCGCACGATGGTGACGGCGTCCTTTTCCTCAGGCTCACCGTACACCTGCACCGTGGTGTCCTCCAAGAGTTGGGAGAGTTGGGCGTAGGCGCCCGGTCGGTGCACGTCGGCTTCGATGACCGACACGCGCAGCCCGTGCTTGCGACGGTACCATTCGGCCAGTTTCGCTGTGGTGGTGGTCTTGCCTTGCCCGTACAGACCGACCAGGAGCAAGGTGGCGCCGCGAGGTTGGAATTCGGCAGGAGGGCCGAGAATGCGGACCAGTTCGGTGTAGAGGATGTTCATGGCGTGGGTTTGCACCGTGAGGCCAGGTCGGCGGTCTTCGTCCCGCAGTCTGGATTCCATGCGGTCAACGATTTCCTTGGTTTGACGGATGTTGAAATCCGCTTCTTGAAGCGCTCTGCGAAGGCTACGGGTCATCTCGCGGAGTTCCTCTTCGTCCAGTTTGCCCTTGCTCTTGAGCAAACCCAACGAGCGGAAAATGCCGCGAGAGAGGCCTTCAAGCGCCATGCTTGGCCGTGCGGGTGCCACCATTTCAAGGCATGGCCGTTTCAATCCGCTGGTTGTCGAGGAATCGTGAGCGTGAGCACGTCGTCGTCCAGTGCGGCTTTCACCAGGCTGGCTTTGACGTGGGTCTCGGTGGGGATGGCTTGTTCTCGTCCGTTCACGCCGACGAACAGCACACCGTCTTCGCTGCGCAACGACAGGTCCTCTCGCTGGAGACCGGGGAAGTGCAATTGCACCCGCTCAAACCCGTCGTCCACATCGGCCACCATGCCGCGGTGCAGGTCGTGGAACAGCACCTCGCCGATGTGGTGCGGGCCGATGGCCATCGGGAGTGCCGCAGGGGTGCCGTACAGGGTGCAACCCACCTGTCGCAGCGCCTCGATGCCAACGATTTCCTGTTCGGCGAGCTCCAGTGATGCCACGTTGACGCCTTCGAGGGCCGCTTCCAGTTCAGCGATGCGCTCGAGTTCTTGCGTGCGCCGGTTGGCGAGGAAGGGGTGTTCAAACACGGGCGTCAATCGGTTGACCAAGCAACCCCCAATGGGCAGCCGGTATTCCAGCAGGGATTCGTGCGCCCGCAGCGTCTCGTTGATGCCCATCCGCTCGGGGATGGTGACGAGGGTGAACGAGGACGTCGCGGGATCGCTGAGCACGCGACGAACGTGAAGCACGCGCCGACGGAAACGCTCCAGCTCCTCCTTCATGGCGTCGCTTTCCTTGCGACCAAAGAGCATGGATCGAATACCGCCGCTGACCCGCATCAGGCGCAGCAGTCGGCCCGACCATGCTTCGATGAGTTCGGGCAGCGACAGGAACCGAAGGGTGTGGCCCGTTGGGGCGGTGTCAAAGACGACCACGTCCCACGTGGGATTTTCCATGTGTTTGAGCAGTTCGTCAAAGGCAAGGGCCTCGTCCAAACCGGGAAGGATCATGTCAGCGGTTTTGACGTCGGACTTCATGTCCTCGAATTCTTGCTTGGCGTTGGGATCCAGCATCATGCCAAGGCCACCAAGGCCGCCCATACCCCCGTTGCCACCCATGTTGTTCATCGCCTCACCCACTTTTGGCAAGAGGTTGGAGAGTTTGGCTTCGGGATCCATCTCGAGTCCGAACAAGCCGGGGACACCCTCGACCGGGGTGGGCACGGGTCCCAGTTCAACGTTCAGGGAATCCGACGTGGAGTGCGCCGGGTCGCTGGAAACCAGCAGCACGCGCAGGCCGCTGTCGGCAAGCCACACGGCGGTGGCCGACGAGGTGGTGGTCTTGCCGACACCGCCTTTTCCGCCAAACAAGAGGAGTCGAGCCATGGGTCGGCGTGGGGGGCGAGGTGTTTGAATCCAACCCCTGAACAAGATTCAGCCAAGGGTTTGATGAGGGGGCGTGCGGGACGGGAGGCATGGTCTCGGAACTCGTGCTGTTTCAGCTCTCGAGTTTCTTTGCCCTCGTTGGTATGACGTTGGGCTGGCGCGGTGTGATGACCAAGTACGCCGGATTCTACGACCTTCCCACCGCTTGGAACCAGGTGTTCTGGGGAATTCTGTTGGGTGGTTTTTACGCCATGTCCGCCGACAACGGTCTGTTCGTCCCCTACTTTCAGACGGCTTCGGAGGGAGGGGTGTACGCTGGCCTGAACGTGATTTCCCTCATGCTCATCCCGCTCATCGCTTCGGTGGGCAGCCACCTCCTGCTGCGGCGGGCACGGGTGCGTCGGGGGGGCTCCCAACCCACCAGCGGCTGGGCCCTCGGTTTGGCCATTGGCGGCATGGTGGCCATGGTCACGGTCTACCGAACGTTCGAAATTTACGGCATCACGGTGGGCTCCCTGCTCAGCGCTGGCATGTTTGCCCTGGTGGTGCCTCGGGCGGATGCGCTGATCACCGCTCGCCACGGTCACCTCATGCTTCAGGACAAACGATGGGGTGCTGTTCTGCGTTCGACCTTTTGGCGAGCAGCGTTGTTGGTGGCCGTCTACTTCGTCGTGTTTGAGCCGTTGGGTTGGGTGTTCATCCTGCCGTTCGTCCTGTTGAGCACACCGGCCGCCAACGGATGGATTTGGGACGCCGTCCCCAAGGAGGGCCGTCGTCGTCTTCGCCGAATTTGGGCAGAACAAGCCCGTGACGGCAACAGCTCAACGGTGGGTGCCGGCGGACCGCCTCGTATCCATCAAGGTGATTAAGAACTTACAAGGGCCCATCGGTTGATTTCCGAAGAAATTTTTCTCGGAGTGCCGCCCCGCGAAAGACCGCTGAAACCTACGGGACATGTTGAGGAATGGTTATACGGCGTCGGCCAGACCTCAAGGCATGGGTGCTTGCCCGTACTGCCGCAGCACTGCGCTGCCGACGGACACGATTTGCTATTCGTGCGGTCGTGTGCTGCCCAAAGGTGACCGCAAGAGTTACCGTTTGGAGCAACAGTTCAGCAAAGGCAGCAAGGACAAGACGTACAAGATGGCGGCCAAGCCCTCGGAGCGCGGCGTGGTGCAAACCCACACGGGTCGAAGGACCAACATCATGCGACGCAGGAAAAACCGGTTCCGCAGTTTTGCGATGCTCGGGTTGACCGCGTTCATTCTGTTGTCACCGCAAGCGCAAGAACACCTTCTGGGTGAGTTCGGCAGCATTGAGGAGATCCTCCAGTCCGCCACTGCTCAGTACCACATCTATCCCGTGGAGGCCTCCTACACCTTGTCCAAAACGGCCACCGTGTCCAACACCGGGGTGGATGGCTATCTCGTGGAGAACATCATGATCCCGCCGACGTTGCAATCGTCGTTACCGGGTACGAGCGTGTTCACCTACACGGACGGCAGTGACCCTGCCGAACCGGTCACGCTTCAGCAAACCTTGCAGATCACGCTCGATGTCGATGGTCAAACCATCAACATCCCCTTGGACGGCCTCCCCTCGAGGGAGTTCGACGACCGCATCACGACGTCGGCCGGTCACGAAGTCTGGTGGCCCGGGGTCGGCAACGACGCCAACGCTTGTCCCATCGACGCCTGCGTGAAGGTGAAGGTGAACATGGAGCCGGGCGACGTCGTCCGATACTCCTTCAACGTCCAAGTCCAATCGAATTCGTATTCGTGGTGGGACAGCAACCGTGTGGACGCTCGTGTTCCCGGTCAGTCCTTGGGCATCAACATGGAGAATTCGGGCACCTTTGACGACCTTCAGCAGCGAGGCAACGGCGTCCGAGCCGACCAGTTCGGGGACTTGTTGTGGTACAGCCGCCCACCCCAAGCCGGTGCAACCGTGCCGTACTGGGCCATCAACGGTCAGGACGCTGTCACCACCAGCACCGCCGACACCATTGCTTCAGCCCTGCCCGAAGGCGAATCCGAGAACGCCTATGGTTTCGCTCGAGCAGCCTTTGACTTCCTTCATGCCAACGTGCAATACGACCGTGAAGCCCCGGTCACCTCTCGCTCCGGACCCGACTGCATCGCCGGCGGCCTGGGCGATTGTGACGACCAAACAAACGCCTTCTTCAGCCTCCTGCGAACCCGAGGCATCCCCGGCTGGTACGCCTTTGGCATTCTCGGCGACCCTTACTTCTCCGACGAAGGTTGGGAGGCCCACGCCTGGGGCTACATCCAGCTCCCGCTCAGCGACGCGTGGTGTGAAGAGCACAACGTGGCCCTCCAGTCCTGTTACGTTGAGCCTCAAGTTGACGTGGTCAACAACAAGTGGCTGCTTTCAACGCCCACCGCCTACATTGATTGGGTGGAAACCACGACGTCGGGCAACGACAACGTCTACGATTACTATCACCCTGTTCGTACCGTTCACGTGTCGGCCGGTGGCTCCATGGACCGCGACCGGAGTTACACCACCTTGGGCGACATCGACCTTTCCGGCGGTTCCTACCAGGTGAAAATTTACCCCGAATCACTGGGTTGAGGTGAGCAACATGCGCGTGATCATTGGCGGTGCTGGTCGGGTGGGGTACGCCCTTGCCCAAGCGCTGTCCAACGAAGATTACGACATCGTCATCGTTGACAACGATGCCCGTGCCGTGTCTCGGGCGCAAGCACTGGACGGGTTGGTCATTCACGGTGACGTGACGGACCGCGAGGTGTTGTTGAGAGCGGGCGTGGCGAACGCCAAGATCTTCATTGCCGCCACACCAAGCGACGAAACCAACCTCATCGCAAGCGCCATCGCAGAACACGCCAACGAAGGTGCCGAGCCGAAGAAACCCCTCATCACCATCTGCCGTTTGCGGTCACAGAGCTTCATCGAAGAGTACCGAAAGGGGCATTTGACGGCATGGGCGAAGATTGACCACGTCGTGAACCCCCTCCGAGGCGCCATCCAACGGCTGAACGCCGGCCTGCGTTCTTCCGGCATCGCCGAAGTGGTGTCCTTCGACCACGATGCCTACGTTGTGGAAGTCATCATCGGTCCCTCGGCCATCAACGTGGTCGACCGGCCGCTGGGAGAGGTGAAACGGGATTTCGTCCACGGTTTCCCCAACATTGTGGGCGTGAACCCGGCGTCGGGAAAATCCTACATTCCCAACAACGATTCCATTCTCCGCTTGGGCGACAAAGTGGCGGTGGCCATCGTCGGCCTGGAGAACTTCAATCCTGCGCTGATCACCTTGGGTCATGAAGTCACGCATTTCCCCGACAACCCTCGCGTGGTGGTCATTGGCGCCAATGCGTTGGGGCAAAAGATGGCAGAAGATTGGCTGTCGAACGGTGCCTCGGTCACCGTCATTGAGCGTGACCTGCAACTGGCCAACGATTTGGCGGGGTCCACGACCGGCGCTCACCCAAAATTGGACGTCATCCACGGGGACCACTTGGACCGTGGCCTGTTGTCGGAAATTGCCATCGAAGACTTCCACGTTGCCGTGAGTGCCCTCGAGAACGACCACGCGAACATTGCCGCCGTCCTGTTGGCCAGCGATCTCGGTGTCCCTCACACCGGTTTGATGCTCACGGATGCCGACTTGGTCAAGGTCACGCAGCGGATGGGGATCTCGTTTGCCGTCGACCGACAACGCGTAGCGATTGACAACATTCTGACACACGTGCATCAGAGCATGACGGGCCAATTCTCCATTTTGGCTGAGATTCCCAACGTGGTGGGTGTCACCCTCGAGGTCACGGAGAAAGTGGATTTTGCAGGCCAAGAATTAGGATCGGCGAACATCCCAACGCACTTGAAGATGGGCTTCATCAAGCGCGTGGCCTTGAACGGCAAGTGGGGTTCCATCGCTCCGAAACCCGAGCAATTGATTCTCGAGCACGACCAAATCGTGCTCTTCTGCACGCTTGATCGCATCAAAGACGCCAAGAAATTGTTCAAGGTGACCTCATGAGATGGGACGTTCTTTACCTCATCTGGGGTTGGACGTTGATCGCCCTGACCTTTCCCCTGCTTCTGTTGTTTGGTATCACGTTCTGGTTGGACGGCTCGACCGTCGCTTTGCAAGCGTTTGGACCGGCGGTCCTCACCAGCGGTGGTTTGGGGCTCATGATGGTCTCGTTGCTCACGCGAACGGATTCGGCCGAGCGGCTGCGCGACCACGAAGCGTTCGTCGGTGTGGGCTTGATTTGGCCGCTGGTGGTGTTGATCGGGGCCCTGCCGTACTGGACCGGTGGCATGTTCCACGGCCCCTTCACCGGCATCGAATACACCGACCTCGGACGAGGCTTTGTGAACGCATGGTTCGAGTCCATGTCCGGGTTTACGACGACCGGTGCAACGGTCATTTCACCTGAAACCAGCCCCAATTGCGTTGCGGGCGTCACGGCGGATTGCATTCATGCCCAAGCACAAGGCTTGCTTCTTTGGCGTTCCTTGACCCAATGGCTTGGTGGCATGGGTGTGGTGATGCTCAGCATGCTGGTCCTGTCGCGTATCATCGGCGGTGGGATGGCCATCGCACGGGCTGAACTGACCGGTCCGTCCCTGTCCCGCTTGCGGCCCAAGCTACGAGAGACGGCGCTGGCCCTGTGGGGCCTGTACTTCATGCTGACCCTGCTCGAAATGCTCCTGCTCAAATTCGTCGGGCAAATGTCCGTCTTTGACGCCGTGAACCACGCCTTCACCACCATGCCCAGCGGCGGTTTCTCCACCCGTGACGCCAGCATCGCCCACTACAATTCCGATGTCATTGAAATCATCATCATCGTGTTCATGTTCCTCGCGGGCGTCAACTTCACGCTGATGTGGTTGCTCGGCTCGGGTGATTGGCGCTCGACGTTCAACGATGAGGAATTCAAAGCCTACCTCTTCTACATCGCCATCGCCGTGTTCATCATTTCATTGTCCCTCGTGATGGCAGGCATGGTGTTTGACCGTGCCCTGTTGGACACCTTGTTCACCGTCTTGGCGATCGGCACGTCCACGGGATTTGCATCGGTGGACTATGCTCAGTGGCCGGGTGTGGCACGTATCGTCATCTTCGTGTTGATGATCGTCGGTGCTTGCGCTGGTTCGACCAGTGGAGGGCTCAAACTGATGCGCATCCAAATCGCCTTGAAGGTCGCCTTGAGGGAATTGGCTCGTATTTCTCAACCGAAGAAGATCCACATGATTCGCATGAACGACGAGGTCGTTGAACAGAAGCAGGTGAGTTTGGTGGTGGGCATGTTGTTCATTTGGGTCATCCTGTTTGTCGGTTCGTGCATCGTGTTGGCCCTCACGATGCCCGATGAATCGTTTGAAACGATTTTCTCGGTCGCTGCCAGCGGTTTGGGCAACACGGGTCCTGCGCTTGGAACGTACGGTCCAACCGAAACATGGGCCAGCATGTCGTCCGGCAATTTGTTGTTCACGTCGGTGCTGATGTGGTTCGGTCGTCTTGAATTGCTCACGGCCATCATCGTGCTCCATCCACACAGTTGGCGCCGCAAGGACAAGTCCTCTGCCGAACGCCAAGGACAAGCCCTCATCAAGCGACTGGTCAACGAATCCGAGGATTAGAACAAGGTCATCTGCCCGGGGTCGGGTCCCGCCTCCGGGTCCTCATCGGCCGGGGTCGCTTGCTGTTCCCGGATGACCTCCATGTCGGCAGAGGTGGTTTCCCATGCGGCATGTTTTGCCTCTTGTTTCAACCGTTCTTGCACCATGGTTTCCAGCGCCATCTCGTAGGCACCCATGAGTTCCTTGGTCGAGCGTCGGCTTTTGGCCAATCCACACATGGCCACGTGTTCATCGGCATCAAGGCCGAGGGCGAGCGAGATCTTGAAATCGTCCGGTCGTCCAAGTTCCGCCTTTTCATGGAGCATCAGTTTCAACGCAGGCAGCATTTCGTCCCGTGTGGTGGCTTTGCTGGTCCCTGACAACATCGAGAGCTTGGTGAGGACGCTTGGTCGTACGCTCGTGCCTGTGCGTCGAAGGAATCCCGGGTAGGACGGCCACAACTTTCCCTTGAGGGGCTTGGAGTTGGCCACGGAGGCCGCAAGGGCCGCCAGGTGGTGGGTCCAGTAGGTTGAGCGGTGAGCGGTGTTGAGGTAACGCCCCATCATCATGCGGTCGGCTTGGGCGAGGGTTTGGGTGCCACGTCGTACGCTGGATTTGTCTTCAAACAGGGACGGGTTGTTCCAGTGGATCCAGTTCAGGAATTCGTTAGCGTCCTTGTCAATGGTGCGCGTGATGGTGACAGCATCTTCGCTGTTTCTCGTTTTATAGAGGCCGTCAAGGCCGGGGAAAATCTCCACAGACACGTCCCTGCCGCCAGCATCGGCGTGCGTTCGGACGATGTTGGCCGTCAACGGTGCACCGTTCAGGTCCGAGGTCATCACCTGCAGGTCGCGAACCAGCGCCCTGAGATCGCCGTGGTTGGTCTGCGTCAACGCTGCGAGGGCAGCGTCGTCGAAGGCAATGCCCTCCTCACGCAGCACCCTTCGGGCAATGCGGCGCAGGGCTTCGTCCGTGGCACGCACGAAGTTGATTTTCACGAGGTGTTTGGAGAACCGGTCACGGGCGCTTCGCCAAGACGAATTGCGGCCCCAGAGCCCCATTTCTTCGTTGCACGCAAGCACCACGGGCTGCTTGGTTTGCTCCAACAAACTCAGCAGTTCGGCCTTTCCTCCCGAATCCCCTCGCAACGCCACGCGTGGGTCGCTTCCACCTTCGCTGGTCATCGCTTTGTTGATGCGGTCGGCACTGACTGCACGTAGGCCACCTGACAGGTGGTCCACCTCGTCCAGCAGGATCAGCGTTCTCGAAGGGGGTGCGGTGGGGTCGTGGAACAACGAACGGTGTGTGGCGCCGCTGGTGGCGGCTTTGCGAATGGCAGCGGCGTTGCGCGCATCGCTGGCGTTGAGTTCAATGACGTTCCATCCCATGTCCTCTGCGATGGCCCTCGCCACCGTGGTTTTCCCTACGCCGGGGGGGCCGACCAGCAGCAGCGCCCGTTTCTTGGGTGCACCGTTCGCCCACTCGTCCAACCAGGCTCGAATGGTGCGCCGCTGAACCTCGTTGCCCTCGAGCATTTGCTCGCTGGTGGGTCGATGGCGTTCCGTCCAATCGCTGGGCGACGCCATACCTTCCAAGCCCATTTGGGGGTCTTTCAACCTTCACACATTCGTGCTCGCCAAAACCCAAGTGGTTGAGAAAACGTGATGATGGATGGAGAACCAACGGCCGTTGCTGAACGGTCATCGGTTGCGAAACAGGTCAAGCGCTTCGTTGACGATGACCCTCTCCTGCTCACCCGTGTCTCGGTTTCTGATCGTCACGGTGTTGTCCACCAGCGTCTGGTGGTCAACGGTGATGCAACGCGGGACACCGATCTCGTCGGCCCGAGCGTAGCGGCGACCAATGGAGCCGCTGGCGTCGTACATCGAGACCACACCCGACATGCCGCACAGCGTGCGATGAACCTCCCATGCCTTGTCGCCCATGCCGTCCTTTTCGAACAACGGGAAGACGGCCACGTCCACCGGTGCCACGCTGGCTGCGATTTGCATGCGCGTGTAGCGCTCGTCGTTTTTCACGTCCTCGTGGTAGGCATGGTCCAGAACATGCCAGATGATGCGGTCGATGCCGAACGCCGGTTCGATGACGTGGGGCAGGTACCATTCGCCGGTTTCCTTGATGGTCTTCTGATTGGGCTTCACGTGTTCGGCTTCCACCGTGACCACGTTACCGTCGCCCAGATCCACCTCGCACGGGAACACCGTCGCCTTGGGCAGCGCTTCCACGGCGGTTTTCACCGCTCCTGCCAGGGATTTGAACGCCGGTCCAGCCTTGGCACCGTCAATGGTCCACGCATCGATGACCGTGGTGCGAGGCTCGGCGAATTCACGCCGGGCACGGAGGGTTTTCCCGGTGGCTTTCTCGTGTGCCTCAAGGTCGTAACAGCCACGGTGAGCAATGCCAACACATTCCACCCAACCGTAGCTGCCCTGAATTTCAGCGTCCCAGCAATCCATGGCATAGTGGGCCATTTCATCGGATTCGTGTTGCCGGAAACGGATACGCTTCGGGTCGATGCCAACGTGCGTGAGGAAGCGGTGCGTCCGCCCGATGAACTCTCCGACCGTGGCGTGGCGCACCACGCCTTCGTCAAGCGCGTGCTGCAAGGTGGTGTGCGTCTCCGCCTTGCCGTCGGGTACGAATGCAAGGTTCACCTGACCAAGTTCACCCAGGTCGCTGTTGATCGGTGCCTCGGGGTCAATGAAGTACTCCAGTTCCGCCATGTTGAATTCCCGCAAGCGAATCATGCCTTGGCGCGGGGCGATTTCGTTGCGGTAACCTTTGCCAACTTGGACGGCACCGAACGGCAGCCGTTCCCGAAAGTGGCGGAACAGGGCGTTGAACGAGGTGAACATGCCTTGAGCCGTTTCGGGTCGCAGGAATCCCTCACGGCCGGATGCACCGGCCCCGATGGTGGTGTTGAACATCAAATTCTGGGCCTGAACCGTGCTCCATTCGGTGGCGGAACACGCCGGGCAGGGGGGAAGGGCCTCGTTCAGCAAGCGCTGGAGGTCGTCCTTGCTCAAGGCGTCCGGGTTCGGGTGGTGCGGCTCAAGCAGCACGTCTGCACGGCTGGCTTCCTCGCAGGACCCACAAACGGTCATGAAATCGGAAAACTCGCCGACGTGACCGCTCGCTTCAAGCACAGCGTAGGGCGTGACGGTGGGGCAGGAAAGTTCCACGATGTTGCCCATCTGCAACCAGTGGTCGAGCCATGTTTGGTTGATGCGTGAACGCAATCGACCGCCCACGGGACCGAAGTCGTAGAGCCCCTTGGCACCTCCGTGAATTTCAAAAGCCGGCAGAATGAACCCACGACGACGAAGCATCCCGTTGAGGCGTTCCAACCGCTCGTCGTTGTCGCCCATCCGAGGTCCCCGTTGCTGGCTGCCATGTTCTCCATAAGAAGTTCACCGCATCCGCCGACCTGACGACTTCGGATACACACGGTTATAGGTTCGCAACCGGTGCTTGAACCATGGGTCAGTCAATGGTGGCCATCGTGCAGGAAGACTGCACGGGGTGTGACCTTTGCATCACGCATTGCCCCTTTGAAGCACTGCTTCCGCTGGCGATCAATCCCGAGGGTCGGAAACACAAGAAACGACCCGTGGTCGTGGTGGAGGAGCAATGCGTGGGATGTTTGTCGTGCATCGGCTCCTGCCCCACGGATGCGTTGCACGAAGTGAGCATGCCACCTAACGCTCAGGAAAGCCCGCTGATGTCTCCCTCTCCTCGGCCCTCCACGGAACACGTTCGCCGATGGGGCGACAAAAAAATGCGCTGGGCATAGGGCTTCGTCGAGAAAGACAACCCTTTTATAATGCAAATGAGCGCTCCACCATCAATAGGTGAAGCGCAAAAATGGCTGAAATTCGTTACTTGGAAGAGCCCCTCGAATCCGAGGTCCTTTTCGACCGGTTGTGCCCACCGGTTCGTAACTGGTTCCGAGACAAATTTCCCGATTTCACACCGCCCCAGAAGTTGGCCATTCCCGCCATCATGGACCGCAAGCACCTGCTGCTCTGCTCGCCGACGGGTTCGGGGAAAACCCTGACAGCGTTTCTTTCTGTTATCGACCGTTTGGTTCGCCTGGCGTTGGACAAAAAATTGGAGAAAAAAGTGTACGCTGTGTACATTTCACCCATCAAAGCGTTGGCCAACGACATTCAACGCAACCTGATCGGCCCCCTCGAGGAAATCAAGGAACGTTACCTCCCCGACCGGGCTCAAGACATTCGGGTTGGGTTGCGAACCGGTGACACGCCGCAGTCCGAACGCCAGAAGATGCTGCGAACCCCACCGCACATCCTCATCACCACGCCCGAGAGCCTCGCCATCGCCATCACCTCGCCTCGCTTCCAACCCATCGTTTCCGAAGTGGAGTACATGATCATCGACGAATTGCACTCCATGGTCCCCACCAAGCGTGGCGTCCACCTTTCGCTTACGCTTTCCATGCTGGACTCGTTGCTGCAAAACCCGGTCCAGCGCATCGGTATCTCCGCCACGATGGAACCGTTGGAGACGGTGGCAGAATACCTCGTGAGCAGCGACGACCGAGAGGCTCGAGGACAGCCCACCGAGGTCTCCATCGCCAAAATATCGGGTTCCCGTGAATTGGATTTGGACATTCTCATCACGCACCCAAAATTCAGTGACCTTCCTGTGATGAAGATCCTCGAATACAACATTGAGGCCATCGCTGACCTCATCAGCGCGCACACCACCACCCTCGTGTTCGCCAACACGAGGAAAATGACAGAGACCCTGGTCCAACGGTTGCGCCCCTTCCTGGGGGACCTCGTTGCCGGTCACCACGGTTCGATGGACAAAAACATCCGTCTGGATGTGGAGAAGAAGCTCAAGCACGGCCACCTTCGAGCGGTGGTGACCTCCTCGTCGCTCGAGATGGGGATTGACATCGGATCGGTTGACCTCGTGGTGCAGGTCGGGAGCCCGGGCGACATCGCCACGGCGTTGCAGCGCATCGGACGTGCTGGTCACCACGTGGGCGGTATCCCTCGTGCACGGTTCCTTCCGTCCAGCGTGGATGACTTGCTTGAATTGGCAGCGCTCCAGGCGGCCATCCAGACCGGGGACATGGACCGTTTGGACTTCCCTCAGAACTGCCTCGACGTGGTGGCACAGTTCATGATCGGCCTTGTCATTATCAACGACCTTGACATCGATGAAGCCTACGAAATCATTGTCAATTCCTGGTCCTATCGGAATTTCGAGTACGATGATTTCATTGAAGTGCTGGACATGCTCGAAGATGAACGCCGTGTTTGGGTGGACTGGGAAGAGAACCTGTTCGGCAAGCGTGGTTACTCCCGCATGATTTACTACACCAACATTGGAACCATTGCCCCCGACAATTCCTACCTCGTGTTCAACGCCGAAGGTTCCATCCTCGGGAAATTGTCAGGGTCCTTCGTTTCGAACCTTCGTGGCGGTGACGTGATTTTGCTCGGTGGTTCCACCTACCGGGTGACCAACATCCAAGGCACACGCGTCAACGTGGCTTCCGTCACCGGTTACCGCCCCACCATTCCTTCGTGGTCGGGCGAGGCACGTTCCCGTAGCCGAGAACTCTCACGATCCCTTCAGGATTTGATCGGTCATTGCATGGTCGCCCTGCGCCGTGAAATCGATCCTCGTTTGCTCCTCAGGGACGTGTACGGGCTGTCCAACGACGTTGCCAACGCCATTGCCCGTCATCTCGAAGAGCATTCCTTGGATTCCTTCCAGGTCCCTGACCCACAACGTATTCTTGTTGAACAGGTGATTTCGGGTTCCTACCCCACCTACATGATCACGACGTGCCGTGGCCGCGGGTTCAACACTGCCCTGGGCTACTTCATGGCGGGGTTGGCAGAGGCCAACAGCATCGGTGTCATCGAGATGTCCTTTGACGAAAACGGTCTGTTGCTCAAAACCACGCAAGAGGTGGACCCCGGTGCCATGTACGCTGCGTTCCGTGACAACAACCACATGGAGGTCATCGAACGCTACGTCATCAACACGCAAATCTTTGCCAAGCGCTTCCGAGAAGTGGCCGGGCGTTCCCTCATCATTCCGAAGCGGTTCGGAGCCGAAGAGATCAGCCCCCAACAGTTCCAACAGCGAGCAGAGGCTTTGCTGAAAAAACACCGCACCACCGAAGACAGCCTGTTGATGCGTGAAGCGAAGAACGAAATCCTGTTCGGCGACATTGACCTCACCGGACTGGAGGATTTCCTCCGGGCGTGCGCTGCCGGCGAAGCGCGCATCGTCCACACCAAGGTGGTGGTTCCCTCAAGGCTGGGCATGTCGCTGTTCATGTCCGCCTTTGAGGACCTCATGTCGATGAAAACGCGGGCCTTCCTCGTCAAGGACATTGACCCAACCATCCTGCAGCGCCTGCTTGGCACCCGTTCACTGGCCACGGAGCTGTCCAAAGAGCAACTTGATGCCTTCTACGCCGACAAAGCGCCTGTTCCTACGGACGCACGCGGCCTTATGCGGCTGATGAGCCACGGTGGCGGCCTTGACCGTGAGTTCAACAACCCGTTGTACAAAGAAAAAATGTCCGACATCCCGCTTGAGACCATTCGAGATTGGGTTGAGGAACTGGTGCAGCAGGAAAAAATCACCAAAATCGACGGCACGCAACAACCCGAACTGGACGGCAAATGGTTTTCCCCTTACATGGCTGAAATCCACGCCACCCTGGGATGCCTGGCCGTCCACGGGGGCGACGAAGCGGACGACTTGCTCGACCTGCACACGAGCGGCATCACCTACGACATCGCTGTTGAATTTGATGGCACCAAACCCACAGCGTGGAAAAAGAACACCCTAAGTGATCCGCAAGAAGCACTGCGGGTCAAACTGGTTGAAATGTTGGGCTCGGAGGGCCCGAAAACAGCGGACGAGTTGGACGATCGTTTGCCGTTCCCCAAGGCACTGATCGAGCGTGTCCTCCACGACCTTGAGACCCGAAACGTGGTCTCGGTGGGGTTCTACCTCCAAACCGACGATGCGGAATACATTCTGAAAGTGGACGAACACCGCCTCACCGGCGGCGAGGAAGAGGTCGTTGAATACCGCTGGGTGCAGAATTTGGTGTTGGACAAGTCCTTCGCTCTCGAACCCGACATCTTTGCGGCGTTCAACGACCACGTGTTGTTCCAAAAACAGCAAGAACTGCTCTACCGGATCAACGAATTCAATTTCAGCGACTGGAAGGACGTCCAACTGGACTCCGACGTGATCATGGGGCGCCTACTCCACAATCGAATCGGTTACACCACGCGCCAAAACATCCCGATGCTCCTCGGCTTGAAACCGGAGCCATGGATCGGTCCAATGGAAGAAGAGATCCTCACCAAAATCCCGGCAGGCGAAAACGTCACGCGCCAAGAGATCATGGCGGACTACCCCAAAGGTGAGGAATTCAAATCCCTCCACCGGGATCTCAAAAATGCCCTGAGCAACCTTGAACGTCAAATGTTGGTGGTCAAGCAGTTCGAGGAAGTGCCGGGTCGCCGTCGGCGTCTTTCCTTGTTCCACCGTGTCCAGGGGGAATACGAGCCCCTCTCGTTCGAAGACGCCCTGGTCGAAGTCGTTCGGCGAATGGGTCCTGTGAAAGCCAACACGCTGAGGTTCTACGTCTCGAGGAGCTTTGAGGAGTTGCAAACAGCCCTCATGAACCTCGAACAGTCTGGACGCATCGCCAAGGTGATGGCGCTCGTCCCGGAGCCCGAAGCGTTCTATTGTTCGGTGGACGAGGTTGAGCTCCTCCAGCAGCCCCGTCGGGAGGATCGCACTGTCCGCATTCTTACTCAATCTGACCCGTACGTCTCCCGCTTTATTTGGGAGGTACGAAGCAAGCTTGACCGTGGTTGGTACCTTCCCATCTTCAAAGGTGTGGACCCCATTGGCAAGGTGTTGATGTTCAAGGTCAACGATTACCTGGAAATCAAAGACATTCAGGTACCCACCGCCTACCTCGACGAATTTTGCGATGCCTTTGAGCAGCTCCTCGATAACCACGCAGCTCAACTCGTGGACGTGTCGGTGCTGTCAAACTTCAACGGTGAGCCGGTGTCCGAACTGGACGACGTCACGAAGGCAGCCTTGCAGCGCATCGGCTTCAAACAGACCGGTGAGCGGATGATTCGTGGGGCTGTGGTCGACCCTCAACCCCGAGAAATTGCCGAGCGAGCGCTGTTCCACAAGCACCACCTTCACCAGCACACCCGTCACGAAAACGAAGTGCTGGCGATGAAGGCGGTGACCGAGATTCGAGACGACTTTGCCTTGCGAGGTCGCAGCGAACTCTACCGTGTTGACCTGAAGAGCATGGCCAGCGCCAACCGACTCCACCAGGGCACCAACCTGCGCGGCCATCAGGTCTGGGCGTCCTACGAGCATTTCCAGGACATGTTGGCCATCCGGAACGTCCCTTACGACGAAGAATTGTGGGACATCATCGAATTCTTCTCGAACCACTCGGACCCCAACCTGTTCAAAGAACGCCACGCTCTTTCCCAATCCGAGTTCAGGAAACTCGTGCAACCCCTCGTCCGTAGCGGGCACATCGTACAGGATTTCCGCGGCGGTTTCCGCACCGTGACGGTTCCCGACAACATCGACCATGCTGAACGTCGAAAGGAGTACATCCGAAGGCTGGTTGAGCAGTACCCCGTGGTCACGCTGCGTCAATTGACACAGTTGGCGGGGCCAGCGTTCAAACCCGAGGAGCTCAAAGCCGTCCTGAACGACTTTGAAGAGGACGAGACCCTGATCAAGGGCTTCCTCATTGAAGACTTCCATCAGGTCTGTTGGGGCCGGAAGGAACTGCTGCAGGAAGCCAAATCGATTGCTCCCATCCGTGACTTTGTTCTTCCGCCATCGGACCCCATCGCTCCGTACTTCACGGACGTGATGAAGGAACGGTTTGGGTTCGGCTCGGCCTACCTCGTCTTCCGTAACGCCGAGCCGGTGGCAGCCTTCAAGGCCAACACGCGCAACAAAATCATCGATGTCAAGGATTACGAGGGCTCGGAGAAAGCCTGGCGCATTGTCAAAGAGTTCGCTTGGGAGCATCAGATGCCCTTGCAAACCGAACTCAGGATCGGCGGAAAGAAACTTCAGTGACGCCTCAACGGTGTGCCCTGAATCACCATGTGCTTCATAAACGAGCACTCGCACCAAATTACCATGAAGAAGGCCGTGATGTTGCTGGCGTTGTTCACGTTGAGCCTCGCCTCGCCAATGGTCGGCCCTGGGTTGGCGCAAACCGCCGGTGAGGACGGAGTTGGCGATGGGGCAATGGAGGTGCTCCACACCGCCGTCAATCCGGCAAACAACCACACTTACCACCTGCTCACCGCCGCTTCGTGGGAAGATTCGGCGTCCTACGCCCGCTCGATGAGCGGTTTTCTGGTGACGGTTGACGATGAGGTGGAAGACGCCTGGTTGTTCGACACTTTCGCTTCATGGGACAACCAATCCCGACACTTGTGGACCGGCCTGAACGATGCCAACGACGACGGCGTGTACAAGTGGCACGACGGCACCCCGTTCTTGTACCGAAATTGGGGTGAATCACAACCCTCCGAGGGCGGGGATGAGGACTACGTCCACATCGCCAGCACCAACATGGGCAACATCATGCCCGGTACGTGGAACGACTTGGAAAACGACCCCCAGTACTTCCCCGTCTACGGTGTTGTTGAGGTCGGGCCCGGTGCCGACTTCTCGCTTCGTTTCAACGGTGAGGGCGACCACATCGTGGTTGACCACGACGACAACCTGACGGTGGAAGGGAACCTCACGCTCTCGGCTTGGGTGTACCCCTACAACGACGAGGGTCTGCAGTTCATCATGATGAAGGGTGACTACGGTTGGGGCATGTACCTGAAGGACGGTCACCTCGCCTACGCCTCGGAGTACAGTCTGTCTCGCCATCCCTCGTCGAACCTCACCGTCGACACCAACGCATGGAACCACGTGACGGTGACGGTGGAAGCCGGTGTGGGCGGCCATTTCACCATCAACGGCATGGAGGCCGGGAACATCACGGCTGAACAAGCGATGATCCCTGCAGGCGATTTCGGATCCAACGATTGCTACACCAACGGTGAAGATTGCGATGAGTTCTACATCGGTCGGATGGGCGCTGGTTGCGATTGCAACTTTTTCGGCGGTTTGATGGACAACGTGTCCGTCAACGGCAACCTCAGCGAATGGGCCTTCCCCGAGGGTGAAGGCGCCACGACCGAGGACAACACGGGTCGCATCGGCACCATCGTTGGTGCGGATTGGGTGATGCCCGACGGCAGCATCGTGGCTCAGGCCGTTGAACTCTTCCAAAACGAAGATTACGTCGCTGAGGAACTCCTTGAGGGAAGCACGTACCTCTTCTTCACGGAAATTGAACCCTACACCCGCTCCCTCTACTGGAACGCTTACTCCTTTTGGGGTGAGGGCGAATTTGAGAATTCGTTCGATGTCTACGTTGGGTTCAACCGGATTCCCTCGGAATGGGATCACGATGACACGATCAACA
Source organism: Methanobacteriota archaeon (assembly GCA_011524855.1). Taxonomy (GTDB): domain Archaea; phylum Thermoplasmatota; class Poseidoniia; order Poseidoniales; family Poseidoniaceae; genus Poseidonia. The sequence goes on along the minus strand of WTJK01000045.1, from coordinate 2,471 downwards.
CCGAATGGGGTTGGTCATGGGGCGAATGGACGTGGCCCGATGAAGGGACCATGTGGTTCGTGTTGTCCCCCAACACCGACATGTACGAATTCAACATCTTTCTCCAATCGGACATTGCGGACCCACCGCCCACGCTGGACGAGATGACGGAATTGCGGGAAAGCATCGCCATCACGAACCAAGAGGTGGAAGGCGACCGGGATTGGGGTGGCGACGCGAATGCCAACTACTACTACGTCAACGTCACATCGCCACTCGCTGATCTTCGCATTCAGACCTACGGCGGCCGTGGGGATGTTGATCTCGCCATTTCATCCTACAGCCCACCCGATCCAAACAACGGTTGGGGATGGGACGGTGACATCATTGGTTTCCTTGACCCGGATGAGGAGAATCCCGACGGTTCGGCCGACGAGTCACCCATCATGGAAGATTGGTCCACCGGTTCCGGCAACGACGAGGAGGTGCACCTGTTCGATGTGGAACCCGGCATTTACTACATCACGGCCTATTCTTGGCGAAACGCCCGCGGGTTCACCATCGTGGCGGACTTTGTGTACCCCCCCGAAAACGTCGAACCGGCCGATGCCATCACGTTGACCCCCGGTGTGGAGTATGGCCTGCTCAGCGGATACGAGGGCCTCTCTCAATACTTCAAGGTCGACGTGACGACCGGCACGGAACGACTCGTGGTTGAATTGGCAGACGGCAACGGCGAAGCATCGCTGTACATGCGTTACGATCAGGCTCCTACCACCTCCACCTACGACCATCACTCGACGATGGAAGGCGCCGACGACCGCATCGCCTTCAACGACCCGACACCGGGCTGGTGGTACATTCTCCTCACGACTGAGTCGGCCTTCACGGGCGTGAACATCGTCGCCGAGTTCGCCGACCGATACGTCTGGGATTACGACGGCACCCCCATCGAGCTCTACAACGACGAGCGCTTGGACGGTATCTCCGTCCCAGAAGGGGAAACGGTGTCCTTCTTCACCACCCTCGATGAACCCGGAAACATGCTTCAAGTCCAAACGTCGGGAGGGAGCGGCGACATCCAAATCGAGGTGTCGGGCCTTCAATACGAATTCGAATTCTTCGATTTCTTCCCTGGGTTTGACGCCGATGAGGGAACCAACGGCCGTCAAGGCATCCCGGATTTGGAGGTCGAGACTCGCGAAGTTGAGCTGACCAGCGGACGGTCGGGCACCAATCACCTCGTCACCCTCGAGTTCCCCATGAACGGTCGCTTTGACATCGTGGTGACCGGCCTTTCCGACGCAGAGGAGTTTTCCATCGTGGCGATGTGGGACCGAAGCGATTTCCCCATCGATCCCGTCGACCCCGTTGAGCCTGAACAACCCACGGCGACCACCAACTGCGCTGAGCGCGCCGAATCCGGATTTGATGGCCTTGACCGCGACGATTCGGGCCTCATCGAGGACCGAGAACTGCAGAACATCGACATTCCAGGTTGGGACGCCGGCGCGGTTGACATGAACGGCGATGATGCGGTGGAATTCCGAGAGTTCCTGCAAGCATCGTGTACATGCGAAACCGAAATGGAGGTTACGTTCAACATCCTCGCTGACGGCCAAGAGGACGTCGCCGCCGATGTTCTCGAGGACCATGCATGGGTGAACCCGGTCAACCTTGACCTGGTGGACGTGGACGACGACCCTGAGCGGGTCTCGGACGAAGAATGGAGCCTCATGGTCGCCGTGTGCGAGACCACCTTCGATGCGTTCGACGGCGACGGCGATGGCGTTCCCGACGAAGAAGACGCCTTCCCGGAAGACCCCACGGAATCTCAAGACACCGACGGTGACGGTGTTGGTGACAACGCAGATTTCGCCGCCAGCGTTTCCAACGACGTCATCTACACGTCGGTGGGCGTTGTGTTCGGCCTTCTGGTGATCGCCCTGCTCGGCATGTTCGTTCGCTCTGGACGCGACGACGACATGATGTCGACCAAGTCATGGGACGATGAGTTGCGGTTGCAGCAGGCGATTGAAGCGCCTTCGATGGCGGACCTGCCGACGATCGATAATGCTGCACCAACGGCCGCTCCTTCGGTCGAACCGATGACAACCGCAGCATCGCCGTACGCCATGGCCGCTGAACCCTTCTTCGGTGCCATGGCAGGCCAAGCCGATGCGAGCCTCATGGCCGACCTGAGCGGGACGCCACCTGCTGCAACCGACGCTCCCGATGCCTCGCTCATGGGCATGATCTTGGACGGAATGGAGACGGTGGAGTATCCGCCTCAAAGCGGCCAACTCTGGGTGCGTCCGAACCCGGATGCCCCATGGTCACCCAAGCAGGGGTTCTAAGGGACACGTTGATGAGCGGTACCGCTTGGGCAACCTTGCCCTTGTAGTGTAGTGGATATCACCCTGGCCTCCGGAGCCAGGAACCCGAGTTCGAATCTCGGCAAGGGCGTAGAAGCGTTTCACATCGTTCCCCCC
>WTJK01000076.1 GCA_011524855.1 Methanobacteriota archaeon | reverse complement strand
CAATCAGAGATTGCGCTCGATTCTCATCCTGCCTTGCGAAGCGATGGAGCGATGAGAGTGCAGGAGGCAGGATTCGAACCTGCGAACCGTTACGGACTGGGACCTCATCCCAGCGCCTTTGACCAAGCTGGGCGACTCCTGCGCCGGTTGCCGCTCTCGCCTCGCGTATATCAACACCGCGACCCCGGTTCACGCCCGGTCGTCGAAGAACACCGCCACCTCGTTCAGTGTTTTGCGGTGGATGTCGGGAACGGTAGCGTCGTCGGCTGGATAACCCACGGGCATCACCAGCATGGCCTCTTCATGGGCGGGGCGGTCAAGCAGTTCCCGCAAGAACCCCATCGGCGAGGGCGTGTGGGTGAGCGTGACCAACCCCATGTGATGAACGGCTTGAATGAACATCCCCGCAGCAATACCACACGATTCGGTGGTGTAGTAGGTCGGCCCCCATTGACCGTTCTCGCGCTGGCGTTTCTTTTGCTTGAACAACACAACGATCCAAGGCGCATCGGTGAGGTGCGGCTTGATGGCATCGGTTCCCAAGGGTGCGAGCACCTCCGACCATGCCTCCGGCATGCGTTCGCTGTACGTCTTGCGCTCTTCAGCCTCGGCTGCCTCGCGTAGTTTCAGCTGCAGCTCATCGCTGCGGATGGCCACCCAGGTCCACGGCTGAAGGTGGGCGCCGTTGGGAGCGGTGGAACCTGACAGAATGGCCCATTCAATGAGGCGGCGGTCCACATCTCGGGATGAGAAGTGGCGCGTGGTCCGACGCAGGGCAAGTTCCGCGTAGTTGGCTTCGGCCAACGTCAGCATCGCTTCCGGCGAGTGTTCGGTCCATTTGAGCGGAATGAAACCGTCCTGGTCCGTTGCCATGGTGTTGTCCATGTTCTCCGCCTACATAACCACCGAACCTTGACGCTGCAGCGGTGCTTGGGTGCGGACGGCTTCGTTTATCCATCAAATTGGAGTTCAAGGTGGAGCTCGTTGCGCCGCTTGAAGGGCAAGGTGGTCCAAGGGTTGTCGTACACCGCCAGCACCAACGGCCCGTTCACGGTGTAGCCCGCTTGTTCGACGTCGTGTCGCAGCTGCTGCTCTTTTTTTCTCAACCGGCTCGGTGTGGTTCGCCCACCGAACGTGACAACAGCGACCACCCGCTCAACCTTCTCGCCCAGTTCGATGCCCGAATCGTTGGGCGAGGGCAGTTCCTCCAGCGGATGTGCAACCGGCATGTGGAAGGACAACCACGCCCCGTCATCGTCGGACCAGCGACTGACCGGGGCGGTCATGGCGTACCGGGCACCGGTTTGATTGGCGCCGAAAATATAGCCCGCCACCCTTCGGAACGCTGTGGAATCGCCGGTGGCCCCCTCTCCGCTTCGTTGGACACGTGCCTCCACCGAACGCACGTACTTGCGAATCTCAAACCCGCTGTACATCCGAACGGTTTCGTAATCGGGCTCCTCGAGGGTCTCGGCCACGTCATCACCCGTTCACGTGCGCTCGGTGTCCGTTGCGGACGGCAGACGCCCTCGAACGCGAAGCCACCCTTCACTGCAGAACATCAGCGCGTAGACCGAGGCCAGCCAGAGCGTGGGTCGCAGGTTGAACCCGTCCCATCCTCCAAAAGCGCCGGCTTCAACGGCAAGCAGGGTGGCCAACCACGCCGTGGTGACCCCGTGCAGGACCCAGCGGATGGCGCTCAACAACTCTTGGGACGTGCTCTTCATTTCGGTCAGCTCGGCTTGCGTGAGCAAGGCACTGACGCCAACGATCTTGTCCAGCGCAGAGCCACCGTTCCAACGGATGCGTCCAAGGCGCAATCGGGTCAGCAATTCAATGCCCGTGAACATCGTCACCCAGACCACCACGACCTCAAGCACCGGCTCGGCGCCGCGTAAGTCCAACGTGGACCACGTGGACCACCCCAGCAAGATCCACAACCATGCCACCAAGAGGAGTTGGAAGGTGTGGGCAAACGAACTGATTTTTCGAAGGAGCTCGGTGTCGTGACCCAACACCGATTCAAGCACCAGCACACCGCCGGCCGCCAAGGTGGTGAGCGCACTCATGAGGAGCCACCATCCGGAGAGGTCTGTGTCCCGCCAGGCCAGCATGAGTGATGAGAGCACCCAGGTGAGCACGAGGACGGTGGCGAGGTTGACCACGGCTTGCATGGTGTACAACGGGTCCCTTCCGTCCCTTAGTACGGCCAACCCGCCCATCAATTTGACCTCGAACGCAGAATCGTCCACGATGCCGTGGCCTGCGGCCGCCATGCCACCAGCGGCCTTGATGCGGGCCCTTTCGACGATGCTGTGGGCCTCCCCTTCCTCCCAGGTGCCCTCGCCGTTGCTCCATGAGGACCCACGGCTGGCGGCATGCGCTGCTCCTGCTCCGCCGCGCCGAGCTCGTCCGGAGGACCGAGTGCGGGCCCATGCTCGAAGCTCGGTTGTGATGAGGTCCTCCACCTGGTCTTCGTTCAGAGGAGCGCCGTGGTCGGTGTACAACCAACGGCACTGAATGGGCACCGGATTGGGGTCAACGTCCGGCGCCACCATCTGAAATTCACCGGGACCAAGGGTGGGCAGTTGAGCCACCAGGTCTTGGTCGCTGCCGCTCTCTTTGAGCAGGTGACGGACCTTTTCGACGTCTTGCGGTTGGGTGAACCGGCCGATGAAGGTCGTGTTGGCCTGAGCGAGGATCTTGTAGTCAACATCGCTCACGTTTTGGGTGGCGAGCACGCACGCAACACCGTATTTTCTCGCCTGTTTGAAGATGAGCTTGATGAGGTCCTTTGCCGGAGGGTTTCGCGGGTGAGGCGGCAAGTAAGGCGCCACCTCGTCCATGAAAAACAGCAATTTGAGCTCACCGTCAGCCGGTTGTTGGGTCAACATCCAATCGTACAGCTCCCGGGAGAGTTCCTGAACGAAGTACTGCTTTTGCTGCTCGTCCTGAATCGTGTTGAGGTACACGATGTTCAACGGCACCTTGCCATGAATGGCAGGCTCAACAAACGCATCGATGTCAATGGGTACGCCGTTGGAAAAGAGCAGTTGGTTCACGCCGCTCGAGAAGGAAGCCAAACGACGGCCCAATTCGAGGCGCGTGGCTTTGGGCAACCGCTCTTCAAAATCGGTCAACCCGTGTTCCACCATGATTTCTGCCCATGTGGGCGGTTTCACGGCCTCTTCTCCTTCTTCGACATCCACAAAACACTCGGGGTACAGGTGCTGGGTGAACGTCAGGTGGGGGTCACGAACCACCTTGGCGAGGGCTTGGAAATCGTGAACATCCAGCCCCGCTTTCGTGCCTTCGACCAAGATTTCGTACAGGAACGGCTTGACGGTCTTCCCTTGGGTTTTTTCCACATCGTATCCAGCGAGGTTGGCGAAGCCAGCCGCCACCATGTCCCACGCTGTGATCGCTTCTTCAGGGTCCAAATCGGCAGGAGGAGCTCGAAACGGGTCGATGCAGAGCGGCAACCCCTTGCTGCGCAGCGGCGTCCACACTCGAACTTCACACATGTCGAGCAGCTGTTGGGCTCTCGTCACGTTCCCGTCCTTGCTCTTGAGTTCGTCAAGGTCAATGCCCAGCGCCAAACGAGCGAGGTCGCCTTGTGGATCGATGATAAGGGAAGGGATGCCTGCCAACGCCGCTTCTTCGATGAGGGCCTTGGCCATCACGGTTTTCCCCGAGCCGGTGGAACCCAGCATGGCACCGTGGCGCGCCAGCACTTGCGGGGCGATGTCCACCGGTTCCTGTGTGTCCCGACGGTGGCCCAGCAGCATCCCCTTTGGTTTGTACGACGCCATCGTTGATGATGCACTGAACAGATCCCCGACGAGGTCGGCCACGTTGCTCTCTCCACCCTCGGACGGTGGCAAGGCTTCGTCCCCGGGCGCCACCATGGCGGGCCAAAACCGCCCTCGGTCTTGAAAGGCGCGACGACGGCTTCGCACGAAACGCACACCTAAGGAGGATGAAACCGAGGCCGAACCATGCAGCGAATTCCAATGGCTCGACCGACTTGGGACGATGACATGCGTCAAGCCGCTCTCGCTACGCTTGATTCCGGTCAGTGGGTGAAGGGTCCGGAGGGGCGCGCTTTTGGGGAAGCCTTTGCCACGTATTGCGGCGCAATGGGCGGCACACCGTGCCAGAGCGGCAGTGTGGCGCTGTGGGGGGCCCTCAACTTGTTGGACATCGGCCCCGGGGACGAAGTACTCGTCCCCTCGCTCACCTACATCGCTACGGCGACGTGCGTGGATCTGGTGGGTGCCACGCCGGTGTTCGTGGACGTCGAAGCCGATCATTGGTGCGTGGACATGGATGCTTTGGAGGCGGCTCGAACACCGAACACAAAAGCGGTGATTGCGGTGCATTTGTTCGGCCAAATGAGCGACGACCGATTGGTGGCCTGGTGCGAAGCGAACGGCATCGCCTACATCGAAGATGCTGCGCAGGCCCACGGTGCGGTGGCTGCGGACGGCACCAAAGCGGGTGCGGTGGGTGACGTGGCGTGCTTCTCCTTCTTCCCATCGAAGAATTTGGCCGTGGGGGGCGAGGGCGGCATGATGATGACGCGACGTGAGGATTTGGTCGCGCGCATGGACGCGCTGGTGAACCACGGCCGAGATGCGCGACTGGAAGCGCAAAAACTCGGTTCCAATTTTCGTATGTCGGAGGTCATGGCCTCCATCGGCCGTGTTCAACTCTCAAGGTTGGACAGTTGGCTTGAACGACGGCGAACCATCGCGGCACGGTACACGGCCGCCTTTGCGTCAACTCCCGGCCTGACCACGCCGTCCGTTCGCCCGGGCACCCTCCATGCTTGGCACCAATACTGTGTGCTGGTGGATGAGCCGGAGGGGTTCCGACAGCACCTCGACGAGCAGGGCGTGGACTCGCGTGTGTACTATGCAACACCCTGCCACCGTCAGGGCGTATACAGTGAACACCCGCAACACCACCAACCCTTCCCGGTGACGGATGACATCGCTCACCGTTTGGTGGCCGTCCCCGTGTTCCATGCGATGACAGACGAGGAAGTGGGCCGTGTGATTCAGGCCGTCACGTCGTACGTTTGCGCCTAAAATTTGGGTTCACCGAGCGTTAAGGACAGCGCGTGGTTGGACCACGATGCCAACCCGGTCACTTCTTGGCCCACCCATGAGGGGATGTCGAAGGTTTCCTCACTGCTCGACAGTTCGACCTCCGCCAACACCACCCCGGCGAGCGCCCCTTCAAACTCGTCCACCTCCCATACCGTGCTGTCTGGCGCTGTCCATTCGTACCGGGTTTTGATGATGGACGGGAACGGGCCGTGGGCGAGCATGGCCTCCATGTCCGTCTCGGTGACCGTCCATTCCAGCTCCGCTGAGGTGTCGTTGGTTCGTCGGGCTTTGCAGGTGACGATGCAACGGTCGTTTTTTCGACGCAACCGGACCACCCATGCTGTTTCTGAAGCCCAAACGGCTGATTCCGATGTGCTCAGCGTTGCAACCGGTTGCTCAAAGCCGTGGAGCACCCCGTCCCTCACGGTGAAGGCTTGGCGTGGGGCATAGTGTTGCTCAATGCTGTGCGAAATGGCATGGCT
>WTJK01000004.1:7792-21608 GCA_011524855.1 Methanobacteriota archaeon | reverse complement strand
TCGTCGTCGTTGTCGGCGTTGTCGCCCGTGCCATCACCGTCGGTGTCTGTGTCCTCGCTCGAATCGAGCGGGAAATCGTCGTCGGAGTCCGGTGTGCCATCGTTGTCGTCGTCGTTGTCGGCGTTGTCGCCCGTACCGTCGCCATCCGTGTCGGTGTCCTCGTCGGCGTCCAACGGGAAGGCGTCGTCCGAATCGGGCGTGCCGTCGTTGTCGTCGTCGTTGTCCGTGATGTCGGGCGTGCCGTCCCCGTCGGTATCAAGGGTGGAATTTTGTTGAACGGAGAGGGTAAAGTTGTGGGATGATGTTCCGCCGTAGTTGGACGCTGTGATCGTGTAGGTGGTGTTGCCCAGCGATGACAGGTTCCCGGTGATCATTCCCGTGCTGGTGTTCAGCATGGCCCCACTGGGCAGCGACGGGGAAATGGACCAGTTTCGCGACAGGGTGCCTTGGTTAACAAAGCTCAGCGTGAACGCTTGGTTTTGTGTGACGTTAACCGTGTTCACGTTGCCCAGCAACGACGGTGGGTCGGTGCTGGCAGACAGGTTGAACAGATAATCGAAATCGGCCACGTCGGTGTCGTTACCAACGGAGGCATTGAACACCAACGCGAGGTTTTCAGCCGTGATGTTGGCGGTTGGTGTACCCCACAAGGTCAGGTTGGAGGCCGTGAACGTCAAGCCCGAGAGGTTCGCTGAAATGATCTCAATGTGATTTGAGCCACCGTTTCTCGACCCGCTCATGTTCTGCCGGTACACCAGGTCACCGCATCCGACGGAATTGCAAATTTCTGGAACGCGATTACCGAAGTTCGGATTCACGCTGGTGTTCGCAACGATGGCGTCGGTGTAGTACCCGTTGATGGTGAAGACGATCGGCGTGATGGGCTCACCCACAGGGTACACGTAGGCCCCGCTGGGCCCGCCGGATGGAGCACCTGGGGTTTGGTTGTACACTTGGAAGGTGGGCGAGGTCGAGGACCCCGTGAGGTTTGACCCGCTGGCGTTGTACACCCACATGTTGATGGTGACGTTCGTGCGCAGTGGTCCTTGGGAAGAACCTGCCAGAACGGCGTGGGTTCGGTTGGTGGTCAGCGAGAACCCTTGAGGGATGTAGGGGACCACCCATCCGTCGGCATAGAACCCGTTGTAGGTGCTTGCCGTAATGGTGATGTTGGTACCTGGAGAGAACGTGTAACCGTTTTCGATTGTGTTGCCGCTGATGGTGGTGTGAAGCGAAGGTTCGTCGAGGCTGAAGTCAGCCGTGAGGTTGTAGCTGTTGTTCAAACTGTAAGCATAGGTTGAGGTGTTCACACCGTCGGTCACGCTCCCGCTAAGCGAGATGTTCACGTAGAGGATTTGCGAGATCACCGAGGTGGCGTTGGCGATGTCCAGCCAGAGCGTGCCGTTGGCATCGATCTCAAGCGTGGTCCCGTTAGGTAGCGAGCTGGATAGAAGGACGGGTGCATTGGACGATGGAGGGATCCCTTGCGTGTTCATCTGAATTTTTGTGAAACGGGTTGAGCCAAAGATGGACCCGCCGTAGTTGGCGTTTTGAACACCGGACTGCGAGTACAACTGGAAACCAACGTACCTCGAATGACTCTCCGTTTCGTTCACGGATTGGTTGGATGCGAGGGTGTTGGTACCGGTCAACGTCACCTCGGCCGTGTATTGAATCGAAGACGTAAATTGAGTCGCCGAGGGGAGGTAGTACCCCTCAACCTCGACAGAGTAGTTGAAGTCCCAGGGGGTGCTTGTATTCGTCTTGTTCACCACGGTCCATTGGAAACTCGAGTTGTTGAGGTTGCCAAACGTCAGGTCAATGTTAACGTTGACGTTGCTGAGGTTCACACTGCTGGTTTGGACGTCCTCCACGTAGCAGAGGGTGAAGGAAAGGTTCGTGTGGGAACTGAAGTTACTGCCGCCCGTGGGTTGCTGGCAAGAGAACGTGAACAAGGTCCCCTCTGCGTACCAGGAGCGGGAGGGTTCGGTCTCGTCGTCAAGAACGGACGCTGATGGCTGGTTGAGGGTGTGGACCAAACCCACGGAAAGCGTTGACATCAGCAACATCAAAGCGAAGAGGAACGCGTTTGCAGATTGCCTGTGCATGGCCTTCCCGCCCCTGCGGCTCCTTCTTTATGGTTCTGCACCGATGTCAATTGCGTGCCCCCTGTGGGCTTCGCTCAGTGGGGACTTCACAAGGCAAGAGCAGCGAGGGCCGCACCGACCAACCCTGCATCAGGCCCGTGCTGGGCGCAGCGCAGGTCGGCTTTGGTGGTGATGTGAGGTGCCCATTCCTCCCAACGCTCGGTGATCCCACCGCCCACCACGATGACATCAGGATTCAGCCAACCCTCGTACAGATGCAGCGCTTCCTGAAACCGGTCAGCCCAAGCCGTCAAGGAGAGCCCTTCCTGTCGACGGGCCCGCCCGCTGGCGTGCGATTCGATCACGCCGCCACGGCTCGGGTGAGCCAGCAGACCCAATTCGAGGTTGGGCACCAGCACGCCGTCTCGATGGAGGGTCGTGCCGATGCCGGTCCCCACCGTGATGGTCATGACCGTTCCCAACTCGCCAACGGACGCACCGCATCGGTGTTCGGCCACGGCTGCAGCATCGGCGTCGTTGAGAAGCACAAGGCCGGGTCGGTTCAAGACAACCGCCAGGTCCGTGCCCGCCCAGGTCGGGCCGAGGTTGGGTGCAGTCTCCACCACAGTACCACGGACCACACCAGGAAAGCCCACCCCGATGGGCAGGTCTGCCGGAAAGGACGTCAGCGCTGACGTCATGCCCTCGAGGATTGTCGCTGCGGGGGTGTCGGTGGTGTGCTCAAGCCGCAAAGGGGGTGCCAGGAGTTCTCCTGATCCCAAATCCACGCGACCGATCCGCACACCCGAGCCACCGATGTCAATGCCAATGCCTTCCATGTCATCGCCTCCCATGCGCCTTGGCCACTTCGCCAAACCAAGCGATGGCCTCACGGGACATGTGGTCATCGTTAGCCCGCCACGACCAGTTGTGCGGGCCCACCGTTGAGGGCACGTTCATTCTCGCCTCGGCGCCCAAGCCGAGCACGTCCTGAAGCGGGGCAATGTACCATCGTGCCGGGCAAGCAAGACCCATTTGAAGCAGCGAGCGCACCGGAGCGCTCGGTTCGACGCCCGCTGTGACCGCTCGCTGTTGCGTGGTCTCGTCGGCGTCGGTCCACCACCCCAGCACCGTATCGTTGTCGTGGGTGCCGGGGTAGGCAACCACGTCCTCGGGCGTGAGAGAGGGCGTGTGGGGGGCGTAGGCATCGCCGGCGAACCCAAACTGATGAATCGCCATGCCGAGCAGGTGCCGGTCGTTGCGCAGTTGCTTGACGGCTGGCGTCACCAAGCCAAGGTCCTCGGCGATGAACGCCACGTCGATGTCATCCAGCGCCGACATGAGTGCAGCACCGGGGACATCAATCCATTCACCCGTTCTGGCGTCGGGGGCATCGCCGGGGATGGACCACGCCCGAACAAGACCGATGAAGTGGTCGAGACGGACCACGTCGACCAGCTCAGCCAACCGGGCGACGCGCTGGTGCCACCAAGCAAAGCCTTCCTCCACATGGGCGGCCCAGGCGTAGACCGGGTTGCCCCAGAGTTGACCCGTGTCGCTGAAGATGTCCGGAGGCACACCCGCTCGCTGTTGGGCTCGGCCACGCTCATCCAACTCAAACAGGTGGGGAGCGGACCACACGTCCACGGAATCCTCTGCCACGTAGAGCGGCATGTCCCCGACGATCAACACCTGCGCCTCCGCAGCGGCTGCCTGGACGGCCTGCCACGCTCGGCCAAGGGCGACTTGCACGGCGGCGTGGTGGCGCAGCCGGGTCTCGTCCACCGTCACATCGAGGTTCAAGCCGGCGTTTCGAATCGCAAGCGGCCAAACGGTCCAGGGTGCTCCATGAACCTCCCGAAGGGCCTCGAACACGGCAAAGCGTCGCAACCATGGTTGCGATTCCAAAGCAGCCGTCACCTCCGACGCGGTGACCGTGATGTCGCCTGCCAACTCAGGGTGGAGGCTGGGGTCGATGGCGTTCGCAGCCCGACTGGCGTACGGGGAACCCACGCCGTCCACAGGATTGAGCGGTAGGATTTGCCAGAGGCTGAGGCCAGAGCCCGCCAGCGTGTTGACCCAAGCGATGCACGCACGCCGCAAGTCGCCGGGTTGACCGCCATGCGCCACCGAACGCACGTCCAACAGGATGCCTGCTCGTCGCACACCGTCACATGGAGGGGCGAATCTTCAACGTTCTCCTCACGAGGAATTGAGAGAGGGTGAGCCTTTTGATGACGAGTCGGCTGGGTAAAGCCATGCGAAGCATGCCGGTGTTCCTGACGCTGTTGTTTTTGATGTCCTTGGCCACGCCATTGGCCGAACCTGCCGAAGCCAACGCACCCGATGGAGAAGCCCCGCTCAATGTGGCGCTCATCCTCCACCAACACCAACCGTACTACCGCAACGTCGCCACCGATTTCTACGAATTGCCGTGGGTGCGTGTCCACGCCATCCACGAGTACGTGGACAGCCCCGGCATCCTCTCGCACTACCCCGACACCAACGTGACGTACAACATCGTGCCCTCGCTCATCGAGCAACTGGAGGACTACGCCGATCCCGAAACGCTGGACGACCACACCCAATATGCCGTCATGACCTGGCCCGTGGATGAGAACGGGCTGCCCACCGCTTTCCCAGAAGACCTCACGCAACGCCAAAAGTGGGACATGCAGGGCGAGTACTTCCGTATCCAACCTTGGGTCTACGGCGTGGAAGCCAACGACGAAACCTACGGCTGGATGGCCAACGCCAGTGCGACGTTCAACCGCCTCTTCACGGCATGGCAAGACGACGACCGCACCATCATGGACAGCAACGGCTCGTTCATGGCGCAAGACATGATCGACTTGGCCACGGTCTTCCACCTCTTCCAACTGTCCGCACCTCACGTGCAGGGAGAATTCAGCGACCTGGAAACCGACGACGGTGCCCCTCACCGCAACGAGACCATCATCGGGCTGTTTGAACAAGGCGCGCCCTACTCCGTGGAGGATTTCCGCACCGTCCTCGACTACCAACGCTCACAGATGCTCAACGTGATGCCGATGTACGCCGCCCTCGCCGAACGGGGCCAAGTGGAACTGACCACCACCCCACGCTACCACCCCATCATGCCGCTCTTGGCCATGGACGGGTGGACGATGGAGGACGGCTTGGCCGTGGACAAGGACGCTTGGATTGAGGACGTGGACTGGCAGGTCGACGACGGCTTGGACGTGTTCGAGAACGCCACCGGGCTGCGACCCAGCGGCATGTGGCCCTCCGAACAAGCCGTCTCGCAGGATGTCGTGGCCCCCATGGTGAACAACGGCATTCGCTGGGCCGTCTCTGACGAACAGGTGCTCGGTGCCTCGACGCTCGAGGACGGCGGCAACCCCAACCGCTTCTCGCTGGTGGAACTCACGCAACCCTACATGGTGGGATCCGACGAAGGGGAGATGGCCATGTTCTTCCGCCATCAAGAACTCTCGGACCGCATCGGCTTTGCCTACGGTGACATGGACCCCGTGGATGCGGTCGACGATTTCATCGAAGGCATCGAGGAATTCCGAAGCGCCATCATTGCGGCGGGCAACGACCCTGCCGAGCACGTCCTTACGGTCGCCCTGGACGGCGAAAACTGGCTGTTCATGTCCGGCTTCGGTTACACCGACAACGGACGTGCGTTCATGCACGAGTTGTTCTCAAGGCTCTCTTCCACCCCGACCGTCCACACCACCACCCCAGGGGCATTCCTCGACGCCCACGGCACGGAAGACCTCCCTCGCCTGTCGAACCTTGCCACCGGTTCGTGGATCAACGGCGAACTCGCCCGCTGGGCAGGTGAGCCCGAGGAGACGCTGAACTGGCGACGTTTGGTCGTGGCCCGGGATGCCCTGCTTGAGGTGGAGGCTGCTCAGCCCGACCACCCCGGTCTACCCGCTGCCCGATTGGCGTTGATGGCCGCTGAGGGCAGCGACTGGTTCTGGTGGTACGGTGCTGACCAGGACAGCGGTGATGACCTTGGGTTTGACACGCTTTACAAGAATCACCTGAAGACCATTTACCAGAGCCTGAATCTGCCGCTTCCACCCGACCTTGAGGCGTTGACCTACGAACTCTCGGAGCCTGAGCCCGCCGCCACGGGCATGATTGAACCGCTCATCGACGGGCTGGTCTTCGACGGTGAATGGGAGGCCGCCGCCGTGCACGCCGCTCCTCAAGACGGCGGTGCGCTCGATGTGGACCGCATCGTTGTCGGCCACGACACCAACGGTATTCACCTTCGCATCGATGCGGAGAACGCACGCACCTTCCTCGACGGCACGTCGGAAGGTGGCACACCGCACCTCCAGCTGTACCTGATGGAGCCCAACGCAGTGGACACCAACGTGGTCGGTGCCAACTACCGGTCCTACTACGGCGCCAGCGACCTCGGATTCCCAGCCCGTACCATGTTGTGGTTTGACCTCGATGACGCCGATGTTGACGGCAAACTCCCGTACAACACCTTCACCGCCCTGGGTGAAGAACGCTGGACGATGACCGGTTCCAGCGATGCTGGGATCGCCATCAACGAGACCATCGAACTCTCCCTGACATGGAGCGACCTGGGTCTTGAACCCCTGGATGTAACGCGTCTTCGGTTGGTGGTCAGCGAATACCAGCTGCGCGGCCAAGGCCGAGGCGCCGACGTTGAACTGGCACCCGCCCATGCTGTGGAAGTGCAAATGCCCGACCTCGAGTCCTGGTTGACCGTGTTTGAAATCAGCGACGCAGTCGGCGATGAGACCGGCGACGGTGACTACGTGTACCCCACCGCAGGGGACTTCGCCCCCGGTGCCGGCTTGTTTGACATCACCCACGTGAAACTGGAACAAAGTGCTTGGAACGCCCGATTCACCTTTACCATGGGCGAGGTTACCAACGGTTGGGGGATGATGAACGGCTATTCACACGCCAACCTGCAAGTCTACGTGGACCAAGGCGAGACGACTTGGGGCGAGACCGCCCTGTTCGACGGCCTTCGCGCACAAACCGAAGCCGACTGGGCTTGGGAATCCGCTTTCATGGCGATCGGCGAGGCTGCCCCCACGTACGCCCGACAAGCCGACAGCAACACCCGCTTGACCACGGGCATCGAATCACAAGGCAACGCCGAAACCAACCAAATCGTGGTGACGATCAGCAAGGACCTCATCGGCGGCGACCTCGCTAACTACCGCTACCTGATGGTGGTGGCCAGTCAGGACGGCTACGGGACTGGAAAGGTACGACAGGTCGACAATGTGGCTGCCAAATGGGTGGCCGGTGGGGGCGCTGAGCGCGGCCTCAACAACCAGTGGTACCACTCCAACATTTTCGACGTGGTCTTGCCAGCAACCGTTAACCAGTCCGCCATGCTGAGCGGGTACGACACCCAAGCCGGAACTTATGCCTCCCTGAGCGGGGTGAGTGCAGGCACCATTCCACAACAGATTTACGGGCTTGAGGTAAGCGAAATCAGCGGCGAGGCCGCCCTGTTAACGTGGTCCAGTTCCACCGGCGATGCCATGACCGTGACCCTCAGCGACGGGACCGTTCTTGGGCCGGAGCAACGGGATGGCACCTCCCACCGCCAACTCTTGACCAACTTGACCCCTGGCACGGATTACAACGTGACCGTCTCTGCAGAGGGAGCAAGCGGCCAAGTGATGTTCACGACCCCCGCTGTGGCCGATACAACAGCACCTGAAATTTTGGCGGTTGAGGCAAGCTTCACCGATGAAGGGTTGCTGGCCGTGGAATTCTACACGACCGAGCCGGCGCTTGGTTCGGTGGACGTGTGTGAGGTGGTGACGGACGACCTCACTTGTCAATCAGTCTCTTTGGGCCCGTCCACCCTCCGCCAAGTACACCGGGTGGAACTCACGCTGCCTGAGGAGGGACAACGTACGGTCAAAGTCCAGGTGATGGACGTGGCCGGAAACGAAGCCGTGTACATCGTCGGTGCGTACGGTGATGCCATCGAACCTGTTGTTGAACCGACTTCAACGGAAACCGAGGAAGACAACGACGAGGATGAGGGCCTGCCAAGCCCGTTCACGTTGGTGGCCACGCTGATGATGCTGGTGTTTGTCGCACAACGACGGCGCTCCTGAGCCGTTCGATATGGGCGAGTGCACCATCACAGTGCACGGGCACCTGCCCCGATCGAAGACCATGGTTCGCACTTGGCAACAAAAAAGGAAAAATCACTCAAAATCGTGGAAACAAAGCAAATAACGAAGATTTATATCAGCGCCAACTATATAGACAAGCCCAATTTCGGGAGACCATGATGCGTAAGAGTTTCATGGCTGTACTGATGACGTCGATGCTGTTGCTTGCCGGCTGTGTCGAAGAAGACCCAATGGTGGACGACGTCGACACGACCGACGGCGACAACATGGACAACACGAACAACACCACGATGGACACCTCGTTCCACGACTTGGTGGTCTGGCACTCCTTTGCCGATGGTGGCACGGAGAAAGCAGCCTTTGACAACGTCATGGCTGACTTCGCTGAGGACTACCCCAACTACAACATCACCCTCGTTTACAAGCCATTTGACGACATGCCGGACGCCTTCGTCACGGCTTCCCTCGGCGGAGAGGCCCCTGACATCGTTCGTCTTCAGAACGACCGCATGGGTGGCATCGCTGCCAACACCCTCAACAACGTCTCCATCATCGAGCCGTTGAACAACTACCTCACCCCCGCAGAGCGCACCATCTACGGCCCCGCCATTGGCGGCATGACCGCCAACGGTGACGTCCTCGGTCTGCCTCAATCCGGTGACTCGGTTTCGCTCTACTTCAACAAGGCCGTCCTGATGGACGCCGGTGTGGACTACTCCAACATCAACAACTGGACTTGGATGGAATTCATGGACGCCGCTAACGCTTCCACCGACGTCGCCAACGACACCTACGGTTTGATGTTCCCCTACAAGAACTCCTACCAGTTCTGGGCCTGGATGGCCGGCATGGGTGGCGCTATCTTCAACGAGAACGGCTTGCCAACCATCAACTCCGACGCCACGATCGACGCCATCAACCTCATCCGCAGCCTCGTTGTGACCGACGAGAACCCCGACGGCATCATGCTCGAAGGTGCTGACTGGGGCAACATGGAGGAGTACTTCAAGGACGACCGTGCTGCTTTCATGATCCAAGGACCCTGGGCCTACGACGGCGTGGAAGACTCCAACGTGGACTTCGGTCAAGCCAACCTCCCGCTCCTGCCCAACGGCAACCGCATGGCGCCCTTCGTGGGCCTCAAGGGTTGGTCCATGTCCTCGGCCTCCGACGACAAGGAAGGCGCTGCCACCGTGGCCAAGTACCTGACCGGCATCGACGCCCAGATCGAGTTCGCCCAAACCTCGCAGACCCTCCCCGTCAGCGCTGCCGCTCTGGCCAGCGTGACCAACAACACCGTCGTGACCGGCTTCGGCGCCCAAATGGGCTTCGGATTCGGCGGCCCAGCATACGAAGCCATGGGCACCGTGTGGGGTCCAGCCGACTCCATGCTCGCTGACGTGTTCGACAACGAACTGTCTCCCGAGGACGCCGTGCGCAAGGCCCAAGCCGCCATTGAGAAGGCCAACGGCCTCGACCTGACGGTCAACGACGACGTCGACATGGACGGCGTGACCATCAACGACGGCGACTGCGACGACAACAACGCCAGCATCTTCCCTGGTGCACCCGGTGAAATGGCCGGTGACGGCATTGACACCGACTGCAACGGCCAGGACAACCCCTTCGACAACGTGATGGTTGAGATGTACCTCGGCATCATGGTGATCTCCAGCGCCAACGGCATGGACGCCGCAGTGGGCAACGACACCGTCATGGTGAAGGGCAGCTGGTCCAGCGACTGGTCCGAGCACTACGAAGCCATGTGGATGTCCGCCCAAGAGATGATCGACGGCGACTTGATGGACGCCAACGACACCATGATGACGATCAACGGCACCAACTACACCATCGAAGGTGTGTACATGGCCATGTTCAACGTGACCATCGCCAACAACACCGCCATGGAATACCACTACGAGTGGGGCGCTAACACGACCAGCATCAACTGGTTCGGCACCCGCTGCCTGACCCCAGAAGGCGACATGGATTCTGTGCCCGCTGTCAAGGACGGTGGCAACTGCCAAGTCACGGTCTCCTACGACGACGTCGACATGATGTGGTTCATGGAAGACGCTGAGAGCATCATCTATTGGATGGTCGCTGAAGCCTGAAGCTTGTGAACGAGTGGAACACCATGACGGCTCGTGCGGTTTGCGCTGCACGCCGTTCCATGGGGGCCCGCTGGGCCCCCTTGGTGCTCATGGTCGTGCTGCTGGCGCTGCCATCTGCCCAAGCCCAAGCCCCCGAACCCCTGCCTTCGTTTGAAGCATCAGGGGACTTCGATGAGACGGCGAACAACCTGATTCGAATTGGGTTCTTCACGGTGGCCAACACGTCGCTGTACGAGATCCATTACGCAGGTTCCAACTTCACCAGTCTTGCCGAACGGGACGCCAACCTGTTGGCCAACGGGTTCGCTGGCGTTGCCGATGCTTGGGTGCGGGTCACCGATGAACCGGGCGTCCCAGCAACGGACAACTTCCGAGCCGCCGAACTGATGCGCTGCTGGTGGACCGAAGCGGAAACGCCCGAGTTGGACCTCCTGAACGTGGAGACCTCATCGAACTGGACCGAGACGAACTACACGGGCGACGACGCCACGTATGTCTTCCCAGACTTTGAGGGCACACCCCATGCGCCCACCCGAGCCACTGCCATCATCTGTGACCTGCCCGGTGTGGCACGCGGGATGGAAGTCTGGTTTGGCATCACACCCGTTGATGCCGATGGTGCAAAGGTGACCGAAGGTCTGTTCGTCCTGTCGGCGATCACCCTTGCTGAATCGGCTCGGCCCGGGGACATCGACATGACCCCCATCATCGGGTGGCTGGCTGCGATTTCCCTCTCGGTGGTCCTGACCTTGTTCATTCTCCGTGCCACGACCAAACGTCGTGGGGACAAAGCAGGACCGCTCATGATCATGCCCGCCATGCTGATGCTGGCGTTGTTGACCTTCTATCCGGTGGGGTACGGCATCTACATCTCGTTCACCGACCAAACCGCATCCAATTACGGCGACGCCGAATGGGTGGGTCTGGACAACTACGATGCCCTTCAGTCCGATGACTACGATTACGACGGTGACGGTGACCCTGGGTTTTGGCGAGCGTTCCAGTTCACGTTGCTCTGGACCTTCGGTTGCGTCTTCTTTCACGTGGTCCTGGGACTCGCTTTCGCCATGCTCCTTGAAAGCGGCCTGATAGGGAAAACAGCGTGGCGGACCGTCTTGCTCGTGCCTTGGGCAGTGCCTGCATACATCTCCACGCTCATGTGGAAGGGCATGCTCAACCAGTACGGGGTGGTCAACGAACTTTTGGGGACCAGCATCAACTTCCTCGGAACGAACGGTTGGGCGAAAACCAGCGTGATCTTCGTCAACATTTGGCTCGGGTTTTCCTTCATGACGATGACCATCTCCGGCGGGTTGCAGTCCGTTCCAAGGAACATCTACGAAGCAGCGGACGTCGACGGTGTTGGAGGTTGGAGTAAATTCCGTCACCTCACCCTCCCGATGCTCATGCCGACAATTGTGCCGGTGACCATGCTTGGCTTCATTTGGACCTTCAACCTCTTCGCAGTCATTTACCTCCTGACCGGTGGAGGGCCCGACCTTTACTACGGAGAGCCCGGAGGAACCGATATTTTGGTCACCTTTGTGTTCGACATTGCGTTTGGTCCCAACGGAGGCCTCTACGGCCTTGCAGCTGCATGGTCGGTGGTCATCCTGGTGATGCTCGTCGTCATGTCCAGTTTCTACTTGTGGTTGACGAAGGGAGGTGAGACCCTTGTCGATTGACCTCGCCTCGAGGTGGTACACGCCCCTGACGCTCCTGTTGAGCAAGTGGTTGCTGTGGGTTTGCCTGATTCAAGCCGTGCTCTACGTCGGCCTGCATTGGATGCGAGCCGAACTTGGAGAGTATCCAACCGTCCTGTCCATGCTGGTCATCGGCTCCCTGCTGGCCTTGCACGCCATCAGCACACGACCACCCCAGACCGCTCAACCACAGCGTTACGTTGAGGCGCTCATCGGCGGTGTTA
This sequence comes from Methanobacteriota archaeon, assembly GCA_011524855.1. Classification (GTDB taxonomy): domain Archaea; phylum Thermoplasmatota; class Poseidoniia; order Poseidoniales; family Poseidoniaceae; genus Poseidonia. The sequence goes on along the minus strand of WTJK01000004.1, from coordinate 9,334 downwards.
CGCTGAGCGCTGGTGCCATGTGGGGCTACCTCGCTCACGCCGCTTCGGAACGTGGTGTGTTGATGATCGACATGTGGTTCTTGTTCCCGTCCATGCTGACGGGCGGTTCGGTGGTGTGGTTCACCTTCTCTCATCGCACCTGGTTCTATGCTGAGCACGACCTCGAGCGGTCCGAGGCAGGTTTGGCTGATGTTCGCACCAAATGGCCTCGCTGGGTTCAACTCATGAAGCAGGTGTTGATGGTCCACCTCGCTGCGTTTGCACTGCTCCCACCGTTCTGGGTCGTCCTCCTCTCGCTCAGCCCCGGCAACGGGCTCAACTTCGTTGGGCCGGGGGAATGGAGCCTCGAGCACTACCGATTCCATCTGGGCGGTGACAATTTCTTCCTCTGGTTGCGCAACTCCATCCTGGTCGCTGTTGGGACCACCTTGCTCGGGTTGTTCATCGCCTTCCCCGCCGCCTACGGCTTCTCTCGCTACCGTTTCCGGGGGCGAAACGTCGGCCTGTTCGCCTTCTTGGTGGTTCAGATGTTCCCCGGGGCCCTCATCCTCGTCCCCTACTTCCTCGTCATGAAGGGTTTCGGTCTGCTCGACTCCTGGTTTGGCCTCATGCTGGCCTACACCGTGACAGCGTTGCCGTTGTGTGTATGGATGATGAAGGGCTTCTTTGATTCCATCCCCAAGGAACTGGAAGAGGCGGCCATCGTGGACGGGTGCAGCCAACTCCAGATCTTCACCCGGATCATGTTCCCGCTTTCCCTGCCCGCCGTGGCCGTCACCGCCCTGTTTTCGTTTTTGGCGGCTTGGAACGAATTCCTGCTGGCCTTGACGTTCCTCTCAACCGATTCGAAGTACACGCTTCCCATTGGCGTCACCTCGGTGGCGACCGGTCAATCACCCCAGTGGGGCGCCTTCGCCGCCATTTCCATTCTTGTCAGCATCCCCGTGGTGCTGCTGTTTATCGTCTTCCAACGGTACTTGGTGGACGGGATGACCGCGGGGTCCGTCAAAGGGTGATGTGAATGAGTTACGTACGATTTGAAGCCGTTGAAAAGCGTTACAACCCCGACGATGAACCGGCGGTGCAAGACTTGAACATCGACGTGAACGAAGGGGAATTCCTCGTGCTGGTGGGCCCTTCGGGATGTGGAAAATCCACCACGCTCCGCATGCTCGCCGGGCTGGAGGACATCACCTCAGGCTCCATCAGCATCGACGGAGCCCGCGTGAACGACCTGCCGCCCAGCGCCCGCGGCGTGGGCATGGTGTTCCAATCCTACGCTCTTTACCCGCACATGACGGTGGAAAAGAACCTCTCGTTCGGCCTGCGCATGGCCCGTGGTGAAGACCGCCTTCCTGCCAAGGAAATCGAAGCCCGTGTGAAGGAAGCCGCTTCGGTCCTGGGGCTTGAGCCGTACCTGGACCGTTTGCCTCGACACCTCTCGGGTGGACAGCGACAGCGTGTGGCCCTTGGACGCGCCCTGGTCCGTCGTCCAAAGGTGCTCCTGATGGACGAACCCCTCTCCAACCTTGACGCCAAGCT
>WTJK01000004.1:6249-7692 GCA_011524855.1 Methanobacteriota archaeon | reverse complement strand
CCCCTCCTGGTGGGAAACGCCGGTCATCTACCAGGTGTATTGGCGCTCCTTTCTCGACGGCAACGGTGACGGTGTTGGGGATCTCGGAGGGCTGAATCAGGCCCTGGACCACCTCACCGAACTCGGTGTGGACGGCATCTGGCTCAACCCCATGTTTCCCTCGCCTCAGCGGGACCATGGCTACGACGTGGCCAACTACCGTGATGTTGAGCCGTTGTTTGGAGACCTTGAGCGATTTGAACGCTTCATCGACGCTTGCCACGACCGGAACTTGTTCGTCTTGCTCGACATCGTCCCCAATCACTGTTCATCCGAACACGCCTGGTTCAAAGCAGCGTTGAGCTCACCCGACCATCCCCTGCGTGACCGTTTCCATTTGGTTTCTGGGCGAGGCGGTGACGGTGAATTACCTCCCAACGACTGGCAGAGCATTTTCGGAGGACCTGCATGGACACGCATCGTCGAGAGCGACGGGACGCCGGGCCCGTGGTACCTCCATATGTTCGACCCAAGCCAGCCGGAATTGAACTGGAACAACGCCGATGTGTGGACGGACATGGAGGACATCTTGCGGTTCTGGTTTGACCGTGGTGTTGACGGCTTTCGAATTGACGTGGCCCATGGCCCCATCAAAGCCGAAGGTTACCCCGCCACCACGCACCCGCACGACGCGTTCATTGAACGATGGGACCAACCTGGCGTTCACGAGATCTACCGCCGCTGGAGAACCATCGCGGACGAATACCAACCGCAGCGAGCGTTCATTGGCGAAATTCACGTCGAGACCACCGAGCGATTGATGCAATACCTTGGGAACGACGGCCTTCATCTGGCGTTCCAATTCTCGTTCCTCAAAGCCCAATGGACGGTGGACAGCCTGCGAAGTACGATTGAGGAAACATTGGCCTTCGCCGCATCCTCGAATTCGCCTGCGTCTTGGGTGCTGTCGAACCATGATGAACCACGTCACGTGACGCGGTTTGCTCCGGAGGGCCCCGATGGGCAACCACACCTGGAGCGGGGCCGAAGCCGTGGACGTTCCTTGTTGATGGTGATGCTGTCCTTGCCGGGGACCGTGACGCTGTACAACGGCGAAGAACTCGGTTTGGAAGAGGTACAGAATTTGCCTGACGAGGCGCGACAGGACCCCGCCTTCTTCCGACAACCGCCCGAATCCACCTACAAGGGGCGGGACGGCTGCAGGGTACCGCTTCCTTGGAAGCAAGACCAGCCAAACGCTGGGTTCACCACAGGTGCACCGTGGTTGCCCATCCCGGCTGAGTGGTCGTCGTTGTCGGTTGAGGCGCAAACCAACGACCCCACATCCATGCTCAATTTTTACAGGGCTGCGCTCAAGTTGAGGCGAAGTTCGTTGAACGGACGAGGCAACGTGACGCTCCTCAACCTGCACGACGAGGCGTTGGCCTACGATGTCGCCCACGA
>WTJK01000004.1:0-6149 GCA_011524855.1 Methanobacteriota archaeon | reverse complement strand
GAATGACGCATGAGGTTTCGCCAGATGGCTCGGTCGCCTTCCCAAGCAGGGAGAACTTCATCGATCAGCACATCCAGCACGGCTTTGGCATCGCGGTCGTCGTCTCGGTCATCCTCTTGGTGACCGATGCCCCACCCGTTGACGCCGTGCTGACAGGCCTCGGGCCACCAGCCGTCAAGGATGGAACAATTTGGCACACCGTTCATGGCCGCCTTCATTCCGCTGGTCCCGCTGGCTTCCATCGGTCTGACCGGGGTGTTGAGCCACACGTCGACACCGGAGGTCATGACCGCACCCGTGTGCATCGAATAATTTTCCAAAAACACCACGGGAACTTCGTGGCCAAGGCGTTGGCCTGCTTCCAACACCCGCTCGATGAGGGCCTTGCCGCCCATGTCATCGGGGTGGGCTTTCCCTGAGAAGACAAACTGCACCTTGCCTTTCATGGCCTTCATCAACCGGTCAAGATCGCTGAAGACCAAATCGGCTCGCTTGTACGTGGCAAACCGTCGAGCAAAACCCACGGTCAACCGATCTTCATCAAACCGCTGATCGGTTTGTGCTTCAACCTCTGCAAACAAGGCAGCACGAGCTTGCTGACGTGCCTGGTCCAACGCATCATCTGGAAGTCGGTCAACGGCCTCTGCAAGCAAAGAAGGGTTGGCCCGCCACTCGGGAAGATGTGCATCAAAGAGGTTGCTCATGGCGTCGGAGGTCCACGTGAGGTGGTGAACACCGTTGGTGATGCCCTCGATGGTGCGGCCCTCGAACATGGTGTGGGCGACCTCGGCGTTGAGTTGACTGACCCCGTTCATCTTACCGGCGTAATGCGCAGCCAAATGGCTCATGGAGAGCATGTCGCCACCCATGGCGTCCTTCACGTCCTGCGGCATCAAATGCCCGACAACGGCGTCCACTTCGTCCCAGGTGAACCGGTCGTGACCGGCAGGCACCGGGGTGTGGGTGGTGAACAGGGTGGAGGAGGCGATGCGCTCCCTCGACCAGCCACGGTGCTCCAGTTCAAGCGGTGCAAAGGCGCAGTGGCCTTCGTTCAAGTGAAGCGTGGTGAATTGAATCCCAAGCAGGTCAAGGGCCTTCAGACCGCACACGCCAAGGATGTACTCCTGGCGAATTCGTGTGCCGTAAGGTCCGCCGTACAAGCGGTGGCCCAGCGCCACGTCCTTGGGGTCGTTGCCCTCCACGGCCGGGTCAAGGAAGATCACGTCCGCATGCTGTCCACCGTGGCCGACGTGCCTGTATCGCCAAAGACGCAGGGCAAGCGGTCGACCCTCCAACTCGTCGTGAAGGACCAAACCGGTGTCTTCGAGCACGTCCGACGGTTCGAAGGCCGGGAACGTCTCCGTTTGGGTGCCGTCGGTGATGTGCTGGCGAGCGTATCCGTTGCGGTACAGAAGGGTCACGGTGGTCAAATCAAGACCGAGGTCGGCGGCTGCTTTGACGTGGTCCCCCGCCAACACACCCAATCCGCCCGAATAGGTGGGCAGGTCGGTGCGAAGGCCAATTTCTGCCGTCAAGTACGCCACTGTGGCCATGTTTGACCCACCGGAGGTCGCTTCTTTAGGTTCACGATGGGCCTTCGTCGGAACTTGGAAGAAAGGAATCGGAGTTTGAGATGCACCGGGACCCCTTTCATCCCAAACGGGAATGGGATGACCGACGCATCAACACATCACTTCTCGACTTCACCGGCTGTTCCTGTGTTGCGAATTGGGTGGTCCGCCCACTCGGCGTAGGCATCACAAGCATTCACCGTGTTGGGGGACAGGTCGAGGGACATGGCCTGGAACAGCGTGCACATGTTTTGGTTCGTCACTTGGCTCAGGTGGATGGCCCAACCGTCCCAGTTGGTGAATTGGCCCGCATCGCCCATCGAAACGATGGCTTCCTGGAAGGCCTCGTACCCGTGCTCCTCTGCAATCAACCAAAACAAGACATAGCCGGGGCTTCCGGAGTATTCCCCGAGACCGGAGGCACCGTTGTTCTCGAAGTAACTGTCAAGTGAGAACACGAAGTTGGAACGGTTGGATGTGGGGCCCTTGTAGGTCTCCCATATCTCAAGGTCATGCACCATCTTGAAGTAAGCCGTCACCGCAAAATCCGCCCAAGGCTCAACCATGCCGAGTGGCGAAACAGGCTCGTGAAGGTGCGCCACCTCGTGCAAAATGGACCAATGGACGGCGGTCGTGAGGTTGTTGCCGACGAGGTCAGGCACGATTTGTCCGTGCGAGGACCGAATGGGGTCCACACCGAACATCCAGGCCCCGGGCGTGGCGTCCATGTCCCAATCGGTGTACCAGATGGTTTGTCGGTGATGCGTGGATTCCACACCGTGGAACCAATGCATCCATCCCGTTCCGTTGTCCAAGAATCCCATGGTGGCCGAAGGGTCCGTCCAATTGCTGACCATGCTGCTGGGAAGTGCGAGCAAGATCTCTGGCGTTTCCATCACCGTCCAAGGCACGTCAATGGTCCGCTGGGCGGCCCACTGCTCGGTCGTCGTGGTTCCGAGGAGGTAATGCGGTGCTGCGGAGACGTTCTCGAAGGTGATGTCGTGCATGCCCAAGGACGCGCCGTTGGGGAAGGCGATCATCATCAGCCCACCCAAGCCACTGGTGAGACGTGTTTCCACCTCGACAATGTCGTGGGCGACCACCATGCTGGGGGAACGAGCGTAGCCGTGCTGGGCCGAACCGCCCACCAAGGAATCAAAACAGTGGATGCCGATGAACACGGTCAGGCCCTCATCAACCAGCGCTTCGGGCACGGTGACCACCACCTCAGCGCCGGCGTTGGCCCAGACGGGGAGCACTTTGTTAACGCGGCCCAGACTGCAGGCTCCGGAGGGACCACCGCGGTTGTGGGCAATCGCGGTGTCGGACAGATTGACGCTCATCGTTTGCGTACCGGTAGGGGCCGTGGCGGTGCCTGGATAGGTGGCGGCGTTCACGTCCACGTAACCGGCATCCGACGGCAGGTTCTGGAGGTAAGCCGACTTGATGAGCAAACGGCTGTTTTGACCTGCGAAAGCCGAAGACATGGGGGAATTGCTCTGGAAGGTGGGCCACGTGGCCTCCTCAACGATGGTCCCCAAGCGTTCCATGAACAACGGACCAAAGGAATCACCGTCAATTTGCGAAGTGTATCCGGTTCGGAACACCGTCAACATGTGCCGCACGGTGAGCACGGCCAAATCCTCCTCACCCAAGGAGGGGTCCGCGATGACCGCTTCAATGGCGGAGAGGCCGTTGAGGGTCGGTGCATACACCTCTTCTGCGAAATCGAACTGAAGGGAAGCTCCGCCTGCCGAAGCACGGAACGCATCCCCGTGATTCACCGAATTGATAAACGCAGGATGACCCATCAACACCGCACCGCGTGTACCGGTGAGCCATGCGTTGAGAACATCAGGCGATTCAAGCGGACCGAGGCCGGCGCTCAACAAACAGTCGCTCGAAGCGAGCTGGTCGCTCACGGTGTAGCCAAGGCCGACCAAATCGGCCTCCAAAGCGGTCGTGCTGGCCAGCGTCTCGTTGTCGATGAGGAGGTGGACGCTGGTACCGGCCTCGCACGCCCAGCCAAGGGCCGCATCAAGGGCTGCATGCTTGGTGTAGGTTTCCCCGTTCACGAGCATCCCCTCACCGGGGACAGCAACGATCCTCGAACCGTGCACGTAAGCAGCCGCCATCATGCCTTCACCGCTCTTCCCCTGTGCGTAGCCAAGACCTGCATCAACCAGCGGTGCAACGAAACTGCCGGTCAGTCCTTGACCGAACGTGGCCGAAGCCTCGTTGGTCAGGGTGTCGTGATCAGCGGTCAAATCGTAGAACGTGAACGCAACGCTCTGTGTCGTTTCGGCGGTCGTGAAGTTCACCATCACGTTTCGGGCGGGTGTGGCCACCGTCCCCGACAACACGCCCTCCGAGCTGATGGAGAGCCCTGCAGGGAGGGAAGGGGTCACGGTGAGGGCGCTTTGCGACACCCCCAAGTCGATGGAAACCGAGGTGTTCGTTGCGAGATGCATGAACGGTTCAAGGTTGACCGGACCCGAAGCGTTGAGGTCGTGGACCGGTGGCACCGAGGGGAGCACCACGGAGGGCAGGTCCGGCTCGGGTGTGACGGTCTCGTTTGCGCCGCCACCCGTACCATGATCGTGGCCGTGGCCGTCGTCAGGGTCCTCATGGTCGTCGTCCTCGTCTTGGACGCAAACGTCGTTCACCAGCGTGAACCCTTCATCGCACGTGGTGGTGGTCTGGTTGGTCGGCGGGGTGGTGTCGCCTCCGGTGGAATTGGTGGTTTGGTTGCCGTTTTGGCTCGTGACTTCATCCTCTGTGTTGTCGGTCACCGGTGAAGGTTCACTGTCATCGTCACCGCCCAAAACGGTGAACGCTGCGCCGCCGATGAGCAAACCAACGATGAGCAGGGCGATCCATGTCGTGTTTGATCCCGAGTCTGAGGCCATGAATTCCGGTCGATGGAGCACGCATATGAACATGGTGACCGACCTGTGGGGGCGGAAGCAAATGTGCCAAGGAACCCACATTCAGGGTCCATCCTTGCTCTAGAGGGCCACCAACCTCCGATCAGGCCCATCCATCGGCATCGGTTCGATGCCATGCCTCTGAGCCCCACCCCTCAGGCGGCTTGAAATTGAGGCGTTGTTCATGCAAACCGTTGCTGAGCGTTGCTTCCAACCGGACTGAAGTCCAAGCGTGTCCGTCTTCATCTTTGATGCCTTGGCGGTTGAGCCAGGCCGTGAGTTCGTTGGTGGGCGCGTTGTCTTCGTCCCTCTTCCACACCATGCGGTCGATGATGGCTTGTTCATCCCAATTCGGCGTAAGGGAGCCCGTTGCATCCAAATCCCAGCCATACGGTGGACGTTGGTCGTCAACATCCCGTTCTTCAACCTCATCAAACCTGTCAGCAGCTCGCACCTTGGCCCCCTTTTCCACGGCCAAACGAACGGCACGTCGCTTCCACTCAAGCCCAACATAGGCCAACGAGGCTGCGATGGCGAAGGCACCGGAAAAACCGATGCACAGCCACTGATCGCCACCGTCCGACGTCGCTTGGATTTGAACCTCGCAGCCTTCGTCATCGACGGCCAAACCTTCCCTTGTCTCGGGGCAGTGATCGTCTTTGTCGAGGACACCGTCGGCGTCACCGTCCCCCGCATCGTAATCGAACGCGCAACCGCGCTCGTCGACCGTTTCACCTGCTGGCGTGTTCACGCATGCATCCAAGAAAAACGGGACTTGATCGCTGTCCAGGTCGTCGGGGAGGGCGGTGGTGATGTCCACGACGAAGAGGTCGCGAATGTCTTTGGATCCGGGTTCTCCTACAATGTCGCTGAAAGAACCGGTGCTCTCGTTGTAGGTGAACAAAGAGGCGTAAAAATGCCATTCACCGCTGGTGTTCAGGCGCTCATCCGTGGGGATCGCAAACAACGGATGGGCATCGCTGGTATCGTTGAACGATGTCAGGTTGAAGCGGACCGTCCCGGAAATGGTCGAGTTCCCGTCATCGGGAGCGTTCAATCCATACCACATCTCATACTCGATGTTCAACAGAGGACAAACCACCTGAACGGCACCGTCGAAGGCGTCCCCTGCTTCGTACACCCGCTCGTTGAGAACCTCGTAGGCATCGGTGAGGTTTGGGTCAACGCCACAACCGGATGCTTGGAGGTCCTCCGCCAATACCTCCGAATGCGGCATCTCAATGAAGGTCGAGAACCCCTGACCGGCGACGTAGGCTTCCTCAATGTTGGACCATTCTGCGATGGTGGCTGACAGCGTGTAATTCTGCTCAACCGCATTGAGGTACGACACATCCGTTGAAATTCGAAATTGCTGGAGCTCCTCGGACTGGACCCATCGGAAGGCACCCGCTTCCTCGCTCACCCCGTCCGAACTCAAGTTCCACTCAACGAGGTAGGCTTCACCCTCCACCACGCACCCGGTGAACAAATCAACGTTCAGGAACGCTTCACCTGAGCGAACATTTTCGATGGCTTGGTACTCGTACCACACGGCCTTGTGGCCTTCGACCGGGCCAATCTCAAACCATCGGTCGCCCTTGACTTCGACGTAGTGGGACGTGCTGTTGGCACAACCGATCGGCTCACTGGG
>WTJK01000061.1:126650-143240 GCA_011524855.1 Methanobacteriota archaeon | reverse complement strand
AGGTGAACCCGCTGCAGGCCCATCGGTTCATGCCGAGATCGAGGTCGCTCATGCCAAACACCGGGGTTTGGAAGCGTTCAGCGTAGTCGAAGGCTCGCCAGCCGTACTCGAAGCATTCCTCGACCGTTCCGGGGATGAGCACGATGTGTTGGGTGTCGCCGTGGCTGCCCTCGTAGAGCATGGCGATGTCCGATTGCTGCGTTCGCGTGGGCAAACCGGTGGACGGGCCGACGCGTGTCACGTCCCAGAACACGGAGGGAATTTCAGCAAAGTATGCCAAGCCGATGAACTCCTGCATCAAGGAAATGCCGGGTCCGGAGGTGGCGGTCATGCCACGGCCGCCAGCCCAACCGGCACCGAGAACCATGCCGGCCGCTGCAAGTTCGTCCTCAGCTTGAATGATGGCGAGGGTCGACTTTCCGTTCTCGTCGGTGCGCAGGCGAGGTGCGTAGGCGATGATGCCCTCGGCCATCGAGGACGAGGGGGTGATGGGGTACCAGGCCAGCAGTTGGACGCCACCGTAGTGGGCGCCGAGGGCCGCGGCTTCGTTGCCCTCAATAAAGAACTGAGGGGTTTCAATGTCCCTGGACTCGACCGAATAAGGGTCGCCTTTTGTCAAGTTTTCCTTGCAATAGTCGCGCCCAAGGCCAAGGGCCGTGATGTTGAGTTCGATGGCCGAGGCTTTGCCCTTGAATTGCTTGGCGACGGCGCTTTCCAGCTTGGCTTGGTCGATGCCGAGCAGTTCGGCGAGGACGCCGACATACACGATGTTGGTCACGAGTTTGGCGATTTTGGGGTTGATCTTGCGAGCCAACTTGCTCATGGGGACGGGGTAGGAGACGACGTCCTCGCGTTCCACGGTCTTTCCTTTGGTGTCGCTGTTCCAAATCACGACCGTGCCGGGTTCAAGGGCAGCGAGGTCCTCGTCCCATGTGGCGGGATTCACAAGCACCTGAATGTGGGTGCGGTCGCCGGGTGCCTGGTAGCCCTTGTCCGACAGGCGCACGATGTACCAGGTGGGCAGGCCCGAAATGTTGGAAGGAAAGAGGTTCTTGCCGCTGACCGGCACGCCCATCTCAAACAGCGATTGAAGCAAAATGAGGTTGGCCGATTGGGAGCCGGTTCCGTTCGCAGTGGCGATGTTGATGGTAAAGTCGTTCACGATGCTGTCCATGGGGGTCACCACGCAGGCCACCACAGGCGGCCATTGATGGTCAACCCCTTGGCTTTCACTCTTTGAACATGTTGCCCCACCATTCCCTCACAAGCACCTCGTCAGACCCCCGCTGGGGGTGAGGCTCAAAACCGAGTCGCCCGTGGGGTGGGTCATGGCCGACGACGCAATGCAAGCATCATGGGAAAAAGCCGAGAAGGCCATCGCCAAAGGAAAGGGCGAATCGGCCCTCAGCATCCTCCGCGACGCGGACCCCAACGGCGCGCAACCCACCACCCTCCGCCTCGCCGGTCATGCGACCTGGTTGAGCGCAAAGGCCAGCGGCAACCGAGGCGAGTACCGCCGGGCGGCCGGCTTGCTGCGCGACGCCCGAAAGGCCAACGGCCGGGACAAGAAGGCCGACAAACTGTACAACGAGGTCCTCAACGAGATGCAGGACAAAGGTATCAGCGAAACCACCTTCCCACGTTTGCTCAACGACGGCACGCCCACGCCGGCAGGGGTCATGGCCATTCTCTTGGCCATGATCATCGTCTTGGCGGGCATCAACGTGGCCAACCGAACGGACACCACCACGGACCTGGTCGAACTGCAACTCCGTTGGAACGGCGGCGCCGATTCAGGAACCGTCGTGATTGAATTGTACCCCGACGATGCACCTGTTCACGTTGAGAACTTCAAGGCCCTTGTCAGCGGCGGGAATTACGACAACACGATTTTCCACCGCGTCATCGACGATTTCATGATCCAGGGCGGGGATTTCACCAACCGGGACGGCACCGGCGGTCACGCTGCCAATTTCTACGAATACTGCAACGGGCAAGCCTCCACCGATGCGGCCTGCGGCGGTTCGGGTGAATCGGCATGGACCATTCCCGACGAGGCGGACAACGGGCGTTTGCACCTTCCGTGCACGATCTCAATGGCCAAAACCAGTGCCGACAACACCGGTGGCAGCCAGTTCTTCCTCATCCCCAACGACAGCACCCCCAGTTGGCTCGACGGTGTTCACACGGTGTTCGGTACCGTCACCGAAGGTTGCGACCACGTCACGGCCATTTCCAGCGTGGACACGGGTGCCAACGACCGGCCCGATCAAGAGGTGACCTTGGTGTCCGCCGACTTCCTTGGCTCCGAAACCACGCCTTGGTACCAGTTCTGGTGACCTTCGCCGCAGGCAGCAACCGGTCTGAACCAAGCAAAGGGTTGTGTTCATAGACAGGGGACTTGTCGGATAAATCATGACGACGCTGGACCCCTTCAACGCCCGACGACCGCTCTCGGTTGGTGGCGATTATTTCGCGCTGGAAGCTCTGGACGCCAACGGCTTGCCCACCGCTTCCCTTCCGTATTCCATCCGCATCCTTCTCGAGGGTGCGTTGCGCAACCATGACGGCTTCCTCATCACCGAAGACGACGTGCGTCGCATCGCCGGTTGGACGCCCACCGGCGAACGCTCAGAAATTCCGTTCCGTCCCTCGAGGGTCATTCTCCAGGATTTCACCGGTGTGCCGGCCGTGGTGGATTTAGCTGCGCTCCGTGACGCCATGGTCGAAATGGGTGGCGACCCCGAAAAGGTCAATCCCCAGGTGCCCGTTGACCTTGTGATCGACCATTCCGTGCAGGTCGACGTGAGCGGTGCACACGCCGATGCCCTCGACCTCAACCTCGACATTGAGTACCACCGCAACATGGAGCGGTACACGTTCCTCAAGTGGGGTCAGCAATCGTTGGCCAACTTCCAAGCCGTCCCTCCCTCTCGCGGCATTGTCCATCAGGTGAACCTCGAGTTCCTCGCCAGCGTGGCCCGACAAGAGGACAACGTTTGGCTGGCCGACACGCTCGTGGGAACCGATTCTCACACCACGATGGTCAACGGGCTGGGCGTGCTCGGTTGGGGTGTCGGCGGGATTGAAGCCGAGGCCGTGATGCTCGGTCAGCCCATCTACATGCTCGCTCCCGATGTGGTTGGTGTGCGCTTGACGGGCGAACTGCAGCCCGGCGTAACCGCCACCGACATGACACTGCGAATCGTGGAAATGTTGCGAGAGCACGGTGTCGTTGGTAAGTTTGTAGAATTCTTTGGTCCGGGGATGAAAGTCCTCTCCCTCGCCGACCGTGCCACCATTGCCAACATGGCGCCCGAATACGGTGCCACCTGCGGGTTTTTCCCCGTGGACGAACGGACGCTGGAGTACCTGCGCTTGACGGGACGGGAAGACGCTGACGTGGCCGGTGTGGAAGCTTACGCCAAGGCTCAGGGCCTTTGGTACAACGGCGACGAGCCCGAAAAGGCGTACACGGCCGTGCTGACGTTGGACCTCAACGATGTGGTGCCGGCCTTGGCGGGTCCCAAGCGGCCACAGGATCGCGTTGACTTGAAGGACATGAAGCGCCATTTTGTGGACAGTTTGACGCACGAAGTGGGTCATCAGGGGCACGGTCTGGCGCCCGAAGCGCTCTCCAACGGGGCCATTGTCGAGATGGACGAGCAAACCTTCGACTTGAACCACGGTGACGTGGTCATCGCCGCCATCACCTCGTGCACCAACACTTCCAACCCCGGCGTGATGCTGGCTGCCGGTCTTCTTGCTCGAAAGGCCAGGGCGCGTGGCCTGACGGTGAAACCTTGGGTCAAGACCTCGCTCGCACCGGGCAGCCGTGTCGTGACCGAGTACTACGAAGCGACCGGTCTCCACGATGACCTCAACGCCATGGGCTTCCACGTCGTTGGCTACGGCTGTACCACCTGCATCGGCAACTCCGGCCCGCTGCCTGAGCCGATTGAACAGGCCATCGACGAAGCAGGCCTCATCGTCGGTTCCGTGATCTCCGGCAACCGGAATTTCGAGGGGCGCGTGCACGGGAAAGTGAAGGCATCTTACCTGGCGAGCCCTCCCTTGGTGGTGGCCTACGCCATCGCTGGCAACCTCGAAATGGATCTGACCACCGAGCCGATGGGGTACGATGCCAGCGGTCAACCGGTCATGCTGTCCGAAGTTTGGCCGACCGACGCAGAACTGGCTGAAGCCATGGCCGTCATCACTCCCGAGATGTTCCGTCAACGCTACGCTGATGCCATGAACGAGCCACGATGGAACGCCATTCCGGCCGAACCCTCGCCGCTCTACCCGTGGGCCGATGCCTCAACGTACATCCGCTTGCCTTCGTTCTTTACAGGGCTCTCCGCTCAAGCCGACCCCATCGCCTCCATCGAGGGTGCGCGCGTGCTGCTCAAGTTGGGTGATTCCATCACCACCGACCACATTTCGCCAGCAGGTGCGTTCCCTGCTGACGGTCCAGCAGGTCGCTGGTTGACCGAACGCGGGGTTGAACAGGGTGATTTCAATTCCTTCGGCAGCCGTCGAGGCAACCACGAGATCATGATGCGCGGCACGTTCGCCAACGTCCGAATCCGCAACCAGATGGCGCCTGGCACCGAGGGTGGCTGGGCACTGAACCACGAATCGGGGTCGGTGGAATCGGTGTACGAAGCGGCGCAGATTGGGGCGCCAAAGGTCGTGCTGGCTGGCAGCCAATACGGAACGGGTTCCTCACGTGACTGGGCGGCCAAAGGCACCTACCTGCTCGGGGTCAAAGCGGTGATCGCCACGTCCTTCGAGCGCATTCATCGCTCGAACCTGGTGGGCATGGGTGTCCTTCCCTTGACCTTCAAGGACGGAGAATCTCATGCATCCTTGGGGTTGACCGGCCACGAGTCGTATGACATTCCCGTGACCGACGATGTCCAGCCGCTGCAGTGGCTGACCGTCACGGCCACATCGCCAGAGGGCGTGCGAACAACGTTTGAGGCTCAAGTCCGGTTGGATACGCCGGTGGAGGTGGAATACTACCGGAACGGCGGTATCCTCCACACCGTGCTCCGCCAACTTGCCCAATGAAATCTTCTTAACTGCGCAGAATGAGCGCTAGAAGAGGCAGCATAGAATGACAGCACTTCGTGGGCAGGTTCGGTACCGTTTTCGGGCCGATGACCACGATGTCAACGTCGTCATTGAAGGTGAAGCCGACTGGGTGGCCGGCAAGGTCGAAGAACTGGGGCTGGTGGGCGTCGGATGGACCATGCCTGCGGGCTCTGCACCGCAGCCTTCTCCGCCACGTACTGCCGACAAAACTCCTGCTGCGGAAGCTCCCTCACCGGACGAGCCAACCCTGCCGCTCGACATGGGGCCGACGCCGGACCCGAGCCGTATCCCCGTCGTTCGTCGTCCGATCGGCCAACTTAACGTGGCCGAACGTCTCGAAGCCACGGGGTTGCAGGGTCCCTCCAGGCCCGATGCGATCGGATTGATGGATGTGCTGGAGGACATGGACCCGCCCCACCCCGTGCAAAGCGTGACCAGCGTGGATCCAATGGCTGAAGCATGGCTCCGGGAATTGCTCGAGGTCGTGGTCCGGGACCACGGCATGAGCGGGTTGTCCACCGAGGATATCGAAGAGATTGCTTCGTCCAAACTTGGTGGCAGGGAAGGCACGACGCTGGAGGTCTGGCTGGAATCCCTTTTTGCCGCAGGAAAGTTGGTCAAAATTCACGGCGGTGACGACACCGGTTGGGGTCCATCGCCGAAGTGGCTCGCCGGCAGGATTTGACCGGAAGGTTTGGAATTTTTTATTGCTGCATCATAGCGGTTTCGTGTGGCTGCGCCCCTGTTGGGTGGAACCGCAAGACAAAGGCATTATATTGCAACAGAACTTGGAAGAGCCAGTGATGTCCATGCAAACTCAAAGCGACCTCTCTAAAGCACGAATTCGCAGCATTTTCCTTGCTGCCTTGATGGTCTTCAGCACCACGCTCGCCTTGGCCACGACCGCCAGCGCATCGGTGGCCCGCACCTACACGACCAACCGTGATCCAACCGACGTCGCTATTGGCGACTTCAACTGCGACGGTGCCAACGACATGGCCATCGCCACGGACGGCACGCACAGCATCACCATCCTCTGGAACGACGGCAACGGCGATTTCAGCGAGCGGCAGGACATCTGGGTTGCTGGCAACACCAGCCGCAACGCTGACTGGGACGAGTTTGCCAACGTCGAACAGGTCGAAGTCGGTGAATTCACCGGCGACAACGCCCCTGACATTGCCATCTACCAGAAGAACAACCCGTTCAAGACCAACGATGCGGGTGCACCCGCTGGTGAACCCGGTAACCTGACCATCATCGAAAACGATGGCTGCAACAACAAAGACTGGACCATTGGCCAGCGCTTCACCCACTTCTGGGTGTGGGACATGGCCGTGGGTGACGCCGATCAGGACGGCAACGACGACATCTTCATCCTTGAATTGGAAGCCGACATCACCCGCCAAAACGTGGTCAGCTACCGCAGCCCCATCACCAGCGCCACCCAAGGCTTCACCACCTTCCTTGGCCCCTCCACCGGCAACACCTACCGCTCCATTGAGGTCGGTGACTACGGTGAAACCCAAAGCGTTGGTATCGGCAACACGTGCACGGACGACGACATTTTCCTGCTTCGCACCGAAGGCCTTGACTACGCCACCGGTCAGGTGACCAACCCCGGAAACGGGGACAACGTCACCATCGTGGAGTTCTCTTGTACCGGTGTTTCCAGCACCCCCGGTTCTTACCCTGCCGACATCACGACGTCCAACCCCACGGTCATTCAGTTCGGCTTGCCCTTTTCGGAAGATTTCGCCATCGCTGACGTCGCGGGTTCGGGCTACGTCGACACCATCGCCATGATGGACGGCAACCTCGAGAACGTCTCTTACAAGACCGCCTCGGCCCAAGGAACCTTCGGCAACACGCAAACGGCGTATTTCGGCCCCTACATCTCTTGGGCCATCGCCGTGGAGGATCTCAACGGTGACAACCAACCCGACTTCATCAACCCCACCATCGCCTACCAGGTGAACACCTCGGACTCGGCGGGTGGCAGTACCTCCAACTTCTTCCTCTCCTTCCCCACCTCTGTCCAGGTGACCCTTTCGGACGGCAACGGTGGCCACGTGAGCCCGCTGTCTTACACCGCCGGGCGCCGCCCCTCTGCCGTGGCTGTTGGCCAACTGCAAGGTGCCGCCAACTCCGCTCCCGACCTCGTGGTCGGACACACCCAGTTCAACTTCGGTGGCTGGCGTGACAACTTTGGCTGGCTGGGTCAGTACGATACCGTGACCGTGGTCGAGATGGACAACCGTGACTTGGCTGTGACCGGGTTGTCGGTGGACCCCGTCGACCGATTCTTCGGCATCGTAGGTGAAGGTACCCGCACCTTCAACGTGACCGTGACCAACACCGGAATGGACACCCTCAACGGCCAAACCGCTGATTTGGAAGTCGAACTCAAGGTCGTTGACGAGGCCAACTCCACCAACACCACGGTGTACGCCAACGACTGGGACAGCCCCGAGGTCAGCAACTGCGGCTCGGGCTGTACGTGGGCTTACGAGGAATACGTCGATGGCGCCACCAACTGGCATCTGGAGACCAACCACTCCACCGGTGCATCGGACGGCAACAACGACGAGAACGTCTCCGCCAACTACCTGAACCCCACCGATTTCATGTGGGCAGGCAACGTCAAGACCAACAGCAGCGGTGACGAATGGACCGGCTACGGTAAGAACTGGGACGACGCCATGGTCCTCGAAAACGTGGACCTCACCGGCGCCGATCGTGCGTTCATGAGCGTTGAATTGTTCCGCCACCTCGGCCTTGGAGCCTTGGGCAACGTGGACGGTTCCGGCGGTTTCATCGTCGGTGATGTTTGGGACGACCTCGCCATCGTCGAGGTCGGCAGTGCAGAAAGCGGCTGGAACGTGATCGGCTGCCCACAAGAAGCAGCCCTCGCTGGTGCTTGCCCCAACGGCGTGTCCATGTGGGGCGGCTTCGACACCGACCGCAGCTTCAAGGAGAATTTCTGGGGCGCAGCTGCCGAGAACATCGTTTACTACGGCCTCGCAGCCTCCGGCACCTACTACGGCTGGGACAACTTCACGGAAGAGGACCTGGGTTCCTTCGACCTCTCCCCTTGGGCTGGCGAGACGGTGGACCTCCGCTTCCGCTTCCGCACCGGTTTCGAAGGCTCGACGGCCAACGACAACGAGAGCCAGTGGTCCGGTCGAGACGGCTTTGCCGTGGACAACCTGACCGTCTGGAAGCAGAACACG
Source organism: Methanobacteriota archaeon (assembly GCA_011524855.1). Lineage (GTDB taxonomy): Archaea > Thermoplasmatota > Poseidoniia > Poseidoniales > Poseidoniaceae > Poseidonia. The sequence continues at coordinate 134,907 of WTJK01000061.1, read as the reverse complement.
TCGTTCTTCCCCAACCCCCAGGTTCAGACGACCACCATCGGTCCGCTGAGCAACCTCGAACCCGGCCAGGAATACACGACGTCCATCCAGGCGGACGTGCTGAACGACACGACCTACCGCATCTCGGCCACGCTGTCCAACAACGCTTGGGACCAACAGGCCATCAACAACGACGCCATTGGTTATGTCACGCCGTTCAACCTCTACGACCCCGCCGTTGAGTCCATTGAATACTTCAACGCAGGCGGCCTTTACGCAGAAGGTCTGTTTGACATCGAGGTCACGACCAACAACTGGGGCAACACGCCGGTGGACTTCGACATCGAAGCCACCGTTTACTCTGCCACTCCCTCGGATGTCTACTGCGGTACGCCCTCAGCGGTGTGCGTTGAGACCTTCGAAGGCGGCGCCCAAGGCACCCGTTACCAAGAAAACCAGAACCCGTTGGGTGCCATCTACAACGAAGACACGTGCTCCACGAAGATCTTCAACAACAACGCCTACTGGTTCGGTCACCCCTGTGACACCTCGACCAACGGCTACGACGACGCTTGGGCCAACCAGACGCTTAGCATTCCCGACATTGACTTGACGGGGCAGAACGGCGACTTCGTTTCCCTCAACTTCGAGTACTACGCTGACACCTTCTACACCATTGACACGGGTGGCAACGTTGACCCCAGTGACTACGTGGTCATGACGGTGGATTACGCCAAGGCCGGCCAGAACTACAACGGTCTGGTCTACGCCCAGTGGAACGACTACAACGAAGACGGCACCTGCCAGAACGACGACGACGGCAACGGCATCGTCAACGCCACCGAATCGATTGACGTGACGGAGCTGGAATACATCGGTGACCCGTCCACGCAAGACGGCACCGGCGGCAACTACAACGTGTTCTTCAACACCGATGACCTGGTGAAAACCACCAGCATCGACCTGACGCACTTGTACATTCAGAACCGCTCCTCGCCCGACTCGGCGCTGTGGACCACCGAGTGCATGTCCCTTCAGGGCTCCACCGTGAACGTCAACTTCACGTTCCAGTCCGACGAAGACGGCCGCAACGGCATCAACGACGGCTTCAAGGGTGTTGGCTTCAACAACATCACCCTCCAAGAGTACACCTTCGTCGAGGACGCCAGTTACACCACGTCCCGTACCAACGTCGACGCTGAAGAGTCGCTGGTGTCCACCGTGGCTTCGCACGAGTTCATCTCGGGTGTGTATCGGTTGGATGTGAGAACGATCTTCGACAACACGACCGCAGGGACGGCCTGGTTCAACGACAACGAATTGTCGGAAGCCAACAACATCGAGCGTGTGATCTTCAACGTTGAATCCGTTGACATCTCCATTGGAAAGCCCGATACCCTTGCCTGTCACTCCGACCAGACGTTGGCTTGCGTGCTCCCCATCGACAGCGCTTTGACGCACTCGTGGGAGTTCTCTGCAACCAACGGTGTGCTGGGTGGCGACTACGTGTTCTACATGGACGTGCATGACATGGCCGACGGCAGCCTTGCTCACCAAGTGACGGCTGGCCCCGCTCGTGCCCTCGAGAGCCAGGAGCGAACCGAAGTGTCCTTCACGCCGTGGAACGGCTGGACGGACGGCCACACCTACAACATCAGCTTCTACGCTCAACTCGCTGACGGTTCCGAAACCGGTAACGTGCGCTATTTCCACGCCTCGTTTGCAGACATGGTTGACGTGGCCATCCTCTCCGACACCTCGGTGCGAACCACGACCATCAAGGAAGACCTTGCACTGCTCAACATGACCTACACGCAGTACGAGATCAACGACTGGAACACGTACTTTGACGCCGGTTGGTTCACACACTACAACAAGATCATTCTGCCCTGGCAGGACGTCCTGTCCGCTCGTGACACGCAGTTTGGCGGTGCCGGGTACTACCAGTACATCGGTGAGCCCGAACGCCGAACCGTTCTCGAGAACTTTATGTCCGCTGGCGGTACTGTTCAGGCGCACTTGGGCCCGCTTGGTGAGCAGGTCTACGGGCTGAACGACAACCTGCCCGGTCGCCTGCCCTTCGGCCTTGACGTCAAGAGCCGCAACACGGAAACCAGTCAGGTGACGTACGCCAACACCGATTTGGCCGATCCGTTCCACCCCATCCTGGACTTCCTTCCCGACGCAACGACCAATCCCTTCATCGGCATCAACCCGGTCGCTCAGGCGGTGTTGAACACCCAGTCGGTGAGCTCCGACAACGTCCCCAACGCCTGCAACGGTTACATGGAAGACGGTGGTTTCTTCCAGCGTCTCATCCGCTACAGCGAAGACATTCAGGACACCATGCTCGGTGTGTGCAGCTACTACTCCGGCGGGATGATCATCTCGACCATTGACGTGGCCACCCACTCGGAACGAGCCGACAGCACGCAGTTCCCGCTGCTGGGCAACATGCTCGAGTACCAGGTCAACCCCTACCCCGAAGGCTTCGGCACGCTGGGCAACGGTCTCGACCTCACCATCAACGGTGTGACCCCTGACATTGACCCGAGCACGGGCGACTACGCCCTGCGTTACATGAAGAGCGACGCTACGCTGGAATTCGGTTACACCACCGACGCCACCGTGCCGCTGACTGCCAACTGGCTCATTGAGGGCCCCACCGGCTGGATGGGCAACGACTTGGCTTCGGGCGAGCAAGACCACACGTCCGAGGGCAGCCCTTCGATGATGTTCTGTGAAGTTGACCTGGCTTCGGCGACGGGCTGTGCCCAAGGCGAGCAATGGTCCATCACGCTGCTGTTGCACGACGACAACGGCCACGCCCGAACGATCAACGTGACCGTGGAAACCAACGATGTCTACGCCGACGAGTTCCGTCCGGAAGCCGACGCTACGATCGACATGCGCACCGAATACGAGGACAACATCGAGTTCACCGGCACCAAGACGGTGTCCGGCGAGGATTGGGACGTCTACCGCGTGATTCTCCAGGGCGAGGGCGACGATGCGGAACTGATCGTCCACTTCGATGCCAGCAACTCTTCCGACGAGGATTCGCTGGAAGGCAACGGCATTGAGAGCTACGAGTGGAAGGTGTTGTTCGACGCTCCGTACGGTGACGATTCGTTCGACCTTGACGGCCACTTGTTCACGCAATCGGCGGCCAGCAACGGTGCCTGGTCCTACCGGTTCCAGAACGTGACGGTTGATTCGACCGGCACCACGGAGAACCAAATCCGCATTGAACTGGTCGTCTACGACAGCGCCGGTAAATTCTCGGAGCGCCACCGCATGTACTTCGTGGTCGTTCCCGAAGGCTTTGGCGACGAAGAGCCCGTGCTTCAGTGGGAGCAGGTGAACCTGAACAACTCGCGAGTGGACACGGACACCATCACCATCTCGGGTACGGTCCTGTCCGGTGCTGAGAACGGCGACGTGTACGTGGAGGCCGCCTTCAACGAGGCCGACTTCGGCGCTTCTTCCGTGGCCAAGTACAACCTCAGTGAACTCGACCTGTGGGGCAAGAGCTCGGCCCTGGGTGACAACGACAACTTCGAGATCACCCTCTCGCTCGAGTCACTCTACACCAACACGTCCAACGCACAGCGTGTGTTCATCAAGTACTACGAAGGCGAGTTCCCCAACGAGCGTTGGGTGACCATCAAGTGGATCGAAATCAACCTCCCGGCCTGTCAAGGCCTGGAAGCCAACCCCGATGCTGAGGCTGCCGGTGGCGAGTTCATCCTCGATGCCAACGGCGATTGTCAGTGGAGCGGTGCGTGGACGTACGACCCGCTCACGGGTGAGTGGTCGGCACCGGCTGACGATACCGAAGGCACGCAAGGCGACGGTGAAGGCCTGGACTCGACGATGATCATCGGCGGTGCCGTTGGTCTGTTGGTCCTCATCTTTGTGACCCTCCTCTTCACCCGCCGTGGCGGTGAGAAGGAAGATGCCTTTGCCGGCATGGAAGGTGGCTTCGGTGCCGTTGCGCTTGACCCAACCGAGCAGTATGTCCAGCAACTGATCGCTCAAGGCTATCCTGAGGAAACGGCGAGGTCCTTCGCAGCCCAGTACGTGGCGGGTGGAGCCGCAGCAGCGCAACCTGCCGCAGCGCAACCCGCTGCAGCGGCGCCCGCTGCTGGTTACGACCAAGCGATCTACGAACAATACTACCAGCAATTCGTTGGGCAAGGGTACGACGCAGCCACCGCTGCAGCGTACGCTCAACAGTACGCTGTGCAGTATGCGCAATCGCAGCAGTGAAGGCCCTGAGACCGTCGATACGATGGTTCATAACCCCCACCTTGGTGGACGAGGCATGGACAAGACGGAAACGTACACGGTCGCAGACATTGGCCTTGCAGACGAAGGTGCCCGAAGGGTGGACTGGGCTCGCGCTCGCATGCCCGTGCTTCAAGCGCTCAAAGAAAAGGCGCTTGTTGACAAACCCCTAGCAGGAATGCGTGTGGCCGGTTGCCTCCACGTGACCAAGGAAACGGCGGTGCTGATCGAGACGATTGCCGCAGCCGGTGCCGAGATTTCGTGGTCCGGTTGCAACCCCTTGTCCACGCAGGACGATGTCGCTGCATGGCTCGCCGCAGAAGGTTACTCCATTCACGCCTGGCACGGCCAGAGCGTGGAGGACTTCTACTGGTGCATTGACAGGACCTTGGAATTCAAACCTACGCTCACCCTCGACGACGGTGCCGATCTCATCGTTCGCGTGCACGGGGAGAAATCCGAGTACGCTCCTGGTGTCATCGGCGGGACCGAGGAGACCACCACCGGTGTCCACCGCTTGCGAGCCATGGGCCGTGCAGGCGACCTCAAGTACCCCGTGATCGCCGTCAACGACGCCATCACCAAGTGGGACTTCGACAACGTGTACGGTACGGGGCAGTCCACGCTCGATGGCATTCTCCGAGCCACCTCTGTCCTCATCGCTGGCAAGACCTTCGTCGTGGCCGGCTACGGCCACTGCAGCCGTGGTGTCGCCATGCGTGCCCAAGGCATGGGTGCCAACGTCATCATCACCGAGGTCGACCCGCTCCCAGCACTCCGTGCCGTGATGGACGGGTTCCGCGTCATGCCCATGGACCAAGCCGCTGCTGAAGGCGACATCTTCTGCACCGCCACGGGCATGAAGGACGTCATCGTTGGCCGCCACTTTGCCGCCATGAAGGACGGCGCCATCGTGTGCAACACCGGTCACTACGACTGTGAAATCAACATCGAAGACATGGACGGCATGGCGACCTCCTCCCGCACCATTCGCGAGAACAACGTGGAATACACCATGGCCGATGGACGCCGAATCTACATCTTGGCCGATGGCCGTTTGGTCAACCTCGCCGCTGCTGAGGGCCACCCCTCGGAAGTGATGGACATGTCCTTTGCCAACCAGTATCTCTCGCTCGTTCGCCTTGCCAAGGAAGGTGGCTCGATGGATTCCGTTGTGTACGACATTTCCCGAGAACAGGATGCCTCCTTGGCCCGCACGAAGCTGGCGACCATGGGCATGTCGATCGACACGCTGACCGATGCTCAGCTCGCTTATCTGGACGATTACACCGTTGGAACGTGATCGACAAGCCGAGGATGTCTGGCGACACGGGTACGCCGTGCACACAGGTCATGAAGCCTGGTAGCTGCCATTTCTGAAGGGTAGTGGCGACGAGCCAGAGCAAGTTGGGGTCCTGGGCTCTTCGCATCGCACATCATGCGTTCTGCTGATGCAACCGTCGTCCCATTCAAGGAACCAACTGCCGCTCATTCCTCTTCGTACGGTTGAAGTTCCGTCTCTTCCGCTTCCCCGGTCCAGAACACCGGAGCGGTGAAGGATGGATAGCGTGCCTTCCAATTCTTGGGCAGTGCGGTTCCTTTGTCGATGATTTTCAACATCCGTTCCTGCCAGGCGAGCGGTTTCCGCTGCATGATGTACATGTACAGCACGGAAGTTCGGACCTCTTCAGGCACCACGGTGTAACCGGTTGAGGCCTCAAAATTCATGGCTCGGAGCAGGTTGAACGCTGGTCGGTTGACGATTTGGAACCAGCGTTTGGCGTTGCGCATGCCGATCAGAACGATCAGCATGATCACAATGGAATTCAAACAAAAGGCGAACCAACCGCCTTGGGCCATCCTCGGGGCGAAGACGAACACGAGGAGGAGGAAGGGTACGGTGGAGACCAAGAACAGGAAATTCTCCGACATGGGCGGCTTCCGCATCTTTTGCTGGATGGCACCCCAACCGTCGTGATGGCGCTGTTCAGGGCGAAAAATCTCCCGAGGTTGCTGGGTTGCGGCTTGCTTGACAAGCTGGAGCAAACTGTTGATCTTCCGGAACTGTGTCATGCCGACATCCATGTTGTTTTCGAGGATCGACTGAAGGCGTTGACTCGCCATGGTGTACTCACCCATGTCGGCCAAAATGGAGGCCGTTTCCACCACCGGGGTGACGTCACCAGGGTTGGCATCGGCGCAAGCTTGCCACCAATGCAGTGCATCGTGAAGCATGCCAAGATCGTCTGCCATGATCCGGCCGCCACGCAACCACATGTCGACGCGATGCGGTTCCAAGGCCACGATTTTCTTGATGCCTGCCAGCGCTTGACCGGCTTGAACCATGGACGGCGGTGCTCCGTTGGCGGGCAGACTTGCGTCGACGTACACCGACCACGCTTCCAGATGATCGGGGTCAAGCGAAGTGGCTCGTTTCGCTTCTGATCGTGCGGTGTCGCGATCCCCCTCGTCCAGCGCTTCCAACGCGTTCAGGTAGTGGGTTTCTGCGCTCATGCTGCCGCCCCTCGATCAATCGTCATCGCTTCGACGGAACCGACGAGGTCCGTCCCTGAAATCCCTGGGCTCACGGTTGTGCGCATGGCCCGGACGCTTCCCACGCGCTCTGCGGTAACCCTGACCCTCGGAGCGTTGCTGTTGTGGTCGCCGGTTGACGTCCCTCCGCTCACCGCTTCGGTTATCGCGGTCGCCTCGACTTTGTCGATCTCCAGCGTTGCGACCCTGACGTTCATCGCCACGAGCGCCGTAGGACCGTCCTCCGTTGCGTTGCTGACCTCCGTAGGAGCGACCACCGTTGCGGTCGTCGCGCCGGCCTCCAGCGAACCGGTCTCCTCGGCCTCGGCTGTCCCCTCGGCGGTTGCGGTCGCCTTGCGGTCGACTGTTGTTGGAGCGCCCTCCGGGGCGGGGTGCATCGCATCGGTTGCACGATTGTCGGAAGGAGAAATTGGAGTTGTTGCAGGCAGGGCAATCCCAATCGTTGTCGTTGAACGTGCCGGACCGGTCGTTGCGCCGTTCCCTTCGGCCATCGCGTCCACCACGACCACGCGAAGAACGGTCGTTGAAGCGTGGTTGTTGGCGGGTGCCTTGTCCACCACCCGGCCGGGGGGCTTCACACCGGTTGCACACGGTGCGCCGTGCAAAGTTGGAATTGTTGCACGCCGGGCAGTCCCAGTCGTTGTTTTCGTAGGTGTTCTGGCGGCCTCGACCTCGATCCTGTCCTCTGCGGTCACCACCGTTCCGATCGTAACGCTGGCGTCGGTCTTGTTGACGGTCGTCACGGGACGATTGTCGTCCATCATCGTCACGTGAGCGCCGGTCCGACCGCTGACGGTCACGTCCCCGTTCTTCGCGCTTCTTCTTTGGACGGATGGTCACCGTTCGCCCCATCAGGTCGTCGAGGTTGAGTGACCGGTCGATGTGGGCCACGTGGGCCAACGGATGTTCGGTTGAGCCGATGACACCGTCCACCTTGCCCACGTAGGTGCCGTCGTCGCTGAGCACGATGATGGCGTTGAGGGACGGGGACGAACCGTCGAAGGCCACCATGAGGCCGCCCTCGTGCGAAGTGGACTGCACGGTCCCGGTGAACATGGCTCTTCACGCGCCGCCGTTGCCTTTTGGTTGTGTCGGTTTATTCCTCGCCCGTTCGGCGAAGCATCAAGGCGGCGCCAAGGCATGCAAGCACGAGGTGTACGGGCAGGAACGGAAGGCTGTCCTCCTCGTCCGCAGGTGCAGGTTCTGGGACGCCGGTTGGTTCTTCGACATCGGGTGCGTTGACGCTGGCGGTCAAGGTCGTCACCCCACCGGAATCGTCGGTGGCGGTCAGGGTGACCTGCGTCACTTCAAGAGCGTTGGCGACGCAGATGGCCGTGGACACGTCGATGGCCCAGTTGATGCCGTCAACGGTGAAATCGGTGTAGTCGGCACCGCACAACGACAGCCGAAGGCTGACCGGCTCAAGGTCGGCGTC
>WTJK01000061.1:77425-126550 GCA_011524855.1 Methanobacteriota archaeon | reverse complement strand
CCCTGGACGGCCTGCAGCTGAACCGTGACTGCATCCACCAAGCCCGTCCCTGTCAGCACCACGGTACCCCCCATTCCGTCATCGGCCACGTTCCCCGTGGCAGTGAACAGGGTGCCGAAGGACCAGGTGCGCGTGTCATTCTCGTCCACAGCACCGAGTGGGTCCACCAGCTGGCAGGTCCCGTTTGCGGCGGAAGAGGTTGTGGGTTGGTTGACGAAGAGGTCGCCGAGGACGTTGGACGTCACCGTCCAGTCGGGTTGGTCAAACTCGCACATCAACTGCCAGCCATCCTCGTCCTCGCCCCAGGTGGATGCGATGGCTCCAGCCGCCATCAGCGTGGTTCCAGCCCCTGCTGTTCCGATGACTGTTCCGTTCTCGGGTGCAGCATCGGTCCATTCTGGTGCGGCGTTGTTTAACGGCGCTTGTGTGGTGAAATCCATGAACATGTGGCACTCGAGGTCCCAGAGCGTGCGGTCAAAATTGACCAACTGGGTGATGGTCAGTTTGCCATCGGCGAGGTACGTGAAGGACGGGTCATCGATGTGGTCGCAGTTGTCACCGGAGCTGGGGGCATTGTCCACGATCCGAAAATCCACCAAGCGAAGGCCGCTCAACGCAGGGAACGTCACGACCAAAGCAGCGTTGCTCATGTTCGTGATGTTCATGCTCAGCGTGAAGTTGGAAGCCCCGCTGTTGGGCAGTTGGTCCCACCGGACGTTGTTGGTTTCTCCCTCCGTAACGTCGAGCGTGATTTCGAGATTGTCGGTGGCGGTGGTCGGGACTTCTTTGCAGCCTGAGGTGGACCCGAAGGTTTGGCAGGTTCGAACGCCCTCATGGTCCAGTGGAACGAGGTTGACTTCGTCCAAGCCGATGCCTTCCTCAACGAATTGGAAGCGATTGACGCCACCTTCACCTTCGTGGGGTGCACCTTCGTCCATGGTCAATCGGGTGTCCATGTCGGCAATGCAGGAAGGCCCGATGCTGCGAATAGCATCCCGCTCGTCGGTGCTGATGTAGCCGTTGTCGCTGATGCCTTCGAACAACCCGTCGAGGTTGTCCCGGACAATGGCGGCGTTGCTTTCGTTGACCCATGCGGTCGCAAACATTTCACCGGTGGCCCAATCGTCATGCACGTTCAACCCGAAGAGGGCGAAGTCGTACTCAAAGAGGTCCTCGAAGGAATACCCGGTGCAATCGACGTCCATGGAGGCTTGGCGTCCCTCGACCAGGGCGATGTTCTGGTCCATGTTCAATTCCTCGTGGGCCAAGGCGGTCCACGCGTTGAGGGTCAGCATGAGAACCAGCACGTGCGTCAGCAGCCCGCTCATGGAGGGAGAAGTCATGCGTTCCGCTGGGCTGTCGCCTTCATGAAGGGTTGCCTCGCTTCATCAAGGGACGAGGTCGTTCATGCGCCTTCGCAGCCACCACCAAGGGAGGACCGTCCACCCCAACGCAGCCAACCAAACCTGCCAGGAGGGAATGCCACGGTCCACGGTCGGCAGTTGCGTTTCCAACAGGTGATGGTAGACGCCGTTGGGAGAGAGCAGGTCAAGCCGCCCCTCCAAGGCGATCCATGCCGGGTCGTTGGCCTCACCGACCGCCACACCCGAGGCGTAGGCGACCATCGTGGTGAACAGGGCCCAGAGGAAGGTGAAGAGAAACCAGACGCCCACCCCAAAGGCCACCGCCGTCCCCTGTTCTCGGGCTGCGGTGGAGGCTAAGAGGGCGAACAACACGTACCACAGCAAAATGAGCGATGTGGCGATGATGTACACGGCGCTTTCAAGAGCGGTGGTCCACAAACCCGTTCGCCAACCCACCAGCCCGATGGAGAGGACCATCAGTACCAATACGGGAAGCACGATCGCCTGAAGGAAGCCCAGCACCAGGGCGTCGGCTTGCTGGGTGCGTGGCATCGGTTGAGCCAATCTCAATTCGAGCATGCCGCTGGCGCGGTCTTTGCTGACGCCATCGAACGCCAAGAGAACGGCGCACATCGTGGCGCCGAACACCACCCCCAGCGAGGCGTAGAACAGGATTTCCATCGCCGTGTCGGGGCGATGGCCACCGGGGAGCAGGATGTTGGGGTCAGCGAACCCCCATGCCATGCCCGGTATGAAGAGCAACAAGATGGGAACCATGATCTTGAGGCGCACGCTCAGCAGTCGTTCGTTTCGAATCCTGCGGGCCATGCGCCACATGCGTGCGCCGTCACTCATCTTCGCCCACCTCCACCGTGGCCAGCGGTACCATTGAGGGCGCCTGAACGTTCAACGAGATGTCATCCACCTCCATGCCTGTGGCCGCACACAACCATTCCACCAGATCGGGTTCCACCGGACCCCAGCGCTCGACATGAACGGCGGCCTCCATCAGGTTCACCATCAAGGTGGATGCTGGGCCTCGGAAGGTCAATTCCCAAGCCTGTCCTTCCGCATGATGCTCAAGCACCTCGATGTCAGGATGCTGGAGCAGGTCTTCAGAAAGCGAACCTGTGCCGGCTGCACGGTACCGCCCTGCCAAGCCCAAGCGACGTTCGACCTCCCCAAGCGGCCCTTCGTCCAGCAGTTGGCCCTGATGGAGCAACGCCACGCGATCGATCAGACCGTTGAGGTGGCCCACCATGTGCGAGGATATGACCACGCTAACCCCTTTGGACGCCAGTGTTTTGACGAGATCCGTGAAGGCACGGGCCGCCACGGGGTCCAACCCGTTGAACGGTTCATCGAGCAGAAGCACCTTCGGTGAACCCAACAACGCTGCAGCGATGGACAACCGTTGGCGCATGCCTTGGCTGAGGTTGTTGAGCACCTCTTCACTTCGATCGCTCAACCCCACCAACTTCACGAGGGACAACACGCGCTTAATGGGCACGTTGCGCATGTCGGCGAGCTCGGTGAGCGCCTGCACCACGGACTGGTGACCTTGCCAGCGCACTTGCTCGGGCATGTGACCGACCCACGGTCGTAGGTCCTCTACGGGGTGCAAGGTCTCGCCTCGAAACCGTCCGCTGACAGCGCCTTGCTGGAGGGGAAGAATGCCTGCCATCAGACGAAGCAACGTGGTCTTGCCCGCCCCGTTCGGGCCGACCAACCCCAGAATGGACCCTTCATGCAGGTCCAGGCTCAACTTGACAATGCCGGGACCCGAGCGTTTCGCCCAGGGCTTGAACCAGCGAGGGGCTGGAAGTTGATGCCGATGTTGGACCTTGTCCAACGCCAACACCACCCTCGCCATGATGAGGCGTGGTCCAAACCCTTGCATCAACCTTGGGTGTTACCCGAACGTTCTTGTTGGAACCTTCACGATGGGTCGGCAACGATGGTGTGGCAGGGCGTCGTGCAAAGCTTGGCTCCCCTCGCCGGAGGCGCTGCTGCGCTGTGGTTGTGGCATCGTTGGACGACGTCGAACGAAACGCCCGTCACCGATGCAACCGCTTGGTGGGCGCCAGCGGGCAAGGCCGGGCTGGTTTCAGCCGCGATGTTGGCCTTGATGATGTGGTGTGCACCGGGGGGCGCGCTGTTGGGAGTTCCCTTGCTGCTGCTGTTGTCCGCCGTCAGTCCAGCAGCTCGCGCTGACTGGAGGAAACACGCTCGTCCACGCAGCGTTGCCCTGGGGATGGCCCTGTTGTGCCTCTTGTCGTCGGGTGCACTCCCCGTCACCGAACCGGTCGCACCGGAGGCGTGGGGGACGCCGCTGTTCACGGAGAACCCCAACGCACCGGCGTACCCTGCCAGCGAACAGTACACATGGGTGACGTCTGACGTCGTGATTTTGCAATCCATTGCCATGCGACTTCCCCACCAAACCGGGGCTTGGGGTGCAGAACGCAGCGCCATGGCGTTGGCCGGTGCCTTTGACCTTGAGGTGGAACGCATGCACCAAGCAATCCAGTTGTTGGATGAGGAAGTCCCCTTTGTTCGCCTTTCAGCAGAGGATGTGTTGCTCGTTGAGGTGGCCTCGCCCAACGACCGCGACGTTCGCCTGGCGACGGGTGACACCGTATCGGTGGAGATGCGTCGCTACGATGTGCGTTCCACGGCGTTTGGGACCGATGCTTCGGGAACCAAGGTGGGCGAGGTGGTGATCGCCGCCAAAGCAGGCTGGGGTGGACAATTGGACCTCCTGGTGGTGGTGCGACCGGTGGCCCATCCCACGCTCAGCACGGACGGTTTCGCTGACGTTTACACCGCAGCATGGCTGAACGCACGAGCGGGTTGAGCGACGCTCAGTACCGGACTTTTTGACGGGTGAGGGTGCGCCAAATGCGCTGCAAGGGGTCGTAATAACGGTCGACCACACGTTCCTTGAGTTGGATGATCGCATCGTCGGTGATTTGGATGCCAGCCGGACACACCTCGGTGCAGCAGCGGGTGATGTTGCAGTACTCAACGCCGAATTCTTTCTTGATCTCAGGAATGCGATCTTCGAGGTCGAGGGGGTGCATCTCGTACTGCGCCAAGCGGACAAGGTTGCGTGGGCCTGCGAAGTCGTCAAACATTGCGTGGTCACGCAACACGTGGCAGGTGTTCACGCACAGGAAGCACTCAATGCACTCGCGGAAGTGTTGCACCCGGTCGGCTTCCATTTGATTGAACTTCCAGTTCATCTCTTTGGGCCCGTTGATGGGTTTGATGCGTTGAGCCACGTCGTAGTTCCAACTCACGTCCGTGACCAGGTCCTTGACGTGCGGGAAGGTCTTCATTGGGCGGATTTCAATGGGCTGGCCTGGTGGTGTTTCTGCAACGACATCGGACATACGGGTCATGCACATCAAGCGAGGTCGTCCGTTGATTTCAGCGGAACACGAGCCGCACTTGCCGGCTTTGCAGTTCCAACGAACAGCCATGTCGGGTTCTTGCTCGTACTGAATGCGGTGGACGCAGTCCAGCACCACCATGCCTTCGTCAAGCTCAAGTTCGTAATCCGTCAAGGCTGCGTTTTCATCTTCGCCTCGGAGGATCTTGAACGCCTGCTTTTTTCCCTTCAACGACATCATTGTCCACCTCCGGCTTCGGCTGCGCGTTCTTTGATCATGGTCTTCACTTCGGTCAAGGCCGCCTTGAGGTCCGCTCGCATTTCCACCACCGGCTCTTGGCGAATCTTCACTTCGCCGTCTTCCATCCAAATGATGTTGAGGGTCTTGCCCCAGTGGTCGTCCTCGGGCGTCGGGAAGTCGTCGCGGGTGTGACCGCCGCGGCTTTCTTCTCGGGTGATGGCCGCCAGGGCTGCTGCCATGGAGACGTCGGCCATGTTGATGAGGTCGAGGGCTTGGTGCCAGCCGGAGTTGTACTTTCGGGAGGTGCCGGATGAACAGGCCATGGCACGGTCTTTGAACGCCTTGAGTTCTTCAATCGCCTCTTCGAGTTCGCTCTTGGTACGGATGATGCCCACCTTGGCTTGCATCATGTCTCGCATGGCGTCGTAAATGCCACCGGGGTTTTCACCTTCTCGCTGTAGCGGAGCGAGCATCTCAGCAATGGCCGCTTGGACCTGTGCCTCGTCGATCGCCGGTTGGGCCAGGTCCTTGGCTCGCTTGGCAGCGTGCTCGCCGGCTCGCTTCCCGAACACGATCAGGTCGGAGAGGGAGTTGCCGCCCAGGCGGTTGGCGCCGTGAAGGCCTGACGCCACTTCGCCGCAAGCGAAGAGTCCGGGCACGGTGCTCTCTTGGGTCTCGGCGTTGACACGCACGCCTCCCATGACGTAATGCGCGGTTGGACCCACTTCCATGGGTTCCTTGGAGATGTCAACACCGGCCAGTTCCTTGAACTGGTGGTGCATCGACGGGAGCTTCTTGAGGATGGCTTCCTCGCCGCGGTGTGCGATGTTGAGGAACGCACCGCCGTGCGGGGAACCTCGTCCGGCTTTGACCTCGGCGTTGATGGCCTTCGCCACCACGTCTCGGGTCAACAACTCGGGGGGTCGGCGGACGGTCGCCAGCTTACCGGCCACGACCTCTTCCACCCATTGGTCCGCTTCTTCAATGGTGTCGGCGTGGTCGCCGGCAAACATTTCGGGCACGTAGTCGAACATGAATCGCTTGCCTTCGCTGTTGGTCAAACGTCCTCCTTCGCCACGGACACCTTCGGTGACGAGGATGCCACGGACGGAAGGCGGCCAAACCATGCCGGTGGGGTGGAATTGAACGAATTCCATGTCGCGAAGTTCAGCACCCGCCCACATGGCCAGTGCATGGCCGTCGCCGGTGTATTCCCATGAGCCAGAGCACACCGACCAGCAACGGGTGATCCCGCCGGTGGCCAGAACGACCGACTTCGCTGAAAAGGCGTGGAATTCACCCTCCACACGGGTGTAGGCCACACAACCGGTCACGCGGTCGCCTTCCTTCAGCAGATGGCGGACGGTGTATTCCATGAAGATGTCAATGCCTTCGTGAATGCCCCGTTCCTGCAGGGTTCGGATGATCTCGAGGCCGGTGGCGTCGCCAACGTGCGCCAACCGAGGGAAGGTGTGGCCGCCAAAGTTGCGTTGGTTGATGAGGTTCTTCGGCGTTCGGTCAAACACCGCCCCCCATTGTTCCAGTTCTCGCACCCGGTCGGGGGCCTCTTTGGCGTGGTGTTCTGCCATTTGCCAGTCCGCAAGCCATTTGCTGCCCTTCATCGTATCGTGGAAGTGCACCTTCCAACCGTCTCGAGGGTCAGCGTTCTGGAGGGCTGCGGCACAGCCACCTTCGGCCATCACCGTGTGGGCTTTGCCGAGCAAGGATTTGGTGATGATGGCGGTCTTTGCGCCGGTTCGTGCGGCTTCAATGGCGGCTCGAAGGCCGGCTCCGCCAGCGCCGATAACAATGACATCGTATTCGTGGTAGGCAACGGGTTCACTCATCATCATCACCTCAAATCACGAAGAGCACCGCATCGCTCAGGTGGCCTTCTGCCACAGCCAGCACCCACAGGTCGCCAAGGAACACGAATGCCAAAGAGGTCCAGAACCAGAACCCGTGGGACCGGTTCAACACGCTGATCTTGCCGAACAACTGGCCTCGAACGCGGCTGATGCCGGTGGTCCAGCGGTCCAGCATGCCGCCCGCCAGGTGGCGAAGCGCATGACAGGACGTGACGTACATCGTCAACAGGAAGGCCTCAATGCCCATTACGAAGGTGCCAAGGGACACGCCGTACCCGTCGTAGGCGTCCGAGTGGAAGTGCATGGTGTGGGTCACGTCCCACCACTTGATGACCAGAATAATCATGGCGGCGTAGAGGAAGTAACGGTGCAGGTTGTTGAAGATGAACAGCCGCTTTTCACCGCCGTAGCCGATCTTCTTGTTGATGTCGGGCTCGTCCACCCAACAGGCGACCGGGCTGGCGAAGAACGTGCGGTAGTAGACACGGCGCATGTAGTAACAGGTGCCGCGGAATCCGAAGGGGATCCAAAGGACCAGGATGGCGGCGTTGACCCATTCGGGGTGGTTCCACTCGTTCAGGCCAAACAGGTTCCACTCGAGGACGTTGGGTGAGAAAATGGGGGACATCACGGTGCTGCCTTCCAACTCGTAGGAAATCAGGGACGTGCCGTTGTCAGATTCCGTTCCGTAAAGGAACAGGCGCCAAAAGGTGTAGATCAGCGCCGCCGTCAAGCCCACGCCCATGGCCAGCGGTTGACTCCACCAGTTGTCGATGCGGTTCGTCCGTCCCAATCCGTTGATGACCGGGAGTTTGATGCCTTCGCCCATGCAAAACCCTCATCCCACCGGGTGGGACAACCCTTCCGAGGGGCGCAGGGTCTTTGAGGTTCACCGTTGAGCCGTGCGCCGTTTTTGTTAACAAATCAGGCCAATTTTGTCCAATCAACTTCCGCTTCGACAAGGTCCACTTCATCCACGTCCATTTGGGCGAGTTGCAACTTGCCAGACAATTCATCGTTCACGGCGTGCCAGTACGAGTATGCCTCGAGGACCCAGATGCCCGATTCACGGGTGCCGTTGCCGGAACCCTTCACACCACCGAACGGCAGGTGGGCTTCGGCACCGGTGGTCGAATTGTTGATGCCGGTCATGCCCGCCTTGATGCCGGTCTTGTAACGGTACGCCTCCAACCGGTCGTTGGTGTAGATCGCCGATGACAGCCCGTAGGGGCTTGCGTTGGCGAGATGAAGGGCGTGATCGAAATCCTTGGCCTTCACCACGGTGACCGCAGGTCCGAAAATTTCCTCATGGAAGCAGGCCATGTCTTCGGTCACGTCAGCAAACACGTGAGGCCACATGAACACGCCTTCACTGGCGTCGCCAAGGAAGTTCTCGGGGGCACTGTCGGCGGTGATGGGGCCTTCGCCCCAAAGTTGCGTGGCACCGCTCGCCTTGGCCATCTCGACACCGGCCAAGAAATCCTTGGCGTACTTTTCGGACAGCATCGGGCCGTAGAGCACGTCCTTGTGAACCAAGGAATTGCCGATTCGCGTGGTCTTGACCTTCGCCATGAATTTCTCCATGAAATCGTCGTAAATGGATTCGTGAACGATCAGATTGCCAAGGCTGGTGCAACGCTGTCCGGCGGTTCCGAAAGCCCCCCAATAGGCGCCTTCCACGGCGTTGTCAAGGTTGGCAGAAGGCATCACGACAAGGGGGTTCTTTCCGCCCAATTCCAGCGAACAGGAAACCAGGTTGCGGCCGCACACTTCACCGATCATCTTGCCGATTTCGGTTGAACCGGTGAAGGAAATCTTGTCGACCAAGCCTTCGTCCACGGCGTCAACCAGGTGCTGGCCTGCACCGGAGCCCTTGCCGTGCACGAGGTTGATGACCCCGTCGGGCAAACCGGCTTGGTGCATGATGCGCGCCAGCGCGAACGACAGCAAGGGGGCGTCCTGTGGGCTCTTCCACACACAGGTGTTGCCGCACATGATGGCGGGGATCATTTTCCAGAACGGTACGGCTGACGGAAAATTACAGGCGTTGATGATGCCACAAACGCCCAACGGCCGACGGTAGGTGAACAACTCCTTGTCGGGCAATTCGGAGTTCACGGTTTGTCCATACAGGCGACGACCTTCGGACTGGAAGAAGAGGCACGTGTCGATGGCTTCTTGGATTTCGCCTCCGGATTCCTTGAGGGTCTTGCCAATTTCGCGGGTCTCAAGCGCCACAAGGGCATCCTTGTGTTCCATCAACAAGCGTCCCATGTTGCCGATGACCTGGCCTCGGGTGGGTGCTGGCGTGGCAGACCATGCGGGGAAAGCGGCTCTGGCAGCGTTCAGCGCATCGTGCACGTCGGCTTTGGTCGAGAGTGGGAACTCGCCCAACACATCGGCGAAATGGGCAGGGTTGGTGGACCGGAAGGTGGCATTGTCGCTGGCAGAGGTCAGCTGGCCGTTGATGATGTTGTAGCCTTTGATGGCGGGCTTGCCGGTGGGGTTGGCGTGGTCGAGGTGCTCGAGGCCGGTTTCAAGGATGTGAACCATGCGCCGACCAATTTCAGCCATCTCTTGAATGTGATGGCCGGCCCCGCTGGTCACGGATGGCGGGCTTTATGGTGGTCGCGCTTTTTTCCTCAATGCACACCGGTGAATGGGGCGATGAAGCGTTCATATACCGTCACAACGAACAAACGATGAGGGGAGACGAATGTCAAACGACGATGCAGCCATAGAAGTTCGCGTGTCCAAAGCCATCCCGTCCGATGTCGGTCACGGGCGTGCCCGCATCTCGGCCGAGATGGGTCTTGACTTGAAGCCCGGTGACATCGTCAAAATCAGCAGTGAATCACGGTCCACAGCCGCCATTTACTGGCGGAGTCGGCCCGAGGACGCCAAGATGGACATCATCCGCATCGATGGTATCATCCGAAAGAACGCAGGTGTGAGTTTGGGCGACCGGGTGACGGTGACCAAGGTGGATGCCAAGGACTGCACCAAGTTGACCATCTCCCCGGTCATGGCCAACAAGCAGAAGGTCAAGTTCGGCCCAGGGATTGAGGGTTTTGCCAAGCGCGGCCTCGCCAAGCGACCGGTCGTGACCGGCGACCGCATCTTCATTCCCGGCATGACCCTTTTCGCGGAAGCCTTGCCCTTTGCCGTGGTGAACACCGTGCCCAAAGGCATTGTCAAGGTCACCACCGACACGGAGATTGTCATCAAGGACGAAGCGGTTCCCGACGAGGACGTTGGGCAAGCGGAAGGCATCACCTACGAAGACGTGGGCGGCATTGGTCAGCAGCTTCAGAAGGTTCGAGAAATGATCGAGCTACCCCTCAAGCATCCAGAGTTGTTCCGAAGGCTGGGGATCGACCCGCCCAAGGGCGTGCTGCTTCACGGACCGCCCGGTACGGGGAAGACGATGATCGCCAAGGCGGTGGCCACCGAGGTCAACGCCCACTTCAAGAGCATCAACGGCCCTGAAATCATCTCCAAGTACTACGGGGAATCGGAGAAGCAACTCCGTGAAATCTTTGATGAGGCCGCAGAAAATTCACCAGCCATTGTTTTCATTGACGAAATCGATTCCATCTGTCCAAAACGAGAGGACGTGACGGGTGAGGTCGAGCGTCGTGTCGTGGCACAGATGCTGACCTTGATGGACGGCATGCAGGGCCGTGACAACGTCGTGGTGATCGGCGCCACCAACCGTCGTGATGCGCTCGACCCCGCCCTGCGACGCCCAGGACGTTTTGATCGCGAGATCGAGATTGGTGTGCCCGACCGTGAAGGGCGGAGCGAGATCATGGACGTCCACACCCGGCAAATGCCCATTGCCGAGGACTTCGACATCACGTGGGTGCTTGACAACACCTACGGCTTCGTCGGTGCCGACCTCGCTGCCTTGGTGCGTGAAGCGGCCATGAAAGCCCTGCGTCGCTACCTCCCCGAGATTGACCTGGACGAGGACACCATCCCGCCTGAAGTGCTCGAAAAAATGGAAGTCTGCATGGACGATTTCAAAGAAGCCATCAAGGACGTTGAACCCTCTGCACTACGCGAGATCTACGTGGAAGTGCCCGAGGTTTCATGGGACGAGGTCGGCGGTCTGCTCGAGGTCAAGGATCGATTGAAAGAATCGGTTGAATGGCCGCTCACCAAGCCCGAACTCTTCGAACACTTCGGCATCAAGCCGCCACGAGGTATTGTTTTGTTCGGTGCACCCGGAACCGGAAAGACCCTCTTGGCCAAAGCCATTGCCAACGAGGCTCAAGCGAACTTCATCAGCATCAAGGGTCCGGAACTCATCTCAAAGTGGGTGGGTGAATCCGAGCGTGCCATCCGAGAGATCTTCAAAAAGGCCAAGCAGTCCTCGCCTTCGATCATTTTCCTCGACGAGTTTGAGTCCATTGC
Source organism: Methanobacteriota archaeon (assembly GCA_011524855.1). Taxonomy (GTDB): domain Archaea; phylum Thermoplasmatota; class Poseidoniia; order Poseidoniales; family Poseidoniaceae; genus Poseidonia. The sequence goes on along the minus strand of WTJK01000061.1, from coordinate 115,264 downwards.
AAGCATGCGCAGCGGTGGCTCTGCTTCGGAAGGCAGTGATGTGGGCAATCGGGTGGTCAACCAACTGTTGGCCAGCATGGACGGCGTCGAATCGCTGGACGGTGTCATCATTGTCGCAGCCACCAACCGCCCCGAAATGATTGATCCGGCCTTGCTTCGCAGCGGTCGCTTTGAGCGGGTGCTTCACGTCCCGCCACCCGATGCTGGTGCCCGCCAATCCATTTTCAACATCCACACGCAGGGCATGCCGCTTGGCAAATTTTCATTCAAGGACTTGTTGACCGGCATGGACGGGTTCACCGGTGCTGACATCGAAGCCGTCTGCCGGGAAGCAGCACTCATCTGCATGCGGGCGGAAAAGAAGAAGGTCACGAAGAGCCACTTCGAAGAAGCCATCTCTCGCGTCCGCCCCACCGTCACACCCGACATGCTGGAGTACTACCAGAAAATGGAAACACGACTCACTTCGGGTTTGACGAACATCAAGCGCAACCGGGACTTCAGTCGCGGCATGGAAACGATGTGATGTTTGCTCAACCGATGGGTTGAATGGCCGGCGCTGGTTCTGCATCAATCGGGGGTGTCGCATGGCCATCTTTGGACGAGAAATGCTTGGTCGGGACGTGCTGGACCGCACCGGTGCGCTCCTCGGGCGCCTTATTGACCTGCACATCGACCTCAACACCGGAAGCGTGAGCGAACTGTTGGTCGAAGTGGCTGAAGGGATTGAGCCCGCTGCACTGCCCTTTGCCAGCCAAGGTTCCGCCGTGATGATCCCAGCCGCATCCGTGGCCCGCGTCGCTGCCAGTGTTCACCTCAATCGTTGAATTGGCCCGTGTGCCGATGAGCATTTTTCCAACCGTTGTGGACAACCTTCTAAAGGCAAGTGAGCCCGTGAAATGATAGGATTCAGTCCACGTGATGCTCATGTCTGGCCCGTTCGCTTCCATCAACGCTCGCAGGCTCGGCCTGCAGGTCGCGTTCTGGACGGTGTTGGGCATTTTGCTGTTGACGGTGCTTTCCAATTTTATCAACCTCAGTGCCACGAACCAACTCTCGGCTTACGACGACGATTGGAACGACATGTCGGCGTTCCGTTCCGACATCAAAGCCATGGGCATTGAAACGCGTTCTCTGGTGAGCAGCCCGTTGCTGTTGGCCGACATTGACGACCCTCGCAACACCACGTACGTCCTTGCGGGGGTGGAACGGGACACCCTCACCTTGCCCCAGTTTGATGACGACGGATTCATCACCGTGGCTTCTGGAAAGGGATTCTCCCCCTCGGAGATCAACGCCATCGTTGAATTCGTAGAGGCAGGGGGCACGGCGCTGGTGCTCGAAGACTACGGGTTTGCCAGCACCATTGCCGAAGCGTTCGGCATCCGTTACACGGGTGAGCAAGTGTTTGACACAACCTACGCCGCAAGCCTCGATTACAACTACATCTGGATGTGCGTCCAATCCAGCCCGTGCGGCATGAACGGCACAGACCTTGACCCGACCACCCTCACGGCGCATGAGCGATGGGCCGATGCCAACAGCGCTGGGCGTCACCCGTGCGCAGCCTTGAACGGTCAGCAACTCACCGAGACGGAAGCAGGCCTGTGCGCTCACCACCTGGTCGGAGGCACCTTGGCGTTCAACGCCACGTACCAAATGCTCGTCAACAACATCACCGGTCTTGAGGTCATCCCGGGGGTTCGTGGCCCGCTCTCAGAAGTGTCGGTGCGTGCCATCACGAGCAACGAGGCCACGGTGGACGTGAACGGTGACGGTGAGATCTGGGTGGGCAACGAAATCACGCCCGAAACGCCCGACCGGTTTGGTCAATTCAACCTCAGCATCGAGGTCTGCGCCCGTGCAAGTTGTTCTCCAACCGATGGCGGTCGCGTGGTCTTCATCTCGGACGGTTCTGCGCTGATCAACGCCATGTACGATCACGAGGGGTTCAACGACGGCGAATACGGACCGACCGACACCCAGATGCCCGCCAACGACAACCGAAAATGGGCCCTCGATTTCATTGCCGAGGCGTTGATGAGCGAGGACCCAGAGGAGGCGGGCCAACCCGCCACGAATGCCATGGTGATCTTTGATGAATCACGGCATCCGCAAAGCGCCCTGGCCGCTGATTCCTACAACACGGTCTACTTCCTGCTGGTGTACTTCACGGGCGAAGGGTTGGCCATGTTGCTGCTGTTCCTCATCCTCTTCATCGTCTTCGAAGCGGTCCTCATCCGAAAGCGCGACCCCGAACCTTGGCGCCACGTCTTCAGCATCATCTACTACGGATTTGGCGACGCCAACCGCTATGCTTACTACGCCAAGGTGGACAAAATCCGGCAGGTGTTCCTTTCCAAGGTCCGAAACCAGAACGGACTCACGCGTGAAGAATTCCAGAACATGCGGGCGAATGAACTTGTCTCCATGATCAACGATCCCGTTCTTTCGAAGTTCGCTGTGGACACCAGTGGACGCTACAGTTTGGAACAAACCGTGGCCCTTGTAAAACGCATCAAAGCGTGGGGACGCAGCTGAGGTGAGATCGTGTGGACGCGTAAAGCAGCCTTCACTTTTACCGGCGGGATTGCGCTGGTGCTCATTGGGATGATGATTTCCAACCAGCAGATGATGATCCTCGGCCTTACGCTGGTGGCCTTCATCGTGGTGAATTCGTGGATTTCAGGTCACGGTGAAGTCGAAGTCCAACGCACCCTTTCGGCCGATAATCTGTACAAAGGGGACGATTTGTACGTCGAGTTGTTGGTAACCAACCGCAGCAATCGAAAGACCCAGATGCTGGACGTTTACGACAACATCCCTCACGAGATGAAACTACGCAGCGGGCTCAATCAAATGCAGTTGAACCTGAAACCGGGTGAGAGTGCTCGCATCCGTTACGTGCTTCGCTGCCCTTTGCGAGGCCACTATTCCATCGGTCCCGTTTCGTTGCGTGCCCGCAACACGTTCAACCTCGGTGTGGAGGAAATGTTCGTGAACCATCACAGCGACATCGTCATCTTCCCCCAAATCAAGAACGTGGAGGAGGCCATTTTGCGCAGCCGCACCCCCAAGATGTACACCGGTGCCACCACCTTGCGAACGCCCGGTCAGGGGTCGGAATTTTACTCACTCCGGGAGTACGTCCCTGGTGACCCGTTCAAGAACATCAACTGGAAGGCCTACGCCCGAACGGGTGACTTGATGGTCAACGAGAAGTGTCGGGACGCCGTCACCGACCTGTACCTCATCCTCGACAGCCGAGATTTGGCTCGTATCGGTACGGTGCTGAAGAACCCGCTCGAGATGGGAACGGTCTCAGCCGCCAGCCTGGCGGCGTTTTTCCTCAAGCGGCGCGACTCGGTGGCCCTCGCCATCTACGACGAGAAACTCGCTTACCTCCCGCCTGACACCGGTGACAAGCAGTACTTCAAGATCCTCAGCGCTCTTGCCGGCGTCACGCCCAAAGGCAACATGCCATTGCAAGCTGTCACCAATTCACTCAGCGGACGTTTCAGCCGAGGCAGCCCGGTGTTCATCATCTCCTCGTGTGAAGGCGACGGTACGGTACCTGCCGCGGTCCGGGACCTCGTCGGAAGAGGTCATGAGGTGACCGTCTTGTCCCCCTCAAGCGTGGATTTTGAACGGCTTGTCAGCCGCATTCCTCGCATGTCCTACGAGGTGCTGAAACTCGAACGTCAAAACCGCTTGACCACCTTGGCGGGGTCAGGTGCGCAGGTCATTGACTGGATGCCAGACATGGATTTGTCGCAGGCGTTGATGCAGGTGAGGGGGTACTGAAATGGCGGGTGAGGTCGGTTTGCAGTCCGATGTCCTGCTCGAAGGCAGCGCTCGCCCGCGGACCCTGCATCTGAAAAACCTGCGACGCCAATGGCAAATTCTGGCCCTTCAGGTGCTTGCCACCGTGGCGCTTGTCGCCATGTACCTCGAGGTGGTGTCGACCTATGTTGTGGAATCCATTGACCACACCATCGTCTTTGACACCATCGAATTGCTCATCGCCGACCAACTCCCCATCGGCGATTGGCTCACGGGTGAGGGACGTTCTGGGATGGGTCGGTTCGTGGTCCCGCTGGTGCTCGGCGTGGGGCTGGGTGGCATCATGGCCTTCATCGCGTTCCAATCTCCCAAAGTCCAGCAGCGACTGAAGTTGGGTCTCATCGTTGGCTTGATGGTGTTGCTCATCGGACGGCTCGTGGTCTCGTGGCTGGCTGGAATGCTGTTCACGTTTGACCTTCGATTGCCGACGGATTCCGAACTCGAGACATTGCAGTGGCCGTTGTTGATGATTCTCTCGCTGATGATCCTCTTCATCTATCTCCTGCCGGTTATCATGGGCACGCGTGGCATTTGGGGGCTTTCCCGTCGTTCCATCGCTTGGTCGATTGGATTCACATTGCTGTTCCTGGGTATCCATGCCCTCCTGACGTTCCCGTTGATTCGTGGTCAATTGGGCGACTACGGTGGTGCGTTGACCACGCTCGAGAGCCAAACGTCCAACCCCACCATTGGATTCCTGGGGCTCAAACTGGTGACCCAGGAGCAATTCAGTCTCATCCTCATCGCCATCCTCATCATGGTGTTCCAAGAGGCAGCCTACGGCGTGATTCGAAACCTGGAGTACGCCTTCCGTCTCCCGGAATCGTGCAAGCGAGATCCTGAGTACGTGCGGCAAATGGACAACGTCCTCAACACCCATCTTCGTCATACGTTTTTGTTCCTCGGTTTCACGGGGGCGGCCACCATGATGGCGCTCGGGTTCCACAAGGTGTTGTTGACGTTGGTGTCGGACACGACCGGGAACCAATGGGCGGGTCAGGTTTCAGAGTCCATTGAACTGACCCTCACCTACGGTCTCGTGATCTCGGCGTTGCTGTTCCTCGGCATGATGGCGCTGCTTCGCTTCTTCATTCCATGGCAGCGCGTCATCGGCTTTGTCCAGTCTCGCCTTGCGCCGGTTGACGTTGAGCCGCCGTCCAAGGATTTCAGTCAGCTTTGATGCGAGCTTGGAGCCACCGTCCCAACGATTCTGACAACCCCAAGAGCACCAGTGTGAGGCCAGCGTACGCCGCCACACCCCATGCCCAACCGGTGCCCAATGCACCGTGCACCGTTGGGCCAACCACCACCACGCCGGTGACCACCAACACCAACAGAACCCGCTCCAGCCACAGCGGTGCAGAAGGGCCCGGTCGTTCTTCGCGTCCCATCAAGGTCTCGGGGGCGCCCATGTGAACCACCCTAGAATTCAAGTTCGGACAGACGGGATTCAAGATCGGTCAGGGCCGTGTCTTTGGCGCTGGTCAACGGTGAGGGGTTCGCTTCTCGGTGGCTCCATGCTGCGTCAATCCTTGCCAACTCTGCCTCCAACGACGCTCGCTCGTCCTCTTCGCTGGTCGTCATCGCTGGCGAATCGTCCACGGTTGTTGGTGTGGGGGTTGTGGCTGCCATTTCCTCCGTGTTCGGTGCAGGAAGCGTCGACCAACCTTCATCATCAACGTCGGGTGAGGACGCCGTTGCGGCCACATCAAGACGGTCCTCGGCCAAGAGGTGCGGCTCCAAGTCCTCCAGCATGCCTGCCGACACCGGCAAGCGTTCTGCTTCGGGGATGGAATCACGTTCAAAGGGCAGCAAACCATCTCGCTGGAAGTCCCACAGTTGGCCTTGCGGTATGCCGTCTGCCAGTCCCGAGGCATCAATTTGTGAAATCAGTTCTTCGAGTACCTTGGCGGTTTCTTCGAGAGCCATGGCTTCACCTGCGTTGCGTTGGTCGGCTTCGAGGTAGATGTCGTCAAGGGCCACTTGAATCAAGCGACGGGTGCCCTGCGCCAACGACGGAAGTGCTTCTGGGCGCTGGCAGTTGGCAAGCAACGCCCGAACTTCATGCTCAGGAGCGCCCAACCGGTGAACTTGCTCCAGCACATGTCGAATTCGTCGAAGCATCGTGATCGAGCGGTCGTAATCCTCCAGCAGGTGTTCGAGATCGAGGACCACATGATTGACGGTTTCGCCGAGTTGATGCTCAAGCCGTTGTTGGACGGACCACCGTGCCAAGCCCCTGACCGCACCTGCTGTTTGGGGGACTTGACGCTCCAGCAGGGTCATCACTTCGCTGGAGAGGAGGTGGCGCGGTGTCGAGGCGACGTGGTCCACCGTGGCCTGGATGACTTGCAGCGAGCGTTCAACCGCACGGTCCAGCATGGTCACGGAATAGCCCAACGTTCGAGCGTGTTCGAGCCGGTTGAGCACAGGCCCCAACCCTTCGAAGGTGGCGTGGTCGTTGAGCAAGGCTTGTGCCAACGGTTCTTCGGCCAACCGGGCACGCAGGCGTTCTGCTTCTTTGATGTCGGCCAAGGCTTCCTCATGGGCCTCGGCAAGCGCCGTGGCTTTGTTGACCAAGGATGAAAGTTCAGCCTCTGCGTGCCCCCGGCGAGCACCCAAATCACCCAATTCCCGAAGCAGCACACGGCGTTCATCCATCAGTTCACGAAGTTCAGCTTGCACGTGGCTGCGTCGTGACTCCTCCTCGGAACGGCGCTCCCTGTCCTCGTCCAAGCGGGTTTGTGCCGCCTTTACTTCTGCCTTTGAAGCATCGAGTTCCACCTGTTGAAGGTGCACTTGTTCCTGCAAGGAGAGCAGGTCGGCCTGCACGCGTGCGTGGCGCTCCCTTGCCGTGCTGACCTGTTCGGTGAGCACGCGCAACCGTCGCTCCTCGTCTTCGCTCTGCTGACGGACGCTGGAAAGCCGCTGACCACCCTCATCGAGGTTGGCCTTCAACTCCGCCTCCTTCAAGGACAAATCGGTGATGGTGGTGTGAAGGGCTGCACTTGAAGAGGACTCGCCAAGGGCTTTGGCCAACTCAGCCGCTCGTTCGCTGACCTGATGCTCAAGCTCGTTGACCCGGCGCATCAGCCGTTCTGCGCGAGCATCGGCCTCTTCTGCTACGGTTCGGGCTTGGGCCAGATCAACCTGCATGCTGTTGAGAGAAGCGTTCGCTTCTTCCAGTGCGACGGTGTGTTCTTGCCTTGCTTCCGAGGCTTCTCTTGCAACGATGTCGGCTGCGTTACGCTGTTTGTCAAGTTGGGCTACTTTTCGCTCCAACTTCGCCTTTTCCCGTGTGAGGGCATCCTCCCGTTGTTGTGACTTTTCCAACCGTCGACGCAAACCTGCGTCCATCGCGGCAACGGCCTGGTCCTTCATCACGGGGAGCGGCTCAGCGACCTCAGCTCCGGACGACACAAATGCCATCTTTGAACGAGCAACTTTGAGTTGCTGAAGCCCCATTTCGAATCCAAACGCTTCGTTCAGCAAGGCTGTCAGCGTTGTTTGGCGTGCCTCAGAGCGGGTGCGAGCGGTGGCCAAATCGTTGCAGAACGTGGCCAATGCAAACCCTTCCACGGTCCCTGATTGGGGTGAAACGATGGTGCCGGACGGGAAACGAATCAACTTGAGTTTGCGTTTCGGGTCGGTGAACATCTGCATGGCTTCGCTCATGCTTTCCGTTGCGGGAGCCCAGCATGCCACCGGTACACCACGGTCGAGGACGATGGAAACGGCCTTGCTTGACGCCCCGGCCTGAACATGGCCGGTGACGGATTCGTCCATGGCGGCTTTCAGCATGGAGATCACAGCATCCGGGCCTCCCTTGCCGTCGCGTAGCGTGAATCCTTCCGGTAGGGCTGCCCCTCCGTGTCCAGCAGCACCCAGTTCACCTTCCAAGGCCAGCGAAGCACCGGAGAGGAGCCGGGCGTGGTTGGCATCTTTTTCGGTCCACGCCGCCAGAGCGATGGTGCCGCTTTGTGCCAGAAGCAGGGAACCCTTGTCGCTGTGCAACGTGATGTGGCCTTGACCGTGCAGGCCCAATTCGGTCGCCAACGATTCGGCGTTCATGCCGCTGAGCAAATCGTGGAGGTGGGCGCACACGGCCTCGGCCTCTCCCAGGCCGGGCAAATCACCCGCGTGATCGATGAGCAAGCCTCCGTCCATGGCCAGTGCTCCACGGACCGTGACGTGGGCAGCCAACTGTTCCACCACGGAGGAGAGGTCCCTTGCCAGAAGGCGCTCAACATGGTTGACTCGGGCGCCGAGCCCCTGACGATCGGCTTGGTGTTCGAACGCCTCCGGGACAGCATCCGCCACTTCGCCCAATCCACGGATGGTGTACACGGTGGCCGACCACTTGGTGTTGGATTCACGTTCCAGACGTTCAAGTTCAAGGCGAGCCTCAAGCCCCCCCAACAAGTCGCCGTCTGCGTTTTTCGCCATCCACGCAACGGGTTTCCCCCCTCGCACCAAACGGTGGCCGCTGGGGGTTTTCCGTCGACCGACGGTGGTCGTGATGGCACCATGGGCGAACGGTAACAAGGTGCCCTCTTCGAGGGAAAAATCGTCTTCGAAAGGTTGGCCTTGCGGGAGTTCAAACATGGTGGTTCACCTCAGAAACGCGGGCGTGAGCGAGTGCAGACCGAAGGTGGTCAACGCTGTGACGCCATCGGCCCAAACGCCCAACTTGGCCTTGGAGAATCAACACGCGGTACGGCGTGATCAGGTCGAGCAGGGTTCGCTCCTCGCCTTCGGTCCAGACTTCGTGGAGCTCGCCCAGCCCGAGTTGTTGTTGTGCCTCAAGGGCGGCGACAAGAAGCGGGATGTGGCGTGCGGCTTCGGGGGCTTGACCCGGTTCGGTGACGCCGGCCAACAACCGGCCCATGTCGTCGATCATGGCCGCCTGCCGAAGCGACTCACGTTCCATGAGGGCTGTTAACACACGGTTCAGCATGGTGGCTCAAGAGTCACCACACCGCTGTAGGCTTCAAGAAGTTTACCGCTTAGGTGACCAAATTCGGCGGTTTGGAGGGTCGCAAAGAAATTCCAACTGAAATTTACGTGCTGGAGTCCTGGAAATCGCATGCTGTCAAGCCATCATGAAGGGGTGATTTCTCGGCGCTGGTCAGCGTCGATACGGGGATGAAATATTTCAATATAAAATTTAAATTTCTAATTGAAATAATCCGAGTTGAGATTCGGTGTGCAAGAGGTGGTTTGAAACCCCCTTCTACGCTGGGGCTACCATGGTGGACGGTAGCGATGGCGTTGCATTCGCCGTCCCTTCTTGCGACGCTTGCGACCGCCCTGCCGTGGTTGAACAAGCCTATTCTGGCCGAATATTGTGCGGTAAGCACCTCGCGAAGTCTGTTCGAAAAAAGATCAGCAAGGAGTTGCGCCAACAACTGCCGTTGCAAAAAGGGGCGCATACAACCGTGTTGGTGGCCGTCTCGGGGGGCAAGGATTCGGCCGTGCTGCTGGACGTCCTTGTTGACCTGTTGGGTCAGCGCAGGGACGTGACCATCGTTGCGGGCACCGTGGACGAAGGCATCGAGGGTTACCGACCACCTTCCATCCAGTGCGCCCAAGACCTCTGCGACCGTTTGGGCGTGCGTCATGAGGTGGTCACGTACCCCGAGTTGTCGTTTCTCGAAATGGATCGAGTCGTCAAGCGCCTCCCCTCGGTCTTGGCGAAGGACAAGAATGCCCCTCGTATGGCCTGCGCCTACTGCGGGGTGTTTCGACGGCAAGGCATCAACCACCTTGCACAGCGGGTCGGTGCGGACGTCGTGGCGCTGGGTCACAACTTGGACGACATGGCCCAAACCGTGCTGATGAACGTGACCAACGGCGATTTGGAACGCACCCTGCGACTCGCACCCCACACATCGACACCTGTTGAGGGGTTGGCGCCGCGTATCGTGCCGCTGCGCTGGGTCCCTGAACAAGAAATTCACCTCTATGCCCTGCACCGTTCGTTACCGTTGCATCACGAGGAGTGCCCCAACGCCCGCGGCGCTTTGCGTTGGCGGCACCGGGAAATGGTGGCCAGCATGGAGGCGGATGTTCCCGGAACTCGGCACGGTTTGGTGAAGATGGCCGACCAGGTCAAAGCGTTGCGTGACCGTGTGGTCGCCTCGGGCGGCGAAGGCCACCAAACACCCCCTCCCATTCCATGTCCTCGATGCGGAAGCATCACTTCGGGAACTCAGTGCAAAGCCTGCGATATGCGAGACCTGCTCGACATTGAAGACGCTGCTGCTTGAGCCGAGCCCGGTTGTGCCCTTCAGAGCAGGTTGTGAACCAAGTCGTCCAGATCTTGGGGTCGACCGCAGTAGTGACATCGCAGGTCCAGTGGCTCGGTTCCCCTGACCTTCAAGCGGTGGGGCAGCGGCTCTCTTGGGTTGGTGGTGATGCAGTTTGAGAACGTGCACCGGGCGACGTTGACAACTTCTTCGCCAAGGTTGATGGTCAGTTTCTCGGCCACGCTGTAGGCTCGGATGATGGCCACATGGGCTTCAGGAGCAACGAGGGCGAGGCGGTTCAATTCATCCTGGTTCAATTCCCTGTCTTCGACCTTGATGATGTCCTTGGTGCCCATCTTTTGTGAGGGGACGTTCATGACCATGGACACCGGCACGGTGGTGGAGGATTGAACCCCGAGCATTTCCAGCACCTTCATGCCTTGACCCGATGGGATGTGGTCGATCACCGTGCCGTTGCGGATCGCCGTGACCCTTCGCATGTTGTGTTCTTGACTCATCAAGCTTCACCTCCTTGGGGAACATCGGTGGGAACCGAGACGCCCAGCAAGCGACACAGCAGTGCCATTCGGGCCACGACGCCGTTGAAGGCTTGCTCAAAGTAACGAGCGTGTCGTGTGCTGTCAACGGATGGATGAATTTCATCAACTCTGGGCAGCGGGTGCATGATGATCATGGACGCCTTGGCACCTTCGAGGTTGTTGGCATGGAGCTTGTAAGCGCCGGCCACCTTGGTGTACTCGTCCTCATCGGCAAAACGCTCCTTTTGGATGCGGGTCATGTACACCACGTCCGCCTCGTCGATGGAACCCAACAGGTCCTCAGTTTCCGTGACAGTGGCGCCATGGGCGGTTAAATCTTCAACAATTTCCCGTGGCATTCGCAACAGGTTCGGGCTGGCGAGGACAAGTTCACAGCCGAAGCGTGTTAGCGCGTGGCTCAGCGAGTGAACGGTGCGGCCGTAACGCAGGTCACCTGCCAACACCACCTTGAGCCCCTCAAGTGAACCGTGTGCCTGGCGGATGGTGAACAAGTCAAGCATGGTCTGGGTGGGGTGGTGGCCAGCTCCGTCACCGCCGTTGAGCACCGGCACACGTGCCGAATCTTGTGCGTATTGGGCAGCACCTTGTCGGGGGTGACGCATGGCGATGATGTCCGTGTAACCGTCCACCATCTGGATGGTGTCATAGAGGGTCTCTCCCTTGACGACCGAGGAGGTTTTGACATCGCCAAGGTTCACGACGTCACCGCCCAAGCGCTTCATGGCGGTTTCAAACGACATGCGGGTGCGCGTGCTGGGCTCGAAAAAGAGGTTGCCGAGGATCTTTCCTTGGAGCAACGGCAGGTAGGTGTCACCTCGTGCCACGGGCAACAAGCGCTCTGCGTCGTCGAGGACCTCAAGAATGGCTTCGTTGGTTAAATCGTCCATGGTGATGAGTCCGGTCATGTCGTCCCCTCGCTTGTTCATCACCGTTGAAACCCACCCTTGAACCTTGGGGGGACTGCCCCTCAACCGAATCGGGTCGGCGCATGGATTATGGGGGTGATGTGGGGAAGCAAAGCCATGGTGACATGGGCGGACACCGATTCGGCCATCGAAGCCGAGCACGTGCGTCGTCAGCGCTCGGTCGAATCACTGACGATGTTCACCGCCTTGCTGATGCTTGGGTCTGCGGCCTGGCTTGCATGGCCCTCAATGAACGATCTGATCTCAGGTCGCTCCGTTGACTTGACGAGTTTTGGAGCCCCGTTGCTGCTGCTTCTCTGGGGGATTTTTCTCCAAGACCTCGCGGTTGACGCTCCCTCTGCCAGGTCAAGGCTCGGTGCAGCGACCTCGGTGGCATGGCCGGTCCTTGCCGTGCAGGCCACCAGCGGAATCAACGGCACCAACGCCTTTGGCATGCTGGGAGGGGCCCTCGTGCTGGTTGCAGCCCTTGCATGCCGTCGTACGTCCACCACCGTGCTTCGCGGTTCGTTTGGTGTCCTGCGGTTCCGATCGTTGATGACGGGCATTGGTTGCCTCTCGGGTGGGGTACTGGTGCTCACCGGTGAGCGAATGGACACCGCTGCAGGTGCACTCGGCTTGGCCGTGCTTGCGCTCGCTGTGGCCGACACCGTTCACCATTGGTTCGCCGGTGACGAGGACCGTGACCTTCGCAAAGTGTTTCGTCAACGATTGAATGTGCTCGAGCTTCGCCTGTTGGAAATGAAGGCCAACGGTGACGCTGTGGCGCAGGCATCAAGCCTCTTGACGACCGCCAAGGAGGAAGGCCACCTCGATGTCAAGTACGGAATGCAGGTCCTCGATGAGTGCGAGGAGGACATGAACCGTGCCGTGTCGCTGGCAGGCGATGTGGATGCGGTCCGCCTCGCTTCCTTGGACGCCGTGGAGAGGGCCGAAGCCCTCGCCCCCGTTGTCAAGCGCCCTCGCAAGGCCTATGCGATGGGTGTTCGAGAGGTGGAATTGGGTGCCCTTCGTGAGGGTGAACAACTCTTCCGTCAAGCCAAACGCCGGGCGAACGATGTGATTGAATGGTGGGCACGAGCCGAGCAAGCCATCACGGCGGCTGCCCGGGCCTTGGACGGTCAACACGGGGCTGGCGTTGCCCATTTGCACGAATTGCTGAACGACGCTCGGACCAAACTCAACGCTGAACAACCCAAGGAGGCCTACGAATTTGCCGTCGTCATTCCGCCACAGCTCGAAGCCGACGGTGAAGCGCTGGACCGAGCCGCCGTCTCGGTGAAGGAAGCCAGGCGCCAATTGAATGCGACCGACGGACTTGATGTGGCTGAGTTGAACGATCGTCTTCACCAAGCCGACGATGCCCTGGAGCAAGGCCACGCAGCGCAAGCCATCGGTCTGGCGGATGGTGTGGTTCGGACCCTTGAGCGCGAGCGGCGGGCCATGGACGACGTTCGTCGGGCCATGAAGCAAAAGAAGCAACTGGTCCAACGGTTCGAAGGCCGCAGCGACGAAGCCACCTGGCGTGAACGTCTTGCCGACATTGAGGCAGCAGCTCAATCAAAGCAATGGTCTCACGCTGCCACCTTGTTGGAGCGCATGACGGCAACCCTTGACAAGGCGGGTCAGGACACCGACGAGGCCCTGGAACTCTACGATTTCGTGAACGACGGTTGGCGGATTCTTCGCAACCAATGCGATGCCTCGAACATCGGGGTGGAGGACGATGACCGTCGGGCTTGCGAGGAAGCCGTAGCGCTGGCAGGAGAAGCGCTCGGTGTCAGCGACATTGAAGCCTGCTTGGGCCATCTTGCAACGGCTGATGCCTGCATGGAACGGTTGCGTCGGCGGGTTTGATCAATCCAACAACCCTCGGTCCTTGGCCTTCTTGAGGTCCACGAAACCGGGAAACCCGAGGTCAATGGGTTGACCTTGGATGGTCGTGACCAGGCCCGAGAGGTGAAGGTGGAGGCCGAGTGGGAGTTGATTCGGCAGTTGCTTCAGCGCCTTTTTGCCGGCCGAGACCGTCACCGCCTTGGTCCCCCATCCGACCCAAGCATTGGCCTGCCAGGCATGTTCGCGCAGGTGCTGCTGGTCCAAGGAAGGTGGAACGCTCACGTTGTGACCCGACCAACTGTGTCGCCAGTCCGTGTCGCCTTCCGTCGCCCATTGCATGTTGGTGTCTTCCCTCGGGGGCAGTTTGGTGTGACCCAACTTCGCCATCAAGTTCAACGCTGCTCGTACGTGAGGATGGCGAGGGTGTTGCGTGGCCAGGTCGTCGATTTGGCGCACCGCCGTGTTCACCCGTCCTGCATCCATGTTCAGAAGGCACTGCACGACCTTGGCTTGGACCCAATCCAGTTCAACGGTTTTCATGGCCGCTTCAAGCAGGTCCAGCGCTCGTTCGGATTGGCCGTCAAGCCGCAACCTGGCCAAGTGCCCCAAAAACACCATCCGGTTGACGGGTTTGTTCATGACGAGGTTGGGTTGACGAAGTTGTTGGGAGGCGTAGGCTTCCAGCAGGGCCTTGTTTTCTCGGGTGACGGGGTCGATGGCGAGCATGGACGACGCATGTTCTTCGAGGCGTCGCTTGGGGTTCATCAGGCTGGCAAACCATCGCAGCCTCGCCCCTTCCACGTCGTGTTCCGGCAGGAGATCCAACCGTGGTTCGGCTTCTCGGAGGTCGCGTTGAGCCAAACTGGCGGCACACAGGAACAAACGCGTGGATTCTGCATCGCGGCCGCCTTGGATCGCCAGCAGGTCAATGGCCAACTCTTCTGCTTCATCCCAACGACCCAGTCCTGCGTTCAACACCATGCCGGCATGGGCCCGGCGAATCATGTCCAGCCCGACGAGGGTGTCGATGTTGCCTCGGCTCACTTCATCAAAACGACCGAGGGCCTTTTGCCAGTCCCCGTCGCCAATGAGGTCGTTGATGGGCCGTTGCTTGAGGTAGATCATGTCGCTCATGCTGCGGAGGCGGGTCCGGTCTTCGTCCATGGAAGCATCAAAGGTGAATTCGCTCAAGGTTCGAGAGCGACCTCGAGAGGCGAACCAGACCACCAGGAACGCAATTTGCCCTCCTGCCGCCAACATCCACGTCAATTCCTCGAGCGTGTTTTTCTCGAGCACGGAACACAAACTGGATTCCCATGTACCGCAGGCAGCACCTTGCGGCAGGTAGGCGGAATCCCAAAACGTGACCATCGCAAGAGCGAGCAATAGCATGGATTGACCAGCAAATCCGGTGAAGCAGAAATTCAACACCGTCGCTTGTTGAACGGGTTCGGCACGGAGCAGGCGGCTGTCCGCCAAGCGAATACCACCTCGGCCAGCGAAATCTTGAACGTCCAGAAACAGAATGCGCGCGACCTCGTACACAAACAAGAAACCTACAATGGCGACGTTCATGAGCAAAAACAGCAACACAGCCGTGACCATGGGCACACGAATGCCCTCTTCGGGAATGTGGGCGAAAAGTTCGATCAGCCAGAACCCAAGCAAACCGCCTTCTTCCATGTAGGTGCTTTGCAGGCGGTACTCAGGAAGGGCCAACACGCGATCGCTGTGGGTGAAGAGGTCGGGGTTGTAGAGCAACAGCACCACGGATAGCAAGGTGTTGATGGCAACGAACGGCATCACGAGAAGGTTGAGGTGCACCAGTTGGGCCACGAATTGTTGTCGGGCCGTCGGCACGTGGTTGTGAAAGGGCGAGGCACGGCCGTTGGCCATGTGAGAGGAGGACTCCTTGAGAGCGTTCCAAGACGAACCTAAAATGCGGCCGTAAGCCAACACCGCTGGGCTGAAAGCAAACAATGCGACCAAACTGGAGCGACGTTGGCTCGCCACCCCTTGCCCTTCGAGCACCGCTTCGAAGGCGATGGCCAATCCCAACCAAGCCAGCATCATGGCGAAGTAAGCGAAGTTGCGCGCCTGTGTGTTGTTCTGCAGCGTGGCTTTGCTCGTGCCCAACGGACGGATGACTTGGGCTCCAAGCGAGGTGCCGCTTGACACAAGGGCGGGCAAGACGATGAACACGACGCCGAGGGCCACCGTTGGTGCATGCATTCCCTCGGAACCTCCGTTGGCGAACAGGAGAAAATCGAACAGCAGCACCAAGATGCCGGCCAGGGCCATCAAGTACGACGCCACACCAAAACGGGTCCCCCGTCTTCGGAGCAGGTGTTTGACATCGTCCACCGAATGGGTGACACGGTGGACTTCGTAATGCATGTTGGAGGTTTTGAACGCCACTTGGAGGCCGCGCAGTTGCCGGGGAACGATGCGATCCCAAAACAGCCATGCGGTCAACATCGCCAACGCCAGCGGCACCACCATCGCACCGCTCGGTTCGTGAACGATGGAGGGAGCGGCCATGGTGTTGCCTCAGGTTTGTGGGGGGACGAGCGAGGGCTCGCTCACCTTCTCTCGAATTTCCTCCGTGAGTTGTTCTACGAAGCGGTCCAAAGGAACGTCGGCGATTTGGTCGCCGTTTCGTGCACGCAAACTCACGCTCCGTTGCTCCATTTCACCGTCGCCGAGAATCACCATGTAGGCAGGTTGCAATTTCCGGTGGGTTCGGATTTTCTTCCCGATGGTGTCATCACCGTCATCGACCTCAACCCGCACACCGTGTTGCTTGAGCACGTTGGCGACTTCTTCGGCGTAGGCCTTGTGCTTCTCTGAAATCGTGATGATGTGGCATTGGGTTGGCGTTAACCAGGTGGGGAATTTGCCAGCAAAGTGTTCGATGAGCACACCACAAAAACGCTCCATGGAGCCGAAGGGTGCGCGATGGATCATCACCGGGCGATGGAGGCCACCGTCGCTGCCTTTGTAGGTCAAATCGAAACGCTCCGGGAGGTTGTAGTCCACCTGGACGGTGCCCAATTGCCATTCTCGTCCAATGACATCGCGAACGACAAAGTCAATTTTCGGCCCGTAAAAGGCTGCCTCGCCTTCTTCCTCCGTCCAAGCCACACCCAACGAGGCTGCAGCCGAGCGGCACGCATCTTCAGCTTTGGTCCAGCGGTCAGGGTCGCCAACGTACTTGCTTGAATCCGGGTCGCGTAGACCAACCCGAACCCGGTAATCTGTCATGCCGAGTTTCTCAAAGATGATTTGAACCAACTCAATGCACCCCTGCACCTCTTCGGCGATTTGGTCTTCGGTCACGAACAGGTGAGCGTCGTCCTGTGTGAATCCACGAACCCGGGTCATGCCCGAGATTTCACCGGATTGTTCCCAGCGGTAAACGGTTCCAAATTCCGCCAGTCGCAGGGGCAGGTTGCGGTACGACCGTGGTTGGCTCGCGTAGATCTTCACGTGGTGGGGGCAGTTCATCGGCTTGAGCATGTAGCCGTCGATGTCCCCCGTTTTCATCATGTTCGACAGCTCGCCGCAGGTGCAGCCCTCATCGGCGAGTTTCTTCATCAGTTCCCGCTCAACCAGCGGTGGATATTGCGAATCTTGGTAGTAGGGGAAATGGCCTGATGTGCGGTACAGGTCGAGCTTCCCGATGTGTGGCGTGAACACTTGGTGGTAACCTTGGCGTTGGAGGTGGTGGCCGATGAAGGATTGCAATTCTTGACGAACCGTGGCGCCTCGGGGAGTCCAAAGGATGAGCCCTTGGCCCACATCCTCGTCAACATGGAAGAGCTGGAGGTCCTTGCCAAGTTTGCGATGGTCGCGCTTTTTGGCCTCTTCCATTCGATGGAGGGTGGCCTTGAGGTCCTCTTTGGTGGGCTCCACGATACCGTAGATTCGGACCAGTTGCTCTCGGTCTTGATCGCCACGCCAGTAGGCTGACGAGACGGAAGTCAATCGGACGAACATCAATCTCGAGGTGTTCGGTACGTGGGGTCCCAAGCAGAGGTCGTACCAGTCACCTTGGGTGTACACGGTTGATCCGTCGCCCGCTTCCAGTTTGTCGTTGATGATTTCAAGCTTGTACGGGTTGTGTTCAAAGTGCTCTCGAAGGGCCGTGTCGTCCAACTCCACGCGCTCGACGGTGAAATTTTTTCGAGCCAACTCATGCATCTTTTTCTCAATCGCCTTCAAGTCGCTTTCCGCAATGGGGTCCATGGCGAAATCGTAGTAGAACCCGCGGTCGATGGCAGGGCCAATGGTGGGCAGGGCGCCGGGGTACAACGCGGTCACGGCCTGTGCCAACAGGTGGGAAGCGGAATGGCGTAGAATGTGCATGCCTTCGTCGGACGAGGCGAGGATGCCTTCGACCGAGCAGTTGGTGTCCAAGACGTGGGACATGTCACATTCCACACCGTCAACCTTGGCCGCAAGGCAGCCGTGCTTCCGCCCGAGTGCATCGGTGATGACCTCTGCGCAGGTGATGCCTGCAGCGTATTCGTTCACGGTTCCATCGGGGAGGGTGACGTCAATCATGGACATGGGGGTGCCTCCGGCAACCCCTTTGGGGTTGAACCTTCGCTATCAAGGGCGCGCTGAGGGCGTTGGGTCCCCCGCCGGTTCCTACCAGTCCACATCAAAATCGTCCCCCAAGTTCGCAACAGAGCGGGAGGAAACCGGGGGGGCCGCTTCCGCCGGTTGCTGTTCAGTTTTCGTCGGTGATGATGGCGGCTTCACCACGAAGGCCGTTCGGTCCTCCAGGGCGTCAATGCGCTGGTTGTAGACGATGGGTTGTGCCGGTTTGGTTTCGGTTTCCTTTTCTTCAGAAACGGCAGTTTCACGCTCGTTTGTTGGTTTCACGGGAGCCTCGCCCGCCCCCATTTCTGCAAAGTCACGCGCAAGGATATCGTCGAGGTTTGGCTGGCGGCGGCGTGTCGGGTTCATGATTGGACAGCGGAGGTGCAACGAATGAAGCCTTTGCCTTGATGCGCTACGATAAACCGGACATGGATGCAGGGCTATTTGAATCGCCACCGTTTCGCCTTGTCATGCGCTTGGGCCTCGTGGTGAATCCCGATGCGGGTCTCGGTGGCAAGCTGGGCTTCAAGGGCAGCGATGGCCGGGCTGAGGAGGCAAGAGCGGCGGGTGCTGAAGACCGTGCAGGGCCCCGAATGACGCAGTGCCTCAACCACCTCACTTCGCTGCTGCAGGGGTCGCTGAACCGCACGGGGCTGTCCGTCGAATTGTGGGGCTGGTCCGGACGCATGGGAAGCACCTGGTTCAACAACGACGTCGATGGAATGGTTGCTCATTGGCTGCAGGACACACCCAACACCACCTCGGTGCAAGAGACGACGGCCCTGGTGAACGGGTTGGTCAACGCGGGCGTGGATGCCATCCTTTACGCCGGGGGCGACGGCACGACGCGTGACATCGTCAACGCCTTGGAGGCGCTCGGACCCGATGCACAACGCATCCCTTTGGTGGGTGTTCCCGGGGGTGTGAAGATGCATTCAGGATGTTTCGCAACCACCCCCAAGGCGGCAGCTGAAGTTGTTTTGGCGTTTGGTTTGGGCGATCTTCGTTGCGCCATCACCGAGGTCATGGACCTCGACGAAGAAGTGTACCTGAAGGGCGAGTGGCGCGTGCGAATGTACGGGGAGGCGTGGACACCATCGTCCCCGCGTTTCATGCAAGGTGCCAAGGAACAGGTTGAGCGGGCCAGCGAGGAGGACACCATCGAAGGATTGGGCGATCACATCCAAACCCTGCTGGACGATGAGCCTGATCTCATGGTCGTGTGGGGCAGCGGTGGAACGTTGCGCCGTATGGGCGAACATCTTGGACA
This sequence comes from Methanobacteriota archaeon, assembly GCA_011524855.1. GTDB lineage: Archaea > Thermoplasmatota > Poseidoniia > Poseidoniales > Poseidoniaceae > Poseidonia. The sequence goes on along the minus strand of WTJK01000061.1, from coordinate 95,976 downwards.
AGACCTCACGCTGCTGGGCATTGACGTTCAGCACGGAGAGACCCTCCACCGAGACCTCAACGAGCAGGATTTGCTGGCCGTTGTCCGGGCGCACGTCGATGACGGCTCGCGACCGATCGTGTTGCTCCTGTCACCCATGGGGGGTCAAGGGTTCTTGATCGGCCGCGGCAACCTCCAACTTTCCCCTGATGTGTTGCGAGCCATCGGTCAAGCCAACGTGCTGGGTGTGGCCACCCCGTCGAAATTGTTGGGGCTGGATGGCGTACGTATCGACACCGGTGATGAATCCCTGGACGGGTTGTTTCAAGCCAAGCGCTTCATCAAGGTGTTGCAAGGGTTCCGAACCACGCGATTGTTGCGTGTGCTGGATGCTTGAACCCCTGCGCTCCATCGTCACGGCAAGCGTGACGCTGCCAAGTCCCCACGAGCGCTGAAATAGGCTCACCTCAACCTGCGCTTCATGCGAGGAAAGCGCGTGGTGGTGCTGACTGGTGCAGGGATTTCTGCCGAGTCAGGGGTCCGAACCTTTCGTGACAACGATGGATTGTGGGAGGACCACCGAGTCGAGGACGTGGCAACGCCACGAGCATGGGCCTCCAGTCCCGATGTGGTGTGGCGGTTCTACCAGGCCCGTCGACGACAATTGAGGGAGGTGGAGCCCAACCCTGCCCACCATGCCTTGGTGAAGTTGGAGGAGGGGCTGGTTGACTTCCTGCTCGTGACCCAGAACGTCGACGACCTCCACGAACGCGCAGGGAGCGGCGATGTGCTACATATGCACGGTGAATTGTCAGTTATGCGATGTGAAATCAGCGGCCGCATAGAGCATCGCATGGAAGCAGCCGATTTGAAGGAGAGCTACCTTGCCTGCCGTTGCTGCGTTGAACCCTCTCGGATGCGACCTCACATTGTTTGGTTTGGAGAAATGCCGTTTGGCATGACTCGAATCTACGAGGCGGTCGAAACATGCGATGTGTTCGTTGTCGTCGGCTCATCGGGGCATGTCTATCCCGCAGCAGGACTGGTTGATGTGGCCCGTTCTGCAGGGGCAACCACGGTTCTGGTCAACCTTGAACGGCCGGAGAATGCGGACCGGTTTGATGAGGTTCATCTTGGGCCTGCAGGGGAGCTTCTTCCCCGGTTGGTCACGACCTGGCTTGATGGATGACGGCCGCTGTCCGTCCCCAAGCCCCTGTCATGTGCGGTTCTCTGACGCTGCGCGTAGCAGGCCGAGGAAAGGAGGGCTTGGCCGATTGGGGCGCGATTTGAATTCAGGGTGGTACTGCACGCCGACGTAGTAGGGGTGGTCCTTGAGTTCAAAGATCTCGCAGCGCTGGCCTGATTCGTCCTTCCCCACGAAGACCAGTCCGGCCGCTTCGATGGCCTCGATGAGGTCGGGGTTGACTTCGTAGCGATGGCGGTGGCGCTCGTCCACGGCCTCTCCATCCCCGTACAGCCGGCGGATGGCGCAGTCCTCAACCTGCCAGAGGGTCGGGCGGCTACCCAGGCGCATCGTTCCGCCAAGATGTGTTTTGGAGATTTCAGGCATGAACACCACCGCAGCATGTTCAGGGTTTTCTGCAAATTCGGTGGAGTTGGCGCCTTCGAGCCCAAGCACGTTTCTGCAAAATTCGATGGTGGCGACCTGCAACCCGAGGCAGATGCCAAGGTAGGGAACGTGCTGTGTTCGAGCGTGATGGGCGGCCAGAATTTTTCCTTCGACGCCGCGGTCGCCGAATCCACCCGGCACCAGGATGCCGTCCGCTTGTTGCAACAGCGACCATGCTTGCTGATGTTCGTCCGCCTGTTCGTTGGCCCACGCCTCCTCAAGGTGGCCGGCTTCGATCCAGTCAATGACCAACTTCCGGTCGACGGCCATGGCCGCATGCTGCAGGCTCTTGATGACCGAGAGATAAGCATCGGTCAAGTCGGTGTACTTTCCGACCATGGCGATGTGCACCTCGTCGGTCAACGTGTCCACGTGGTGGGCCATGGTTCGCCATTCATCGAGGAGGGTGGTGGCGGTGCAATCAACGCCCAGAATGTCGCACAACCCCTGCTCCTGAAGCATCAACGGCACGTGGTAGATGTTGGGGACGTCGTGCGTGGACATCACGGCTTGCGGTTGGACGTGGCAGAACGCAGCGAGTTTCCCCCGTGTCTCTTCGTTGAGCGGCTTGGAGGAGCGGCACACGAGAATGTCCGGTGTGATACCGAGTCCTCTCAGCTCCTTGACCGTGTGCTGTGTGGGCTTGGTCTTCTGTTCACCCACCGGCCCCATCACGGGCACCAAAGAGACGTGAACGAAGGTAACGTTCTCTCGGCCGACACGAAATTGGAACTGCCTCAAGGCTTCGACGTACGGTGAAGATTCGATGTCGCCCACCGTGCCACCGAGTTCGATGATGCACGCATCAGGGGTTTCGTTGCTGCCGTCGGCGGGTCGATGTGCGACCTCTTCCAACCAGTCCTGGATGGCGTCGGTGATGTGGGGAATCACCTGAACCGTCTTGCCCAAGTAATCGCCCCGACGTTCGGCCTCAATCACCTTGGCGTAAATTTTCCCCGTGGTGAGGTTGTTGTCTTTGGAGAGGTTGATGTCAAGGAACCGCTCGTAGTTGCCGAGGTCAAGGTCGACCTCACCGCCGTCGTCCAGGACAAACACTTCCCCGTGCTCGAAGGGGGACATGGTGCCCGCATCGCTGTTGAGGTAAGGGTCGATTTTGATTGATGTCACGCGTAAACCGGCCGATTTCAGGAGAACGCCGATGCTGCTGGCGGTGACACCTTTGCCCAATCCCGACAGCACGCCCCCGCTCACGACCACGTACTTCATGCGTCATCAACGGGCTTTGAGGCCGTCGCGCCTACCTAATCAACTCTCCGTTGACCCACGGCGATGTAGGCTGAGCAAACCGGTTCAAACCAACTTGAGCGAAGGATGAAAAGGCGTCTGAACGGGTAGGCGTCTTGGGGCCAACCATGACCGAACGACCGTCCACCATGCAAGCCTGGACCAAAGTCCGGGATGAAGAAGGTGGGTTCTCCTTGACAACGCATCCGGTCCCATCACCCGGCCCTGGCGAGGTGTTGGTGAAAACCAAAGCCACCTCGGTGTGCGGTACCGACCTACACATTTGGAAATGGGACGATTGGAGCCGAGAAAACGTCCCCCTTGGAACCGTGACCGGGCACGAAACCTGCGGTGAGGTCGTCGCGTTGGGCGACGGTGTGACCACCCACGCACCGGGTGATCTCGTGGCCATTGAGTGCCATCTGGCGTGTTGGTCTTGCCCACGGTGCGACGAAGGCAACGCCCACGTGTGCGAGAACGGGTCCATCTTCGGGGTTCACCAGCACGGCGCGTTTGCTCCCTATTTCGTGATCCCAGCGGTGAATGCACGGCACGTCCCCGAGGGGTTGGACCCCGCCCACGCCTCCATCCAAGACCCGCTCGGCAACGCCATTCACACCCTCACGGGAGGCCCGGTTGAGGGTGCGACGGTCGCCGTTCACGGGCTGGGGCCCATCGGGTTGTTCGCCGTCAACGCTGCCAAGGCCATGGGTGCCACGAAGGTCATCGCCGTGGATTGGGACAACACCTACCGGATGGACCTTGCTCGGTCGCTGGGCGCCGATGTGGTGCTGGGGAAGGACGACGATGTGGTGGCCTCCATCTTTGCCGCCACCGACGGTCGCGGTGTGGACAATGCCTGCGAATTTTCAGGCTCTCCAGCAGCGCTGGCCAACTGCATCCGCTCCACCCGCATGGGTGGGTACGTGAACATCCTCTCGGTGTACGGAAACGGCATGCCCAATGTCCCGATGAACGAGGTGGTTTTCCGCTACCTCCACCTCAAGGGGATCAACGGCCGCAAGATGTGGTCCACCTGGGACGTGATGCACGATCTGCTTGCGCGTGGTGCCATCGATGTGGACAAGGTGTTGACCCATCGGATGCCCATCCAAGCGTTCAATGAAGCCGTGACGTTGGCCATGTCGGGTGACTGCGGCAAAGTAGTGCTCGACTTCGAAGCTTAGGCCGCCATCCACTGGTAGCGTCGTGTTCCGACGGCGTTCCCCTGTTCGACGATTTCAACGAGGGCGAATTCCCCATCGGGATGAACCACGCTTGCCTCTTGCAGTCCTTTGTGGAGACGTTCGTACGTTGTACGGTCGATGGAAGTGCGTGCTTTCAACCGCTCGAACAAGTTCCAGGAGGACACAACGTTGCGCCATCCGGTGGCGATTTTACCTTCAAACACCTTCGCCTTCGCCCCTGAGCCATACCCGCACAGTCCGAACAACGCCCCTGTCAAGTCGGTGCCTTCGTGAAGGTCCGATTCAAGCGTGGACATCAGAGCGAGGAAGATGGAGCCTGTGTATTGGTTGCCGATCAAACTGCTGGCGCGTTGACCTTTCTCGATGCGACTCTGGTGGAACGCCAGGTACTGAGGCGTTTTGGACAACGCTCTTCGGTACCGCTCACGCTCGGTTTCCCAAGCCTGCAGTGTTGCCTCGTCCTGGGAATCAGGGGCGGTTGGTGGTGAACCGATCTCAGCCTCAACCTCAGTCCACATCGGTGTGTGTTGGCGGTCGTGGCGAAACACATCGGGGAACATGCGTTTGGCCTGATAGGCGTAGGGCAGGTGCATGATGATTCGCTGCCATTGTTCGGTGAATCGGGGGTCCTTCTCAAGGTCAATCCGTCCTCGCTTTTGGGCCGTCGTGGTGAAATGGTGGAACGCCTGCCGAACCGCATCCTGGTAGCATCGGTTGGAAAATTGACCGTCAAACACCGGTTCGTCCCGATGGACCCGAACAGCGGTTTCGCCGTGAGAGAAAATGCCTTCATGGCGCACGTGGGAGTGGGGGAGAAGGTTCATCATCGCCTTCTTCGTTCCTGCATCAATGGGTTGTCCAGCTTCCTCAGCCAGGTTCAACACGCTCGAAACCACTGATTCAAGGCTCACCTTCCTCCTTGGTTTGTAGAAGTCATGAACAGGGGTGGTGGACACGCCGATGCAATCGGGAATTTCCATCAAACGTGGGTGCCTTCGAACCAACAAGGCACCGCCACCGGCGCCTTGGGTGTACTCACCTGAAGATTCAAGGTCGTACTTGGCGTTGTCCGAAAACACCACAATCCCAATGCGTTCCTCATGTTCACTGGAGCGGGCCACCCAGTCCAGCGTGGTGTGAAGCGCATCAACCGCTCCGATGCATGCGAAGGTCATGTCAACGACATCGCAGGTTTGGAAGCAAGCCTCGCCGTACCGACCCTTGTACCGCTGATGGAGCATGTCAAGGATGTAGGTCGCCGTGGGCTTGGCGCCATCGAGCGCCGATTCGGTGCCGAGGTACAGCCGCCCAATGGTGCGCGGGTCGAGTTCGTTTCGGTCGATGAGTCGCATCACCGCCATGGCGCCCATGGTGGCCGTGTCTTCGTGGACATCGGGCACTGCCATCGCAGAGAGTCCAAGGCCTTTGTTCAATTTCCCGAAGTCGGCACCTCGGAGGTCGGCAAATTCCCGCATGTCCATGTAGAGGCGCGGTACGTGAATGGCCATGTCATCAATGCCAACGGGAACCTGGGAGGGAGTCACAATGAGCGAAAAACAGCACGGAGTATATCAATCACCGCTTTCGGCCCGCACAGGATTCTGCTGACCCTTCAGTCCTCGTTCGGCTCCAATTCCGGTTCGGTGGGGTCTTGTTTGGCCCACAGCACATCATCAATGCGCAGCACCGATAACGCTGCTTCGGTGGCCCCCGCCAACACCTGCTGTGTGATGCGGAGGGGTTCAACGACGCCCAAGTCCAACATGTTCGCAGGTTGCTTTTCGAGGACGTCCAACCCAATGAAGTGAGCATGGTCGGTCCCTTGTGCCTGTTGCGAAACCACACGAAGCAACGTGTCCAACGGGTCAAGGCCAGCGTTCTCAGCAAGGGTACGCGGGATGACCTCAAGGGCATCGGCGTAGGCTTCGACAGCCAATTGTTCCCGGCCAGGAATGGTCTCTGCGTGGCGGCGGAGATGACGTGCAAGGGCAATTTGGGTTGCACCGCCTCCGGCAAGCAACGAAGGTTCTTCCAACAACTGACAGGCCACGCCCAGGGCATCGGCAAAGCATCGTTCAACCTCGCCAACGGTGTCGCTTGTCGAACCGCAGGCGATGAAGGTTGCACCGCCCTCCTCGGTGTCAACGGTCCAGCGGTCCTTGCCGTTGACCCGTTCATTTCGGCTTTCAATGAACACACCGATGTCGTCTCTCGTCAAGGCCTTCACGTTGAGGTTGAGCCGAGCGCCGCACCCGCGGGCGAGCAAATCGAGGTCAGCTCGTGCCACCCGTCGGAACGCCTGGATGCCCGCTTCGGCCAAGACACGGTGGAGGTCGTCGTCAATGCCTTCTTTGCAGGCGAGCAGCGTCACACCCAGCGATTTGAGGTGGTCGATTTGCTCAAGAAGCAGGGTACGTTCTTTGGCACGAAAGGCTTCGAGCATGCCAGAACTGGTCACGTTCAACTTAACGTCGCTCATCAACCCTTTTCGCTCCAACCCGCCGTCGATCAGCGCAATCCTGCCGGCGCTCAATCGGCGAGGCATGGAGGATGTCACCCGTTTCTTTGGCAGGGACAGCCCGGTGACTAGGTGCGAGTCGGCCATTTGGCCGCCCACGTTCGTCAGCACCTTGACGCGCGTCGGATCGGCGACCACGTCCCCGTTCCGTTCTTCGACCACGGCCTTCGCTGCTTCATGGGCCACTTCAGCCAGATGCGTTTGCATGGCGCTGTGAATCTTGCCTGCAAGCGATGTTTCTGTAGCCCGTCGTTGCCGTTCCGGGGTTGCCTCGATCACGAGGGTGTTCAAACGTTCTCGGCAGGCTGATTCCGCCATGCGGTAGCCCCTCCCAATGGCGGACGGATGGACGCCTTGCAGCACGAGTTCCCAAGCGTTTTGGAGCAGCTCAGCACTGAACAAGACGGCGCTGGTTGTGCCATCTCGGGCGATGCGATCCTGCGTCGTGGAGGCGTTGATCAACATCTTTGCCACGGGATGCTCCACTTGGGCGGATTCGAGGACGGTGACCCCGTCGTTGGTGACCATGGTCCGGCCTTCGTCATCGATGAGCAATTTGTCCATGCCGCGTGGGCCGAGCGTGCTGCGAACGGCACCTGCGAGTGCCATTGCTGCCGTGATGTTGTTTCGAAGCGCCTCCCGCCCCGTTGACCGCGTGGTCTCCTTGAGGATGGGGACATCGCTCATGCGTTCGCCACCTCCAACTTCCCCATAAGGCCGACGCCCATGGTAGGTGATTCAGGCGTGCGGCTCAATCTTCGTCATCAACGACTTCGAAGTCAGCGTCAACAACACCGTCGTCGACGTTGATGGCGCCGTCCTCACCGCTCTCTTGCTCGGCCATTTCTGCAGCAGCAGCCTCGTACAACTTGGTGGAAACGGCGTGCATCGCTTCTTCGATTTCCTTGACTTTTGCCTGGATGGCTGCGTCGTCCATGGCCTCCACATCGATCGGTTTTCCGTCGTCGTCCTGGACCATGGCTTCCAATTCATCCAGATGGGCCTTGACGGGGTCGACGTCGCTGTCGTCCAATTTGTCCGCCGATTCCTCAAGGGTGCGGCGGGTTTGGTACACGACCTGGTCGGCCATGTTCCGAAGGTCCACCTTGGCTTTGCGTCGTTGGTCCTCTTCGGCGAATTTCTCGGCTTCGGCAATCTTGGCTTGAATCTCATCCTCAGAGAGCGAGGTTGCCGACTCAATCTTGATCGATTGTTCTTTTCCGGTGCCCATGTCCTTGGCGCTGACGTTGACGATGCCGTTGGCGTCGATGTCGAAGGTCACCTCAATTTGGGGTACGCCGCGTGGGGCAGGCGGAATGCCCACGAGCTGGAATTGTCCCAAGGTCACGTTGTCTTTGGCGAATTCACGCTCGCCCTGAAGCACGTGGATCTCAACGGCGGGTTGATTGTCGGTGGCCGTGGAGTACACCTCTGAACGGCGAGAGGGGATGGTGGTGTTCCGCTCAATCATGGTCGTCATGACACCACCGAGGGTCTCAATGCCGAGCGTCAACGGTGTCACGTCAAGCAGCAGGATGTCGGAGACCCCTTCGTCCCCGGCAATGATTCCGGCTTGAAGGGCAGCGCCCATGGCCACGGCCTCGTCGGGGTTGATGCCCTTGAAGGGAGGCTTACCCGCTTCCTTCTCCACCGCATCCTGAACGGCGGGGACACGCGTTGAGCCGCCCACCAAAATGACCTTGTCCACGTCGCCTTTCTTCAGGCCAGCGTCTTTCATGGCCTGTCGGGTGGGGACCATGGTCTTCTCCACGAGCTTGGCGATGAGGTCCTCAAACTTGGCACGACTGAGCGTGAGGTCAAGGTGAACGGGTTGGCCGTCAGCCATGGAGATGAACGGAAGGTTGACCTGCGTGGATTGGGTGCCGGAGAGTTCGATCTTGGCTTTCTCGGCGGCTTCCTTCAACCTCGACATGGCTTGCGGGTCTTTGGAGAGATCAATCCCGGTGTCTTTCTTGAATTCTGAAGCCAGCCAATCGATGATCTTCTCGTCAAAGTCGTCACCGCCCAGCTTGTTGTTGCCGGCCGTGGCCTTGACCTCGATCTGAGGCTGACCATCAACCTCGTAGATCTCAAGCACCGACACGTCGAACGTACCTCCACCGAGGTCGTAAACCAGGATGGTTTGGTCTTGCGTTTTGTCCACGCCGTAGGCGAGGGCTGCAGCCGTGGGCTCGTTGATGATGCGGAGCACGTCCAAACCAGCGATGCGTCCAGCGTCTTTGGTGGCTTTCCGCTGGGCGTCCGTGAAGTACGCAGGGCACGTGATGACCGCTTGCTTCACTTCGTGGCCGAGGTAGGCTTCAGCATCGGCCTTCAGCTTCTGGAGGATAAAGGCCGAGATTTCTTGCGGCGTGTAGTCCGTGTCGTCCACGTTGGTGGTCCACTTTGTGCCCATGTGTCGCTTCACAGAGATCATCGTTCGGTCGGGGTTGGTCACGGCTTGCCGCTTGGCGGTCACGCCGATGAGTCGCTCGCTATCGCCTTTGGCGAAGGCCACCACGGAGGGTGTGGTTCGGGCGCCTTCCGCATTCGGGATCACCACCGGTTCACCGTTTTCGATCGTGGCGACGCAGCTGTTTGTTGTTCCAAGGTCAATTCCAATCACTTTGCTCATTGTGTTCACTTCCTGTTTTGTTCAAAAAATGGGGATGCCACCGTCGTCTTCGTCATCGTCGTCGCTGTCGGCGAGGTCGATGTTGACGTCCCCGGTGGCGGGGACATCGTCGCTCTCCACTTCGAGGGCTTTGCCTTGAGGGGTGAGTTTGAGGGTGATGTCGAGGATGCCGTTGTTCAAGGTCCATTCCACAACATCGTCGCACGGGTGGGGCAACGCCACCAGTGCCAGGGGCTTGGGTTGAGTGGTTCGCATGATTTCAACCTGCGAACCCTCCTTGACCAGCTCGATTTCGAGTTGTTCGGAGGGTATGTCGCCCTTGAGCGTGAAATCCAAGGTAATCGCCATGTTCCAGCCGTCGAGGTACACATCGTCGGAGGGCAAGGCAATGGTCTCTTCATTGTCCGTCTCGAGTGCAGATTCATCGAGGTCCACCGGTGCCACATCGACCTGGACCGCAACGCCCAGATTCTTCAGAATGTCTTCGATGGATTCGCCCGAGCTTAAACTCTTGAACAAGTTGTCCAGGTCAAGGTTCAGGTTGGGCATGCCAGCGATTTTGTTGAGGTCAATGCCTGAATTGTCAAGTTGGTCTTTGATCATGCGAAGGAACGGGCGCAACTGATCCCGGGTGATGGGCATGCCCATGCTGCGCATGGCCTGTTCCAGCTTGTCGAGCAGGTCTTCTTCCCATGCATCATCGTCCATCGCCGCCACCACTACTGAACCATCGGTTGTATAGTGGCGTCAACGCCTCCCGATATAAACCCATTGAAACCGCCAGGACGTCGCTTCGGTCGGAGGGTCTCCACCGTCCCCTTCGGTTGCCGATGACCACAGCGGCTGACCTTACGCAGTCATGGGCGGTGAGAGACGCCTGCGTTGAGTCACAGGCTTAAAGACAACCCGGGCTTCGCCCGCTCATGGACCTCGTGGAGATGTTCAACGCCTGTGAACCGGGCTTGCCGTTTTCCGTGGAGATTCTTCCGCCGAACCGTGGGCTTGGCCTGCGCAACATTCACGAGTTCTTTGACGCCTTGGGTGGCTGGAAACCCGCTTTTGTCAGCGTCACCTATCACCGTGCCCACCGGGTAGAAATCGAAGGTGAAGATGGCAGCGAGTGGGTGTGGAACCGCAAGAACCCTGGAACCTTGGGGGTCTGCGCCATGCTGAAGTTCCAGTACGGGCTCAATGTGATCCCCCATGTCATTTGCGGTGGCTTTTCGAAATTTGATTCGGAGGATTACTTGGTCGACCTCGATTACTTGGGCCTCAAGCACGTGCTCGCTCTTCGTGGCGATGCTGACAAAAACGACGAACAGTTTGTCGCCCACCCGCAGGGCTATGCGTATGCCAACCAACTGGTCGAGCACATCGTTCGCTTGAACAACGGTGTGTATTCCGAAGGGGTCAACGATGCGCTGCCCACGGATTTCCACATCGGTGTGGCGGGCTACCCCGAGGTTCATTCCGAAGCCAACGATTTGGCCAGCGACGTGGCGAATCTGAAGCGAAAAGTCGACGCTGGGGCGTCGTTCATCATCACACAGATGTTCTTTGACAACGCCGCCTTTTTCCGGTTTGTCGATGCCTGCCGAGATGCAGGTATTGAGGTCCCCATCGTGCCGGGCATCAAGGTCCTGACGTCCAAGCGGCAGCTCGAGGTTCTCCCCGCCATTTTCCATACGGTGATGCCTTCGTCGTTGATCGACGCCGTGAATGCCTGCTCAAGCGATGAAGAAGTGGTGGAGGTTGGTTTGAACCATGCAGAAGCGCAAACTCGAGAACTGCTTGCGAAGGGTGTGCCTGGCGTCCACTTCTTCACCATGAACAACAGCCGTGTGTTCAACCGACTGATCAGCCGTATGCGAGGATGAGAGCATGGACACAGTCAACGATTTGACGGCGCTGTCAGACCAGCGTATCGTCATCATCGACGGCGCCATGGGCACCATGATTCAACAGGTCGGGCTGGATGAATCGGACTTTCGTGATGAACCACTCAAGGACCACTCCATCGACCTCAAAGGCAACAACGAGATGCTCTCCATCTCCCGTCCAGATGTCATTCGCGACATCCACGCCCAATACCTTGCAGCGGGTGCGGACATTGTGGAAACCAACACCTTCGGAGCCACCGCCATCGCTCAGGCAGAGTACGGGTTGAGTCATCGTGCACGTGACATGAACCTGGCATCGGCTCGGCTGGCCCGCGAAGCCGTAGATGCGCACCTTCGAACCACCGGCCAACAGGCATGGGTGGCCGGCGCCATCGGGCCAACCAACGTCACCCTCTCCGCATCGTCCAACGTCGACGACCCTTCGGCCCGTGACGCGTCGTGGGATGAGGTCTACGACGCCTACCTCGAACAGGTGTTGGCGCTCATTGAGGGTGGTTGTGACATCGTACTCATCGAGACCATCTTTGATGTACTCAATGCGAAGGCAGCCATCAAAGCCACGTTGGACGCTTTTGACCAGCTTGGCGTGACGTTGCCGATCATGATTTCCGTGACGTTCATCCAAGAAGAGGGCGACCGTACCGTCTTCGGTCAAAGCGTGGAAGCGTTTTGGGCCACCGTTCGCCATGCGAAACCGTTCAGCGTCGGACTGAACTGCGGTCTTGGAGCAACCGGATTGCGAAGCAAATTGACCACACTGGCCTCAATCGCGGACATCAAGACGCACTTGTATCCCAACGCAGGGCTGCCCAATCCCCTTTCTCCATCGGGCTTTGACGAAACACCTTCCATTACCGCCGCTCACGTGGCCGCTTTGGTGCGGGACGGTTTGTTGAACCTCGTCGGTGGGTGTTGCGGCACCACGCCCGAGCACATCGCCGCCATTCGGGCCGCCGTGGACGGCATGGAACCACGGGTTCCGGGCGAGGTGCCGAGGACAACGACCTATGCCGGATTGGATGTCTTTGCCGTTCACCCTTCCTCCAACCTGGTGATGGTGGGGGAGCGCACCAACGTGACGGGTTCGGCCAAATTCCGACGGCTGATCACGGCCAACGATCTCGAAGGAGCGGTGGACGTCGCCCGTGAACAGGTCCGCAACGGAGCCAACCTCATCGATGTCAACATGGACGAGGGTCTGATTGACAGCGAGGCGGTGATGACCAACTTCCTCAACATCGTCGCGACCGAACCGGAGATTGCTTCCGTCCCCATCATGATCGATTCATCAAAGTGGAGCGTGCTCGAAGCAGGTCTCAAGTGCGTCCAAGGCAAACCTGTGGTGAATTCCATTTCCCTCAAGGAAGGTGAAGCGGTGTTCCTTGAGCAGGCGAAGGCCATCCACCGGTACGGGGCTGCCGTCATCGTGATGGGTTTCGATGAGCAAGGCCAAGCGGAAACGGTGGAACGCAAGGTCGAGATTGCCCTGCGTGCGCAACAGCTCCTCGTGGATGTGGTGGGTTTCGACCCATCCGATATCGTGCACGACCCGAACGTGCTCGCTGTAGCGACGGGCATGGAGGAGCACAACGCCTTCGCCATCAATTTCATCGAGGCGACCCGACGCATTCGAGCCGCATGCCCAACCACGATGGTCAGCGGTGGCATCAGCAACTTGTCCTTCTCCTTCCGAGGCAACGACCCGGTCCGACAAGCCATGCACGCTTCGTTCCTCCATCATGCCATCAAAGCCGGCCTGACCATGGGCATCGTGAACCCGTCTCATTTGACACTGTACCAGGACATTGACGCCTCCCTTCTCACCCTGGTCGAAGACGTCCTGTTCGACCGCCATCCGGAATCCACAGAACACTTGGTGGCGAACGCTGCGAATTTCGCCACCAACGCAACCACCGTGGTGGAGTCGGAGGCGTGGCGCGACCTCGGCGTCAACGAACGGTTGGGGCACGCCTTGGTCCACGGCATCACGGAGTACATCGAAGCTGATGTAGAGGCTGCGTTCGCGTTGAACGGCGATGCGCTGTCCATCATCGAAGGGCCGCTGATGGACGGCATGAACGTGGTCGGTGACCTCTTTGGGTCCGGAAAAATGTTCCTTCCCCAGGTGGTGAAGAGCGCCCGTGTCATGAAAAAAGCCGTGGCATGGCTCGAACCTCACATGCACGACGGTGCCTCGGAAAAGAAGACACGGGGCACGGTGGTGTTGGCGACCGTGAAAGGGGACGTCCACGACATCGGGAAAAACATCGTGAGCATTGTGCTCCAGTGCAACAATTACGCCGTTCATGACCTTGGCGTGATGGTGCCGATGTCAACGATCTTGGACAAGGCAGAAGCGGTGGACGCCGATATTGTTGGCCTTTCGGGACTGATCACGCCCTCCCTCGATGAGATGATCGGTGTGGCCAAGGAAATGGATCGGCGTGAGATGTCGTTGCCGCTGCTCATCGGTGGGGCCACCACCTCACGTCAACACACGGCCGTGCGAATTGCCCCGGCCTACGGCTCTGAAGTGGTTCACGTCAAAGATGCCTCCTTGGTCTCCGGGGTCCTCAACGACCTGCTGGACGAGGAGCGCCGTTCGGTGTTTAAAGCGGGTCTGGAGAAGGAGCACCAGCGATTAACAGCGCTGTTCGAGCGAAAAATGGCCCAACCCCTGCTGACGTTGGACAAGGCGAGAGCGAAGCAACCCCGATTGACGTTCGACGCCACCACGTCTCCACCCCCGCCGTTTCACGGCGTTCGATCGTTTGAGTTGGGCCTTGAGGAGCTCGTGCCGTTCATCGATTGGAATTTCTTCTTCACGGCTTGGGACATGAAGGGCACGTACCCCAGCATCCTCGAACACCCTGAGAAGGGTGAAGCCGCCCGAGACGTGTTCGAGAACGGTCAGCGGATGCTCAACGAGATCATCGCTTCGGGGAGCTTGCGTGTCAAAGCCATCGCTGGGTTTTGGCCAGCTCGGTCCCGAGGAGAAGACCTCATCGTCACCGGAAATCGGGAACACACGTTCTGTTTCCTTCGCCAGCAACGCGATGCGGGTGTTGACAATCGATGTTTGGCTGACTTCATCGCTCCCGAAGGCCACGAACACAACGATCATGTTGGCACCTTCGCCGTGGCGATTCACGGTGCAGAGGCGCTGGCTGAACACTACGAAGCCGATCACGACGATTACAACGCGATCATGGTCAAAGCCATTGCCGACCGACTTGCGGAGGCTTCTGCTGAAGCGCTGCATCAACGCATCCGTGCGCTGTGGGGGTTCCCCGACGACGATACGATGACCCACGAGCGGTTGATGAACGCCGATTACCGCTCCATCCGTCCGGCTTTTGGTTATCCGGCTTGTCCCGACCACAGCGACAAGCGAGCGTTGTTTGAACTGCTTGGGGCTGAAGAACACGGGTTCGAGTTGACCGAATCCTGCGCCACCCGTCCTGCGGCCAGCGTCTCAGGGATGTACTTCGCTCACCCCGATGCGACCTATTTTGCGGTCAATCGCGTGGACGAAGGTCAAGTGATGGATTTGGCGCAACGTCGAGGGTGTGCTCGGCGTGAGGTGGAGTATTGGCTGGCGTCGGTCATCGATTACGATCCCAACTGACCTGAGGACAGTCTCGTCGAGAACAGCCCGGGGCTACCGCCATATCGAACGGGCCAATCGTGCGGGTACTGACCTGGTCCATCTTCAGGTTCACTCGCCGGTGATCAGGCGAACCATGGTGCGAACGTGAACGCCGGTTGCCCCGTGACCAACGGTCTTGTTGGTCTTGGCCCCCCAGTATGTTCCTGCAATGTCCATGTGGGCCCAGGTGACCTGCTTGGCGTCGTCACCTTCGCCCTTTTCCGGGACGAACTGCTTGAGGAAGGCAGCAGCGGTGTTGGCACCGCCCCATCGACCGGCCCCAAGGTTTCGGGTATCGGCGATTTTGGAATCGGTCATTTCCTTCTCAAAGGCAGGAAGCAGGGGCATGGGCCAAGCGAGTTCGCCGACGTCGTTGCCTGCATCGTGGATGCGGGTTCGGAAGTCGTCGTCGTTGGACCAAAGGCCGGTGGCTTCGTGGCCCAGCGCGACGACGCATGCACCGGTGAGAGTAGCGAAGTCAATGATGTATTCAGCATCGAAGTCCGTCCCGGCCTTCCACAACCCGTCCGAGAGCACGAGGCGACCTTCGGCGTCGGTGTTCAGCACCTCGATGGTCTTGCCAGAGAGGGTGGTGATGACGTCCCCGGGTCGCTGGGCGTTGGAGGAGGGCATGTTTTCGGCCATGCAGGTGATACCGACGACCTTTTTGTCGTAGCCGATGGCAGCGAGCGCTTCCATCGTGCCAAACACGGTGGCGGAGCCGCCCATGTCGTACTTCATCTCGTCCATGCTGGGGCTGGGCTTGATGGAAATGCCCCCGGTGTCAAAGGTGATGCCTTTGCCCACAAGGACGGGGTGAGGGCCGCTTTGGTCTCCGTTGAGGGTGAAGATCACCATGCACGGCTTTCGGGCCGAGCCCATTCCAACGGCCACCAGGCCGCCCATGCCGAGTCGCTTGGCCGCTTCGTATTCGATGACTTCCACCGTTACGTTGCTGTATTGCTTGGCCCAAGCTTCGGCTTTCTCAGCGAAGGCCATCGGGTACATGTCGTTGGGCGGGCAGTTGCCAAGGTCGCGGGACAAGTGAACACCGCCGGCAACGCCAGCTGCACGCTCGACAGCCGCCCCCAAGGTTTCCACATCGGCCTCGTTGCAGTTGATGCGGGTGGACAGGTCGGCGTCATCGTCATCGTCGTCTTTGCTCTTGTACTCGTTGTATTCGTAGTCCCGAAGCATCATGCCCTCAGCGAAAGCAGCGATAGCTGCCGTGTCTTTGGTGGAGAAATTCACCGTGAATTCCGAGCCGTGGACTTTCTTCCGAGCGGCCACGGCGGAGGCACCTGCATCGCGGTAGGTGTGGACGGTGGCATCGGCTTCCTTGCCCAAACCGACGAGCATGGCCTTGCCTCCGTCCGTCCCGAGCAACGTCATCGTGCTGTTGGCTTTGCCTTTGAAGTCCCCCTCCGAGAGCACACGGTTGATTTGTGCCTTGAGCGCATTGGGGACGCCTTCGTTGGTCGCACCGATGGTTTCTGTACCTTCGAAGATGGGCAACACCAGGGTGCCGTAGATGTTGTTTCCTGAACTGACCGTGACTTGCATGTGACTCAACGCCACCGAATGCGACGGTGTTCTTCAAACCTCGTCCGTTGGATGTTCAACCGCCGGTGGCCGTTGATGCGCTCAGACCGTGGCGTCTTGGCGACGCCCTCGGCCCCAACCGATGAGCACCATGCCAAGCAGGGAGGTCATCGGGTGGAACAAACCGGTGCCCAACAACAAACCTGCCTCCTCGGATTCCACCAGCACGACCAGGTCGTCCTCGACGGTTTCGTTGACCCACGTAGCGGCGTTGATGACACGCTTTTGGTAATTCAAATTCCAATGCCCGTCCGGGTCAATCCACGTGGGATTGGCATCGAACGACAGGGTCGTGGAGTTGGTGGCGTTCACGTTGAACAAGGGGGAGGTCCAGCGCACGTTGCCTTCCTCGTCGAGGTGCTGAAGGGTGGCATTGGCGGTGCTGGCGTGACCGAGGTTGTGGACGGTGGCCGTGATCCGATCTTCGCTCACCTCAAGGGCATCAACCGACAACCGTGCTCGCCAAAACCACACGTTCTCGATGAGGTAGTGCATCACGTCCATTTCTTCTCCGAGGCGGTCCTCAAGGGCTTCAAACGACCCGGGGACAAATTGCTCGTCGTCGGTTTCAAACGTGAACGTGGGGAAACCCATGACCCCGTATCCGTAGTCGCGGCTGGTGCCGCAGTTGGGATACAGCCCCTGATTGGCGTTCTGAATGGGGATGGGGGACACCTGCTCGTGGACGTCGTCGCGAATGAAATGGAACAGTTCCCAATCGGGTGGTTGCTCAGGCCATTTACCCCACGGGTAGAGCATGATCCATACGCCGGTGTGCATGGTGACGTACAGGTCTGCGTCCGTCACGTGGGTGTTCATGTAGGCTGAATTGGAGGCCGTTTCGGATTCACTGAAGGCGCTGCTGCCCGGTTGTGTGGTGGGGCAGGTGTTCCAGTAGTGGTCGTAGTTTCGGTTGAGATCCACCTGATTGATGTTCCAACGGGTGTCGATGTCGTTCCCGTCCGGATTGAGCATGATGAGAATGTGAAGTTCCGTGTTCTGAAGGGTCTCGACGATCGCTTCGTCGCCTGCGGTCCAGCCGTTGATGTACGTCTTCGCCGTCAAGTACGCCAGCGCCGTCCCAAGGTATTCGTTGCCGTGGTGACCGCCGTCGATGTAGACAATTTCTTTGGCGCTGCCGTTGGGTTTGGTTTCCATGGACCAGTCCGAGAGACGCACCACCCACAGGGTCTTTCCGAGCGTGGAGGTGCCTGCACTCGTAAGGCTGACGACATCGGGGTGGTCTTCCGCCCAGTTGTTCACATCAAGGGTCAGCGAGGCCCACGTGAGGTGGACGTGGTTGTCGATGGGTTCGCCTGGCCAAGCATGGGTGCGGGTTGGGTCGTATTGTGCTGCGGCGGTGGGCAAGCCGGCCAAAAGGAGGCAGATCACCAAGCCAACGGCCGTTCGCATGAATTGGCCTGGGTGAAGCGAATCAAAAACGCTTGCTTGCCGAGTCGTCTCACCAATCGGAGGTGAACGCATTGGGGTTGGTGACCTTCTCGTCTTCTCGAACCCAAATGCTTGCTCCGTCGCTGCTGTAGATGTCGGCAAACGGATCGACTTCTTCTTCCTGCAGGTTGCGCTGCATGTAGGCTTCAACACGCTCTCGAAGGTCGGGTTTGAACTTCCAGTAGTGGATGCGCCATTCACGCCCGTCCCAGAGGGTGGTTTCCTCGGATTCCGTGGTCAACAGGTCGTAATCTTGGAACATGTAGAACAGGTTTCGGTCGGTTGGCTCCAAGGCGTTGTCGATGATGCGGTTGTAAAAGCCGAAAAACCCGAGGGCGTGCTCAGCCATGCCTTGCGCCACTTCCGTGTCCATGTCGAGGTCGATGTGCTGCTGGATGGCACGCGTCAATTCACCCAATGTCATCCCCATATCATCGCCTCGTGTATGCCCCAGCGGCCACTTTTGCGTCGCTGTTGCTGTATTATATTGGTCACCGACCCATATTAAATGTTCTACGACGGTTCCTCCGAATCATCGTTTGCACCGGTCGAAAGGGCTGCGTCCCATCGGCAGGATGAAGAAGGGCGCGTCTGACCCTGCGCTGTGGAACCGCCGTTCGTCGAAGGCGCCTTTTTGGGCGTCGGTCCAGCCAGAGAGGTAGCGGACATGATCGTCGTCCCTCTGGCCTACGAGCTCACCACTTCCTACGGACAAGGCACGGCCAACGGCCC
>WTJK01000061.1:66070-77325 GCA_011524855.1 Methanobacteriota archaeon | reverse complement strand
TCCCTCTGGCCTACGAGCTCACCACTTCCTACGGACAAGGCACGGCCAACGGCCCCGCTGCTTGCATCGAAGCCAGCGGCCAAGTCGAACTGTACGATGCAGAGCTTGGCGAGGACCTCCCGGCCGGCTTGTCCCTTCACACCGCCCAGGTTTGGGAGGGTTCCATGCCGACCTTGCTCGAGCAGTTGGATGAGATGGCAAATCACGCTCGCACCTTCATGACGGGTGCCGTGTTTCCTCTGTTTTTGGGCGGCGAGCACGGCATTCTTCCACCGCTCGTTCATGCGGCACGACACCATCCGGAGGTCGACGGTGACTTGAGCAAACTCACACTGGTGCAACTTGACGCCCACGCTGACCTTCGCTCCTCCCTTGACGGCGAACCCTTTTCTCACGCTTGTGCGGCGGCTCGGGCCCTCGACGTGGGGGCGGGTCGGTTGTTGCAGGCGGGCATTCGAGCATACGCCAAAGAGGAGGCTGAACGCATGGAGGGTGACGATCGCATCACCTCGTTCCTGGCCAAATCCACGCAGCACCCTCACCACGGGGCCGCAGCTTGGTCGGCATGGCTTGAGGCGCTTCGTTCCATCGAAGGCCCGGTGCACTTGACACTGGACATTGACGGGCTGGACGGGACGCTGGTGCCCGCCACCGGTACGCCGGTTCCAGGAGGCTTGTCGTTTTGGCAAGCGGTTGAGACCATCGAAGTGCTGTTCGGCAATCCCAAGGCCGTCGTCATCAGCGCAGATGTGAACGAAATCGCCGTTCAAACCGACAGCCCCCTAACGCAGTTCACCGCCGCCTCCTTGGCCACCAGGATTCTCGCTCACCACGTCTTGGCACGACGGGAAGGTCGATGGGTGCAGGCCGATTCACAAGCCGTTTCAGAACATGCTTCTGACTCGTTCTTCCAAACCACGTTCGGTGGTGAATTTTCGGCAAGTTCTTAGGTAAAATGACTTGGCGAGCGCAAGGTGGTTGGTTTGATGAGCATCAAAGCCGAAGGCGCCCACGTCCTCCTTGACTACACGGGGGCGTTTTTCCAAAGTGAAACCGATGGTTCGTGGATGCTTGAGCGCATGCGCGAGGCCGTAGCGGCAACACCTGCGCGCGAAGTTCACGCGCACGTAGAATCGTTTGACGGAAAGGTGTCGCCACCCGGATTTGCCGCTGTCGTTCTCATCGACGAGAGCCATGTGTCGGCGCACAGCTATGCCGACCGTGGCCTGTTGGCGGTGGACTGTTTCACTTGCGGTGCCACGGACCCTGATGCGGTGGCCGACCACCTGCACGAATCCCTGATGCGAGCGTTCCCTGAACTGGTGTTGGAGCGCCGCGAGCGCGTGAACCGATTTCTGCATGCGGGGTGACGCCGTGAGTGTTCGAGCCTTTGTGGATGAACATTACCGCCACTTCAACGCAGGGACGTTGCAGCGTGCTGCCCGTTCGCTCACAGAGTTCATCAATGCGGGCGGCAAGGTGTTTCTCACCCTCGCTGGAGCCATGAGCACAGCAGAATTGGGGCGAAGCCTGGCGCCGATGATCCGGGCGGGGCACATCGCCGCCATCAGTTGCACCGGTGCCAACCTCGAAGAGGACCTGTTCAATCTCGTGGCTTATGACCACTATGAGCGCATCGAATCCCACGAAAACTTGGCTCCAAGCGACGACCAGCGCTTGCTTGAACGCCACCTCAACCGGGTCACCGACACCTGCATCCCAGAGGAGGAAGCCATCCGAACCGTTGAGTCTCACTTGATCGCCAGGTGGTCATCAGCGCCCGAGCCCCAATTGCCCCACGCTTTCCTCTATGACCTGCTGCGTTCGGGAGATTTGGAGGCCACCTACCAAGCCGACCCTGCTGATTCGTGGTTGCTGGCTGCTGCCGAACGGGACCTTCCGCTCTATGTGCCGGGTTGGGAGGATTCCACGCTGGGCAACATCTTCGCTGCCCGGTCCTTGGAAGGCGAAGTGAACACCCACGCCGTTTTGGGTGGGGTGCACTACATGCATCACCTGGCGGATTTTTACCAACACAACCACCATCGTTTGGCGTTTCTTCAGGTGGGCGGCGGCATCGCAGGGGATTTCCCCATTTGCGTCGTTCCGCTGCTGACCCAGGACATGCAGGTGGATGCCCCGTTGTGGTCGTGGTTTGCCCAAGTGACGGACGCCACGGCCTCGTACGGGGGGTACTCTGGTGCACCTCCGAACGAGAAAATTTCGTGGGGGAAGTTGAGCATCGATACGCCCCGGTTCAACATTCACAGCGATGCCACCATCGTGATGCCCTTGCTGTTCGGTTACGTGCTTGACCGTTGACCTGCACACCGTCCCCAAAGTCTTGAAGAGGAGTATGTCCTCTTTTACCTCATGGACCTTCGACGGATGCTGGCCATGAGTGTTGTCGTGTTGATGGCACTGTCAACCGTGCCGACGCAAGCCGAGGGGGCCGACCTCCACACCGTGGCTGTTGGGGTCCATTGGGTCGACGACGGCCAAGGTGGACTGTTGCATCAATACACGCTCCAATTCAACGGGGACAGCGCCTACACGTTCGAAGCACGCTTCTCGAGTGACCGGGTCAACGGAACATTGGAGCCCACTGCGGTGGCTTGGGACAGCAACGATGCAGGACGGGTGGCGCTGGTCACGTTTGACCACAGCCTGAGCTGGGGTGAATCGGCGAACGTCCGTGTCAACTTGACGGCCGTGGATGGAACCTCGTTGTCCACGCCTGTTCACATCGAGCGCAACCTGCAGGTGGGGCAGTGGAATCAACCCATGGACGACCATGAGGTCTTGTTGTCCACCCGGTGGTCCACCGAGCAGGCCTACACGAACGAAGAGGGGCCCCAGCGGTTTGCGTTGTCGTTTGACGGTCAAGGCTGGCAGCAACGCATCGGCGACGTGGTCCAATCGTGGGAACTCGGAACGGGCGATTTTGAGACCTTTGAGCAGGTCAACGGCACCGCCACGGACCTCGATCTCGTGCTGACACAGCTGTGGAAAAACGAGACCGTCGTGGCGGGTGTTTTGACGGCGCAAACCTTCGACGCAAGGGGGTTCGGAACGCTCAACACCACCGTCGACCAAGACGGTGTGCTCACCGTGATCCATGCCAACGTGTCACAAGCTGAACTGAACCGTTCAACGGTTGATGGCGTGATTGAAGAGCAGTTGCTGCTTGAGGCGACCGGCGTGCTCAACCTGTCGGACAACAGCGCATCGAACGACTCCTTGGCCATCGACGGTGAGTTGGCGGTGTTTTTCCTTGAATACCACGACGTTGACGGGGAACGCGTGCTTCAGCACACCCAGTTCGAAGCCATGGCCACGTTCGTCCTCATCGAGGACGGCACCCGTCTGGACGTGGATTTGGACGGGTTTTCATCGCTTGAGCGTTGGGTCAACGGGGAGCGGGTTCAACAGCACGAGGAACTCTACGGCTCGGGGACGTTTGGGTTTTCCGACCAGGACGAGAACGCTTCCCTCCAGGTGAACGGGACCATTCTCGACCTGCACACCCAGGTCATCAACGGATCCACCATGATCGACGATCTTCACGTCGATGGCGTCCTTACGGGGGACGTTCAGGGGACTTTTGGCGTTGTGCGAGGGATCGAGGAGACCGGTACCCAAGCCAACGCGACTGGCGAGGTGTTTGATGTGAACGTTATTCATCAGGAAACGTGGTTCAACATCACCGGACTGAACGGCGGGAACTTCTTCGACGGTGCAGGCTTGGGTGCGACGCACAACGAAACATGGGATTACCAAGTGGTGCATGCGGATTGGGACAACCGGACCGTTCGCTTGGTGTGGCGAGAGACCGGGGCTGACGCATCGGAAGGCGACGAGCGCCCAGAGCGGAGTCCGATTCAGCAAGACCCAACCCCGCCGGAGGTCGATCAGTCCCTTGGCAACCTGACCGTGAGTCGGGAAACGGGTTGGATGCCGATTCCACTTCATTCCGGCGACCGCCTGACCCTGAACGCACAGACCGGGCTCGTGTTGGACGTCACGGCGGGCGATCCGGGCATTGACGTTCGCGACGGTCACAACCTCTCGGTCGTTCGCTGGTCCGGTGTCTACGGTATGGATGGCACCGGTGCTCAAGGCACAGCCAACGGTGCCATCGTTGCTGACGGGCCGCTTCAGGGTCTGCTTTCGTCGGTTCAGCGCACCCTGAGTGTGCCCTTTGGCCCGACAAACGACACGCTGTTGCTCAACGAAACCCAGTCCCTTGACCGTGTGATTTCACCTCAAATTGTGAGCGCAGACGACAACACCGCACCGATGGTGACCTCGGTGTCGCTGCGCGAAGGGTTGGTGGTGGGTGAGAGCGGGTCCTTGGCTCACCTCGAGGTGGTCATCGCCGATGCCGAGTTCAACGTCGACGCCGTCACTGCCGATCTGGGTTCCGTGGGCCTCGGTACCGTGGTGCTGAACGACCGGGGACTGGACGGTGACCAAACCATCGGTGATGACGTGTACACGGTCAGCCTTCGCGTGCCGGGCCTTGAAGTGGGTGTCCAAGACATCACGGTGATGGCGACCGACGCGTTCGATGCCCAAACCACGCACAGCGGGGCCATCGAGGTGGTGAACCACGCTCCGCGCCTTCTCGGCGTCACCTTGGCTCCCGAGACGTTGGAGCGCGGTGCATCGCTGGTTGTGAATGTCCGAGCCTACGACGGTCACGGTGTGGCTTCGGTGGCGCTTGACCTTCGCCCGTACGGTGGCACCAACGTTTCTCTGACCGAGGCCGACGGCACGTGGGCGGCAATGGTGGAGACGCCTGACGGGCTCTCACCGGGCTTGCAAACCCTCACTGTGGTGGTGATGGACGGGGAGGGTGCCTCCGCTCGCTACGTGGCTTGGTCACCGCCGACCGGACAGGTTGGCGCTTCACCCCTCGGCCCGCATCACGTTCCTGTTTCCGGGTCGACGCCCATCGCCTTGGTGGTGCTCAACGACCGCCCCTCTATTCTGCCACTTCCCACGGTCAACGTGGTCAAGGTGGAAGGTTCCTCCCCGGTGTTCACCGTAAACGTCAGCGATCCAGACGGCGTGTATCGCGTGGAAGCAAACCTCGGTGTGTTTGCAGGCGTAGGGGCTGATGAATGGGTGACCATGCACGACGATGGACGGTCGGGAGGGGATGAAACCGCTGGTGACGGTGTGTTCTCCGTGACCTTGTCCGTCCGTTCGGGAACCCCCTTGGGGACGCACGAGATCACCGTCCGTGCCGTCGATGCCTTTGGTGAACAAAACACGGCTTCCGCAGCGGTGAACCTGGTTGTTGAAGGCGAGGGTGAGGGTGACGGCTTGGGTTCCTCGTCCTTGATGTTGGGTGCCATCGGAATGGTGGTCCTCTTGGGAGCCGCTGCTGCAGTGGTGTTCATGATGCGGAGCGGCGGTCAGGGTGGCCGCGGCGGTGACCGCTTTGGCATGGAATGACGGCTGCGAAGAAGGTCTCAACACCTTCGGCCGACAACCGTTTAAACCCCTGCTCGGTCGGGGGAATTACCAGCGAGCGTAGTGTAGTGGTTATCACCGGGCGTTGCCAACGCCTGAACCCGGGTTCGAGTCCCGGCGCTCGCACTCCACTTCTTTCCGATACCAATCAGCAAGCACCCGCCGCTTGTATCTCCCTTAGATCGTGCGTCGCTTGCAGGGGTCCACATCACCGTCCCGAGCTTGGGCGAGGTTCCGATGTGAAAACCATCGTGTTATGACCGGTAAAACACGGTGGAGTTGGTGAACATGGCCGTACAACAAACAGCACCTCGGCAGCATCAATCTTTATGGACGCCCTCACCAAGAAACAAACGACCAACATGACAGAACGACGTGTCATCTTCATCGGGAAGAAACCGCTTCACTCTTACGTTCGAGCGGTGGTGATGGCCATGGAAGAAGGAGATCGCTCCATCCAGCTGGTCGCCAGGGGTGCGACCATCGGACGAGCGGTTGACGTTGCAGAGGTGTGCCGTCGCCGGAGCGGCCACATCGCTCAGGGATTGCCCGAGACGGTCACCGTTGAACACCTTGCCTGTGGGTCTGAGTCGCTGGAAAACGAAGACGGAAGTGTGCGCACGGTCAGTGTGCTCCGCA
Source organism: Methanobacteriota archaeon (assembly GCA_011524855.1). Lineage (GTDB taxonomy): Archaea > Thermoplasmatota > Poseidoniia > Poseidoniales > Poseidoniaceae > Poseidonia. Next base: position 71,205 of record WTJK01000061.1, on the reverse strand, counting down.
TCGATCTTCATGGAGAAGGCGAGCCTGTTTCGGCGGACTGAGTCCATAACGCTTGCAACCGTCGTTCGATGGCAGCAGCGGTTTCTTGGTAGACCTCGTAGGATTGACCCACCGGGTCGTCAAGCCCCCAATCTTCGTTGATGCTCATCGTGGGGCAAGCGACACCACAACCCATGGAGATGACCATGTCAAAGTCAGCTTCGTTCACATCGTCCACGCTTTTTGGCGTAAGATCGGCGGTCGGCAGGCCCTTTTCACGGAGCAGGGTCAACGCATGCGGCGCGACAGCGGAGGCCGGGTGGGTTCCTGCGGATGCCGCTTGGAAGCCCATGCTCTTGGCCAGCGCCTCTGCCATTTGAGAACGGCAAGAATTACCAACGCACACAAAGAGGAGTTTCACGTTCACCTAGGGTGCAGGGGAGGACTTCAACCCTTTCTCCATAGGTGGGTTCAAAGAAGCGCAGCCGTGACTCCAAAGCATGCGACACCTGCTGGGGCACCTTGGGGTGTTCAGTGCGTTGTTCGCAGCTCACATCGTCGCAGCGATGGCGAACGCCTCGGTGGCGTTTCATGTCGTCGCCGTTGCCGTAAGCGTGCAAGTGGTCCTCTTCGGCCCCTTGGGCGCGGCGACATCCCCCCGACTGTCCTTGAACCAACGACGTCGTCGTCATCGGCAGTACACCCTCATCGGCTTCCCGTTGGCGTTGGGTTTGGCATGGGCTTACGGGAACATGGCATGGGCTGCTGGACCGCTCGTGGGCGTCATGGGAGCCTGGATGGTCGCTCACGCGGCGATGGACCTCCAATTTGCGCGGCGCACAAGGGCAGGATAAAACAGCCGTGGGTGGGTTGAAGTAGCCCCCTCCGATGGTGACATCATGGCCGATTCACCGGTGACCATCAACCCGCCCGGAGGCGGAAACCCCTCGGAAAACGGTCCTTCTCCCCAAGAGCAGAAGCAAATGGAACAAGCCTACGCGCAGATGAAGCGCAAGATGGCCATGGAAGAGATCGGTCGAAAGATCAAGCACAAGATCATGGTGCTTTCCGGCAAAGGCGGCGTCGGTAAATCCACGGTGTCCACTGGCTTGGCGCTCTCCTTGGCTCAACAGGGACACAAGGTGGGCATCCTTGACATCGACATCACAGGCCCGAACGTTCCCAAAATGATGGGACTTGACGGCCGCCGTCTCCACGTGGAGAACAAGCGCATTCATCCCGCCGAAGGCCACCTGGGCGTGAAAGTCATCAGCATGGCCTTCTTGCTGGACGATGAAGACACGCCCGTGGTTTGGCGTGGACCCATCAAGCTCGGCGCCATTCAACAGTTCATCGGCGATGTGGAATGGGGTCAATTGGATTACTTGGTCATCGATTTCCCACCGGGGACTTCCGACGAGCCCTTGACGGTGGCGCAATCGCTCCCCGACATCGACGGTATGGTCATCGTGACCACCCCGCAGCAGGTGGCCCTCCTCGACAGCCGCAAATCGATCACCTTCTCGGAATCCCTCAAAGTCCCCGTCCTTGGCGTGGTGGAGAACATGAGCGGTTTTACCATCAGCGGCACGGCGCAACCCGGGACCGACATCAGCGTTGGCGCACCCGGGGGCAAGACCTTGAGCACCACGGCCGGCGAGGACGGTGCGTTTTCGTTCACGTTGGACATTTTCAAAGAAGGCGGTGGCAAAGCCACGGCCGAGGAGTTCGGCGTGCCGTTCCTTGGCGCCTTGCCGTTTGACCCGGGCTTTGTCCGCGGCGGTGACGACGGCGTGCATCGCATCGTGTCCGAACCCGAGGGTGCGTCCGCTCAGGCCTTCGCCAAAGTGGTGGACGCCATTCAAGGTCAACTCAACCAAGGCGGTTCGTCCGGTCTTGAGATCGTGTGAGGTGTTACCGTGACGTCGACCCTGCCCACGATGACCAAGCTTGAACGTCGGGCTCAGGACATGGTGCTCACCTACGACGACGGGACCACCCACACCGTGGCGTACGACGACCTTCGCCATGCTTGCCCGTGTGCCAAGTGTGCCCCCATGCGCAACGAGGACAACACCAGCCGGACCCTGCGCCGTCAAATCGAAGCCTTGCCCTCGGAAAAGCCGCAAGTGCGCACCGTCGGAAACTACGCTCTGGCGTTTGAGTGGCAACAAGGGTGTTCGAGTGGCATTTTTCGATTTGAACGCATCCACGATTTGGCGTTGAAGCGCGACCCGGACCGTGGGCGTCCTTACGTCCACGGTGCGTGGTGAACGCCGCCGCGCCCCGCCGTGAGGACGACGCGTTCATGAAGCAGACCTGCTGCCCAAGAAACGAGGTGGCGGGTTGCAGAGCATCTACCTGACTTGGATGATTTCAGCACTGGCGTTGGGGGTGATCCTCCTCCCGGTGTTCAAGCCACCTTGGGCGAAATTATCGCTTCCGCCCTTCGTTGATTTTTTCCGTCGCTATTGGGTTCACATCCTCATCGTCTTCGCAATTTACAACGCCAAGGATGGCATCGACCAAATCGATCGCGTCCTGATGGCTTCCACCGGGTTGGACATGACACCGTACATTTGGGCAGTGGAAGGCAATCTTGTCCTGTGGGTTCAACAAACGTTCCAGGCCGACTGGTTGACCGCTGCGCTGACGCACTTCTATGTCGCCGGTTTCATGTTCATCTGTTACGTGTCGGTGTTTTACTTCGCTTATTTCGACGACCGCTGGCTGGCCGACCGTGTGACCCTGTCCATCGCTTGGGTGTATGTGCTTGCGTTGCCGTTTTACTTGTTTTTCAACGTCCGGGTGACGGGCGACGCCATCCCTGAGATGCAAACCCTCGCCTACACCCTCACGCCAGAAATCGCCGATTGGTTTCGGCGGATTGATCCGTTCACCAACGGCATGCCTTCCCTGCACATCGGGATTCCGTTTGCTGTTTGGCTGTGTTTAACCCGTTTTGACGACGACCGACGTTGGAACCGCTACCGTGGGACGGTGCTGGCGTACACCTTGCTGACGGCCTTCACCATCATCTACCTTGGAATTCACTGGTTTGTGGACATCATCGGCGGCATGCTGGTGGCAGGTGCCGCTGTGTCGCTGGCGGACCGTACCTCCAACGGTTGGTGGAAATTTTTCGACGAGCGAACGATGAACGCCCGCATCGTCACGGTCTTGACCCACCCGACAAAAGCCTGGGCGTGGTTGGCCGGTCGGACCAAGCGTACGGTGAAGCGTTACCGCCACCCCACCTCCAAGGAAACAGGTCGAATGGCGGTGTTCATTCTGATCTTCGTAGCAACCGTCGTCACGTGGGATTTGGCCGACCGTTCGTTACCTGCCGGCGGTGTACAAGCCCCCGAGGGTGCCAGCGCTGCTGACGGATGGCTGGTCACGCTCGACAACCAAACCGAGGGCGCTGTGCTGACGCTGCACAACCTGTCCACGCCCGAGGACGAACCCGTGGTCATCAACACGCCGGGGTTGAGCTTGAACAGCAGTCACGCCGTGCACGGAGATTGGCTGGCTGTCACCAACACCAACCGAATTCACATCGTTGACCTCAACGAGCCGTTGTCCGTTCAACACACGCTTGAGACGGTGAACGTGGATCGTGTGGCCTTGTGCGGTCCGCCTGACCGGCCGTTGCTGCTCACGTTGACCAACGGCAGCATGGCGGCATGGGGGCTGGACGGGGAAACCAACCCCACGGGTTTGGTGGTGTTCGATGATGTCGCGCAACTCTCATGCTCGGGGCTGGAGGTAGCGGTGGTTCAAGCCCGAACGCCGCTCACCGTCCACGTTCAGCAGATGGGCGTTCAAGGCCACATCCAATACAACATCAACGCTTCTGCAACGATGGAAGAAGACGCTATCCTTGCTTCTTGGGGGACCCCGGTGGACATGGCCAACGCCTCCATCCGTGACGTGGCGTTCAATCGGGATTTTGTGGCCGTCACGGTCAACGTGAGTGCCACGGACCGCTTGGTGGTGGTGAACCGTTCATCGGCCGACCAATGGCTGGCCAGCAACCCAAAGTTTGCCGTAAGCGACCCCTCCATGGGCGAGAATGTGCTGGCGTATGCGGTGCGCGATCACCTGAACCCCACGGCGCCGGTGGAGAAATACCTCGACAGGGAGATCTATTTCCTTGAACTTGACGCCAACACCACCCAAGTGTTGACCTCCGACACCGCCGACCAATGGGCACCTCAGGTGCTGCCGAACCACATCGTTTACCTCGAATCGGACGGCGAGAGTCTGACGGTGGAAGTTCATGCGTGGGAGCCTGAACTTCGCTTGTACTCGAGTTTGGCTCTCCAAGGAGGGGTGGTGGTGGCGTTTGCTGTGGTGGCACTTCACCTTTGGCAACGGCAAAACGAGTGGCGCGAACGGACTTAACCGTGGTACCGAACCCGTGTTCGAATGTCTTCAAGTCGAGCGTTCACTTCGTCCGCTCCGGGAACGGCTCCGCCTTTGAGGACAGGGACGGGCCCCAAGGCGTGGTCCGCCTGAACGTAGCCCTCCACGGCGCACTCGATCGCTCCCTCCCAGTTGGGGTGAGAGGCGCTGAGGATTTCATCAAGGACATGGAGGTCAATGCCGTAGCGTTCCACGTCGTATTCTATGGACGCCAATCCAAAATCGATCAGATGCACGTGTTCGCCGTCAACCAGGATGTTGTTCGTCGAGAGATCACCGTGCGTCACGGCCCACCGGTGGAGCTGGCGGATTTCGGCACCGACACGGCGAAGGAGGGCTTCCATGGTTTCTCGGGTGGTCGTTGGGTCGTTCAGCACCTCGATCAAGGGCCTGCCGGGAACGAGCCCAATGATCAGCCGACCGGAGGCCAAGTCCATGTCAAGGACGGGCGGGACGGACATCCCGTTTTTTCGCAAACGGATCAGCAATCTTGCTTCGCTGATCATGCGCCGAACGCCCAGGCGGTGGTCGAGGTGGGGGTGTCGCCAGGCGCGAGCCCGTCGTTGTTTGCTCACGGCCGGTTGGTCAAACCACTGGCCCGACCACACCTCGGCTTCCGCCCCCAAATGCAAGCGCTCTGCGGCGGTGAAGACCATGGTTTGCGCACCTTCCTTGGGTTTTCAAACTTCACGCCCCATCCGTTCATTGAAAAAGGGTCAGCCTGTGGA
>WTJK01000061.1:50515-65970 GCA_011524855.1 Methanobacteriota archaeon | reverse complement strand
GACATGGCCACGCTGGCGGAGGTTGAGGTGGCCTGGGAGGACATCCTTTCCGGCTCGGGTTTGACAGACCCCATCACCAGGGACGACCCTTCCGCGCCCGCTGCGGAAGGGGAGGCGTTCCTTGTCCCTGTGACGTACATGAATTCCAGTGCCGATCTCAAGGATTTCGTTGGCCGTCACGGCGGGGTGGTGTGCACCTCATCCAACGCCGAGGGCGTGTTGACATGGGCCTTTGAGCGGGCCGGACCCAACGGCGCAGTGCTGTTCTTTCCCGACCAACACCTCGGCCGAAACACAGGCCTCGCCATGGGCATCGACGAAACGAAGATGCCGACGTGGACGCCCGGTCAAGGTGCAGAGGGTGAGTTGAACGGCGCTCGCATCGTGCTCTGGCACGGCTTTTGCTCGGTCCACAAGCGGTTCACCCCGGCACAGATTGAGGCGTTCCGTGCGGCCTACCCCGACGGTTCGGTGGTCGTTCACCCCGAATGCCCAAAGGAAACGGTCCAACTGGCCGATGCCTACGGCTCCACGCAATACATCCGTCACTACGTGAACGATCTCCCGTCCGGGGCTCAAGTGGCCATTGGGACGGAGATCAACATGGTGGCTCGCCTGGCAGAAGAGCACCCGGACAAACACATCGAGTGTTTGGATGAAGAGATTTGCCCGTGCTCCACGATGTACATGATTCATCCGGCTTATCTCATGGACGTGCTCGAGCGCTTGGTTGATGGCGAGGTTCCCAACCGCATTGTGGTGCCTGATGCCGTTCAACACGGTGCAAAATTGGCCCTCAACCGGATGCTGGCCATCCCGAAGTGAATCAAGCCAGCCCAGCGTGGGTGACCTTCCACCCCATCCATGCCAGCAGCGGTCCGAAGACGGCGGTGGCCACCACGTAGCCAACGGTGCTTGACCACGCACCTTCTTGTGCGAGGCGAACCGTGTCCATGGAGAACGTCGACATGGTGGTGAACGCTCCCAGCAAGCCGGTTCCGAACAACAGGGCCTGCCCTTCGGACACCACGGAGAGCGCCAGCGCAGCTGAGAGCGCCCCGAGGGCCACCGAACCCACCAGGTTCACCGTTAACGTGCCCCAGGGTGAGGTGGCCGAACCCACCTGTTCCATGACGGTAAACCGCAACACGGCGCCAAGTGCACCACCGAACGCCACAAGTGCCCAATCTTGGACCATGAATCCACGCCTGCCCCTGCGGGCTTAGTCCATCCGGTCGTTTGGAGCCGTTGAGGTGACTTTGCCCGGCCAGCCGTCATCGTCATAGGCGAGGGCGTGCCACCGAAAACCATGGGACGAACGATTTGGTTTCTAACCACCAACCAAGGGAAGGTTGAGGAAGCCCGCGACCACGTCAGCGGCTACGGTTACGACATTCAGCAACTCGTCGTTCCCGGAGTTGAATTGGTGGAGCCCCAAACCGACGACCTGGTCACCGTGGCCAAGGCCAAGATCGAACAAGCGGTTCCGCATTTGCCCAACCCCGACGATCTGTTGCTCGTGGAAGATGCTGGCTTGTTCGTTCAGGCCCTTCACGGCTTCCCTGGAGTCTACTCGGCCCATGCGCTGAAGACCATTGAATGCCAAGGCATGATCCGCTTGCTCAGCCACCTCCAGTCCGAAGACCCTGTCCAAGAAAAGAAACTCCGGGCTGCGGAATTTCAAGCCGTTGCTGCGCTGTGGGACGGCACCACCGTTCACATCGGCCACGGTCGATGCCCCGGTTCCATCGCTACGACGGCGATGGAGGGGGAGGGCTTCGGCTTCGACCCGGTGTTCATTCCCGCCGACCTCGACGAGCATCGGCAACCCTTGTCGCCCGGTGACATCGGTGCTTTCAGCGCCCACGGCAAGACCTTTGGCGCCATGAAGATGAGTGAAAAGCACCTCTACAGCCATCGACGTCGGGCACTGGACGACCTGATGACCGTGCTGAGCGGCTTGCCCGGTGGCGTTGAATGAACGGTGTCCAGCAGGGTGATAAGTCAACGAGACCTGCGTTTAGGTGAGGGGCATGGGATTCGCAAGGAACGTTGTGGCCGTTGCGTTCCTCTCTTTGCTGGCGTTTTATCTTTCATCGGTGGGTCAACTGACCGATGAAGCGAAATGGGGTTTCGTTGGCATTCTTGGTTTGCTGGCCTTTGCTTGGGTCAGCCTCGGCGGTGCCCCCGCTGCATCAGCGCCGCGCACCCGTCCCGCTGCCACGCCCTCGCCCGCTTCTGCCCCTGTTGTTGAAGCGAAGGATGAGCCGACCGTCGCCTCGCTGGAGGAAGAGGAGGACGACCTGCCAGCCGCCGTCACCGCCCCCTCCCTTGACGGTGCGACGCTGCGGGAGCGCAAGTTGGCAAAGATCACCGCATCGCAAACCCTTGACGCCGCACAAGACGCTGAAGACGCTGAGGCCGTGGTCACGGTCGAGCTCGACGACGTTCACGTGGCGGACGAATACATCGTGGAAATCAGCCCGGAGTCGATGGAAGACGCCGACATTGAACTCACCGTCACCGAACGGCGCAAGCGACACGAAGCGATTCGCGAGCGTATCAAGCGCCGCCGCTTGGGACAACTCGCCGAGATTCGAGCCTCGACCGCCCGCATGTGGGAGGAGCATGCAACAGGGGAAGACCTCGTCGCCTTGCTCCAAACGCCCGGTCACGGGCAAGCCGTGATGGTGGACCCCGAGCACCCTGAACCGGGTCATGTCTACGGTGCCACCTTCATTCGCATCGATGCAAACCGGATTCTCAAGCTGCGTTTGCCGCTGGACACTGGGTTCGAGGCGGTTCAGGTCAAGGCCAAGGCGCCCGAACTACCAGCGCTGGTTGGTCCAGACGGCAACCCCCTGCCGTTGCCGCTCGGCCCGGACGGCGCACCGCTTCCTCTGCCCAACCTTCCCTCTTCCAGCCAAGCGCTCTCGGCGTTGCGTGACGAAATGAACGCTTGAGGCCGGGAAGCCAACCCAACCTTGCGAGGCTCCTCCCGCCCCCCTTCCTTCTTTCAAGCCGTTGCCCGGTCAACCCCCGAGTGTCTTGTTGTGCTTCCGTGCTACGAAGCGGGCTCGTGTCAGATTTCTTTATATAGGTTCAATGACAAATAACACATGCGTAACCCGCAGGAGTGCCCGATGTTGCTGACATGATGCCACGATCCAGTGCCTTGGATTTGTGATTGAACACAGACCCGAAGGCGGAATCGCTCGACGATTCTGCAAAGGTACATTGGAGGCAAAACATGTCAAAAAGCAACAAAGGACGAAAAAAATCAGGCACGAAGAACAACCGCGATTACGAGTACGACCCGGTCAGCAAAACGCACCGGCTCAAGCCCCACGTCGCTGCCAAGCGAGCAGCCGCCCACGCCAAGGCCAAGGCCGAGAAGTTGGCGGCACAGGCAAGCGATGAACGGAATCAGCGCATGACCACGAAGGGTTCACCCCTTCAGCGGGCCATTGAGCGGGACATCCCGATCGTGAACTCAAACGATTTGGGGCCCTGCTGCGCCACGGTGGATGCGTTGAACGAGCGCAACGAAGCCATGCTGGTCGAACTGCGGGGGACCACCCAGCGGGCCATCGACCCGGTGACCCTGCGGGCCGACATCATCGTGGTCCCACGGTGGTTCGTGCGGAAGCACGGCCGTCACATGGCGCACTTCCGCGTCTTCCTCAGGGAGCGGAAGGTTCGCGTGACCGGTTGATTTCGAGGCCTGAAACCACGCGACCGAGCGCATTCTCGGACCGAGGGGGGAGCAATGGCTCCCCTCTCACCCAGCCGACAGGCTCGGTGTTGCACCTTCAGCGGTGCTGCCATTCGGGCTTGGTGCGGTTCAGGAAGGCTTGGACACCGATTTCCTTGTCTTCGCTGTCGAACAGGTTGGCGAAGGCTTCGGCTTCCACGGCCACACCATCGGTCAAGCCCTCGTCCAAGGCTGCTCGAACGGTCACCTTGCCCACCTTGAGGGCATGGCTGGATTTGGAACCGATCGTGCGTGCCATGGAAAACACTCGGGCCTCAAGTTCCTCGGGTTCGACCACGTGGTTGACCAAACCGATGCGAGCAGCTTCGTTCGCGTCGATGTGTTCACCGGTCATGATGAGTTCGTGGGCTTTGCCGTAGCCAACGAGCCGCTCCAAGCGTTGCGTAGCTCCGTAGCCGGGGATCAGTCCGAGGTTGATTTCGGGCGTGCCAAACACGGCACGGGTGCTGGCGATGCGAACGTCGCACGAGCACGCCACTTCGCAACCGCCACCCAGTGCGAAGCCATCCACCATGGCGATGGTCGGTTTGCTCAAACCCCAAAGCGCCTCAACGGCGTTGTCCGTGAACCGCTCTCGAATGGTGTGGCTGTCGGCCCCGAGGAATTCCGTGATGTCGGCGCCTGCAACGAAGGCGTGAGGTTTGGCACGCTTGCCCTCGGGTGGGTCGTTGGGAGGCGCTCCCGTGACCACCAGGCAACGGACGTCTTCGGTCGATTCCACCCAGGTACAAACGGCCTTCAAACCGTCCATCACGTCTTTGTTGAGGGCGTTGAGTTTGTCCGGCCGATCGATGGTGAGCACGGCAAAGCGGCCGAGGTCACGTTCGTCGTCAACGGGGTGGAGATCAAGGCGCAGCACATCGCTTTCGGGCGGGTTCATGGTTTGACCAAACGGTGAGGCTACATCAGCCCATCGTTGTGGACCGTTGCTCACCAAGCGAGGTATCAAAACACCCCCAGCCTGTGTCGCCCCATGGCCGAGCGAATCCCGTTGGTGAAGGCCCGTGACATGGCTAAAAAATACGGGGATTTCATCGCCCTTCACCCGTTGAACGTGGAGGTGCAATCGGGTGAATTCTTCGGTGTCTTCGGCCCAAACGGGGCAGGGAAATCCACCTTCATCAAGCTCCTGACCGGGCAATTGCGCCCCAGCAAAGGGCAGATCGAAGTCCTTGGGGTCGACGCTGTAAAAGACCCGCAGAAGGTCAAAGCCAACATTGGCATCGTTCCAGAATCCGAATCTCCGCCGTCGTTCCTGACGCCCACGGAATTCCTCGAGTTCGTCGCACGCCTTCGAGGCGTTGAGGACATGAATGCGCAGGTTGAGCACTGGCTGGATTGGTTTGGTCTTCAGGACAAGCGGGACACGATGTGCAAGGACCTGTCCAAAGGTCAGCGCCAGAAGGTCATGCTGGCCAGTGCCTTCATCCACCGGCCGAAGTTGCTGTTCCTCGACGAACCTTTCGCCAACCTCGATCCCATTTACCAGCGTAAGTGTCGGGAGTGGTTGCAGCAGCACGTGGCCGAAGGCGGGACCATTTTCCTGTGCTCCCATGTGCTGGAAATGGCCGAGCGGATGTGCAACCGAATGGCCATCATCAACGACGGCAAGGTGCTGGCGGCAGGGACCGTGAAAGGACTGAAAACCAGCCAAGAAGAAACGCTGGAAGATGTGTTCATTCGGCTGGTGGGTCATTCCATCGAGGACGCTGAACGCTTCAGTGAGGAAGGGATCGACGTCAACGAATCGGAGGAATGAGGGTGAGCGGGACCTTCATTGAAACCCGGCCTTGGACGGACACGGACGACCCGGCGCTCCCACCGTCCACAGCCGTCCCTGGCCTGGCCCTCAGCGAACCGCTGCGGGGTTGGGGGGCGTTCAGTGCGACGTTCAAGGTCATGTTCATTGAAGAATCTCGAAAAAGTGTCGAGTTTGCAAAGAAGCGGCAAATCGTCTTGTTCCCGCTTCTCCTGACGCTGGTGACCGCCATCTCCACCATCGGGTTGCAGTTTTTGGTCGGTGATTCAACGGCGCAAACGTCGGATATCGACGCCAAGACCTTCACGTGGGACGAGCTCAGGTTCGCCCTGCACCTCCCGTTGTTCATGTTTTCTTTGGGCATGGGCACCTTTGCGTTCATGGGTCGGGACGCCATTGTCCGGCGCACCGGGACCAAGAACTACCTCTTGGCGGCACCCGCTCTCCAACCGCTGCCCAATTCGATGGCTCACTTTGCGTACTTCGTCAAGGACCTGCTGTTCTACGTGCTGCTGATCCTCACGCCCATCATTTCCGGCATGGCCTTGGGCATCATGATGGACGGCGTGGCAGGGGTGCGAACACCCCTGCTGTGGTCGTCGTTGCCGTGGACATGGGTCGCCATGGCCACCACTTTGGGTCAGGGCTTGGCGCTCTCGTTTCTCGCCTCCTCCCTGTGGTTGCGAGGACGTCCCTTCACGGTGGTCGGCCCCCTTGCCATCGTGGCTGTTGGCGTGGCCGTGGGCGTGGGGTGGCTGCCCGCTCAATGGCTGCTGTGGGGCCTTGCTGCCCAAGCCAGCCAAAGCGGTCTGGCCATTCTTGCCGGTTTGTTCTTCTCGTTGCTGATCGGCTTGTGGGCCTCGCTCATCATTCTGGACGATTTTGACGTGAGCGTGGTGGAACGCGGTGACTTGTTTTCCCCCATCCATCAGCGTCTGGGCTTCCTTGGGCGGGGGCACGTCCGGCTCATCGTCGCCAAGGAATTCGTCGACCTGTTCAGGTCGGGCGCCATCAAGAAAATGACCGTTTCGTACGCCATTCCATTGCTCGTGCTGCTGGGCATGGCGTGGCTGGTGGATTTTGCCGAAGCACCGATTCCGATCAATCTGCTCTCCTATGCGCCCTTTTTGGGTTTCTTCGGGTTCAATTTCTACTCATGGCTCACGATCCTTGATTCTCCTGAGTTCATGAACGGCTTGCCGTTGAAGGTGCCGGATTTGATCCGGGCCAAGGTGGTGGTGTATTTCTTGGCAACGTCATGGATTTCCCTTATTTTCATCGTCCTGATGGCTTGGCGTTTGGACGAATGGGCGTCCCTGCCCACCAGCATCGTGGTGATGTTTGCCAATTCGATTTACATCGTCGCTCTCACGGCGTTTTTGATGGGCCTGCGGCCCAACAAAGCGATCTTTGACGCCTCGATCATGGTGTGGTTTTGGATTGGCACCGTGCTGCCCCTGCTCGGCTTGTTCCTGCTGTCCTTCACGCAGGGCGATGTTTCGCTGTACGGCAACTGGTGGGAACGTGCATCACAGGACGGTTTGGCCGCCACCGCCCAGGTGTACGACGACACCATGGTTCGGCAGGGGTACATGGGCATGATTGGAATCTCAGCGCTGCTGCTGTTCGCCTCAGCGGTGCTTTGGAAACTGATGGACCGTCGATGGGGGCGAGCAGAATTCTCCAACTGAACCCTGCGCTCGGGGGGTACCTTCATGAGCGGCGGGCGGCGCATGAGTGCCATGGCTCACGTCGTGGCTGTTTGCGGCATGCCCGGTTCGGGGAAGGGTGAGTTCGCCAGCGTCCTCATCGACGCCGGTGTACCCGTGGTCTCGATGGGGGACATGGTTCGGGCAGAGGTTCGCTTGCGTGGCTTGGATGAAGCGCCCCACGTGTTTGGTGAGGTGGCGGCGGACCTGCGCCAAGCCCACGGGGATGACGTGTTGGCCGTCCGTTTGTGCGACCACGTGGATTCGCTCCTCGCAAACCACAAGGTCGTGCTCATCGAAGGCTTGCGCGGCACCGCAGAGCACGCCGTGTTCACGCAGCGTTGGGGAGACGCCTACAGGACGGTGGCCATCGTGACTGACGACGAGGTTCGGTTTGAGCGAATTCAGCAACGAGGGCGCAGCGAAGACGGTGATCGTGCCGCCTTTGAGGCCCGTAACGCCCGTGAGATTGGGTGGGGGTTGGACCGATTGATTGCGAACGCTGACGATGTGTTGGACAACAACCAACCCCTTCCATCGTTCAAGGCCGCCTGTGTTGCTTGGATGGCTGAGCATTTTTGAGTCCGAATCCTTGCTCTTGGGGCCATGAAACGGCTCCACAGTCCGTCCTTTTGGAAGCGCATTTCACCCAAGTGTTATAGTCGGGGAGAGGCTGTAAGCAAATGCAATCGGGGGGGTTGAGAACCATGGCGAGAAAAAAAGGCGGTGGTGAACGACGGCAGCGCAACAAACAGCGCGCACAGTACGATGAGTTGGACAAGTACCCCGTGATGCCCCCTCACGCCTTTGCTCGCATCGTTCGCGACAAGCAAACCCTCAACATCATCTACCAAATCATCGAACCACCGTTGACCAAAAAGGAGCAAGAACAACGGGAAGAGATCATGGACATCTTCATCCGCTCCTTGACGGCCAACATCGAGGAAATCGACACCAACCCCGAAGCCTACGTTCGGACGGCCATGGACAAGGTCATCAAGTCCTACTCGATGAAAATCAACAAGAAATCCAAGTCCAAGTTGTTCTACTACCTCCGTCGCGACCTCATCGGGTATGGAAAGATGGACGTGCTGATGAACGACATCAACGTGGAAGACATTTCCCTCGACGGCACCAACGTGCCCATTTTTGCCTATCACCGAAAGTTTGAGTCGGTGGAGACCACCTGTGTTTGGGAGACGGACCACGAACTCGAATCCTACGTGATCAAGCTTGCACAGCGTTGCGGCAAGCACATTTCCGTCGCCGACCCGCTGCTCGACGCGACCTTGATGGACGGGTCCCGTATCGTCATGAAACTGGGTCGTGAAGTGTCCACTCGTGGGTCTTCGTTCTGTATCCGACGATTCAAGGACGACCCGTTCTCACCGGCCGACATCGTGGCCTTCCGCACCATGTCCTCGCTGATGGTGGCCTACCTCTGGATTGCCTTCCAGAACGAAGTGCCCATGCTCTTTGTGGGCGGTACCGCCTCGGGGAAGACCACCACGCTCAACGCCATGTGCATTTTCATCCCTTGGCAAATGAAGATCGTCTCGATCGAATCCACGCGTGAAGTCAACATCCCTCAACCGAACTGGCTTCCGGGTTTGACACGACAAGGGTTCGGCGGCGAGTCCAATGAAGGTGTCATCGGTGAGTTCGAATTGCTCAAAGCCGCCCTTCGTGAACGGCCGGAATACATCATCGTGGGTGAAATCCGTGGTGCAGAAGCGTACGTGTTGTTCCAAGCCATGGCCACCGGGCACTGTGCGTACTCCACGGTCCACGCCGACTCGGTGCCATCGCTCGTTCACCGTCTTGAAAACAAGCCGATCGACATCCCACGTGTGTTGCTCCCTGCACTCGAGGCCTGTTCCATCCAGATTCAGACCCGTATCAACGGGCGTCGTGTTCGACGAACCAAGCAACTGGTGGAAATTGTCGGCATCGACCCCAACTCCATGGAAGTCATCACCAACGAAGTGTTCCGATGGGACGTGACGAACGATGATTTCGTCTTCAGCGGTAAATCGTACGTGTTGGAGAAGATCATGGTCAAGATCAATTACAGTCAGGAAGAGATGCGGCGTGAACTCCGCACTCGAAAGCGCATCCTTGAGTGGATGGTGCTCAACGACATCCGCAAGGCCGACCAAGTCTCGCAAATCGTCACGGAGTATTACGTCCGGCCCAACGAGATCCTTGCCCGAGTGGACGGGTTGAAGTAACGGGCGACAGGAGGAAACAGCATGGATTTGACGGCCTGGCAGAGGATTTGCAATCGCGTCCTCGGCCCTGTCGTCAAAAAACGAGCACGTGCAGACAAGGAACTGTCGGCGGACTTGGTCAAGGGTTCCATGGGCATGATGCCGGAGGTTTACCTCTCCACGGTCATCATCACTTCCATCGCCATCACCCTGATGTCGTGGGCCTTTGTGGCCATCTTCTTCATTCCACAAATCGGTGTGATCGCCTTTTACGAGGGCATCCAAGATGCCACCACCGTTGATCCTTGCTTTGAATGGGAGTATTGGAACCCGTCCCTGGTGGACCCGAACTTGCCTGGCAACGGTTGCCCTGAGTTCGCCTTGCAAGTGTTCCCACCCGTCTTGAAGGTCATCATCGTGCTGGTCGGTGGTGTCCTCATTCCCTACGGGGCCTACAAGTACAACAAAGGCGGCGCTGCCCGCGAGGCCAAGCGTCGAGGTGACATGATTGAGAAGTACCTGCCCTATGCGGCTTCATACACAGCGGCCATGTCAGCTGCCAACGCTACACCCGGGAAGATTTTCCGTTCACTGGCAATGAACAAGGAGATCTACGGCGACGTGGCCGATGACGCCGCCATGATTTACCGCGACATCACGTTGCTGGGTTATGATTTGATTTCCGCCATGAAACTGAGCGTCGACCGAGCCGCCTCGGTATGGTTGACCGAGTTTTTCCAGGGCATGGTTGGCACCTTGACGGCCGGTGGCCAACTGAAGCTGTTCTTCTTGAATCGCGCTGAGCACTACATGCGTGAAAACCGAACCCGTTTGGGTGTCTTTTTGGAATCCATCGCTTTGCTGGCCGAATCGTACATTGTGGTGGCGGTTGCTATGCCGTTGTTTTTGATCGTCATGCTGGTCATCATGTTCTGGGTGTCCGGTTCGGGCGCACAGATGAGCGAAGGCATGCTCTACGGCATCGTGCTGGGTTTCATTCCGATGATTCACGTTGCCTACGCCATTTTGGTGTGGACCAGCAGCAAGGAACAGGACATGTGAGGGGGTGAGGTCATGGCGCGAAAGAAGGAGAAAATCGTGGTCAACCTTGACCTGCCCAAAGACGACACGACCCTGACCAAGCTCTACATCATCCTCTTTTTTTCCATCATCCTCGGTATTGGAAGCGGCTTGTTTTGGATCACCAATTCCGGCTTCATCCCCACCGCCAACGGTGAACCCATGTTCACCAACATGTACTGCGGCGCCACCGCTCAGGATGAAGCCGGCAATCCCACCGGCGAATTCTTCCAAACCAACCAGCAACCGACGTACACGGCCAATGAAACGTGCAACATTCTCAGGGACGCTCCCGACCGCATCACGTGGGAGGGCGAAGAATGGACCTCGGTCACCAAGCGTGGCAAAAATTTCGACGTTCCCGGCGTGCCTCCGGAAGCAACCGGCGGCGCCGTGGTGCTTCAGCCACTGTGGTTGAACTGCACTGTGGAGGCCGTGGACGATTACGACTACACCGTGGCCATCCGTGCGCCGCGCGGTGAGGTTCTCGAGTACTACAACGGGACCGCCAACTCTGGAAATTGTGGGCTGGACATGGTCACCATCGACCCGGACACCCGTTACGAGCTTGTGTTCATGTCAGCTGAAGACACACAATTCCTCAAGGAAATCACGTTCGACATGACCGTCCACTATTACGACGGCATTCCCAGCAACATGAACAACAAATCCCTCTGGCTCGGACCCAAAGTTTCGGTGGGCCCCGTGAGCATCCATCCGACCATCTTCCTCAACTGGTTCGGCTTGACGTTCTTTTTCTTCATCTACCCGGCCTCCTACTACTGGGAAAAGGTGGAGGATGCCAAAAACGAGGTGGAGGAGAAGTTCCCCGACTTCCTGCGCGACCTGGCCGAGTACTGGAAAGGTGGTCTGTCGATGACGGTCGCTGTTCAGACCCTTGCGACGTCCGAATACGGGGCACTCAATGACGAAGTCAAGAAAATGTCCGACCAATTGAGTTGGGGCATCAAGTTCAGCGACGTCATCCGTCAATTTGCCGATCGGGTGGGGACCCCGCTGGTTCAACGGGCCATCGCCCTCATCGCCGAAGCTGACCGTGCCGGTGGAAAGATCTCCGACATTCTGGTCACCGCCGCGAACGACTCCCGAGAACTGAAGTTCTTGGAAGGTGAACGAAAACGTGCCATTGGCTCTTACATTGCGGTGATTTGGACGTCGTACTTTGTTTTCCTCGGCGTGATCGTCGTTCTGGCCAAGGTGTTTATCCCGGCCATCGCCGGTTCGAACAGCGGTGGTGAGGACGGCGGCGACAGCGGCGGTCAAACCATCGGGAACATGACGATTCGTAACATTGACCCGCTGTTTTTCGTGACCATTTTCTATTACGGTGTCACCATGCAAGCCCTTGGTAACGGCTCCATGGCCGGGTTGATGGCGACTGGACGGTTCTCTACCGGCTTCAAGCACTCCGGCATGATGATCGTCGTGGCCCTGCTCGTGTTCAACTTCGTGGCCTTCTCCCCCGATCTCATCGGTATCACGGAAGTGCCGGGGCTCAACCCGTCATCCGGTACATTCGTCCCCACCCCGCTCTATTGGGGTGACTAGCGTGAAGGACGACGACGGCGGTCAAATCCATATTTTGGAAATGCTGACGTTGTTTTGGCTGTTCTTCATGTCGGCCACGTTCCTAATCCGCGTCGACGTCCCTGATTCGTCTTCCGTTGCGCTGGACGCTTCACTGGAGATGGCCGGTGAGGATGCCATACGGTACGGTTTGGGCGTCCCTGCAGAAACCGACGGTGACCATCGGTTGGGTGAACTGCTGTCAGCCGACGATCGCGAAGCCGCATGCGACCTCCTTCAGTCGGCGTTGCCGGCCGGAAAGGAAGGCAATTGCTGGTTGGCCAAGGACAGCGCCACCTCGACGCCGCACGGCACGGTGGGAACACCCTCCGGTGGGACGGTGGCCGTTCATCGGCTCGTGGTGGTTGGTCCACACGCTTGGACCGTGACGCTCGATGTTTGGGCGAGAGGCGGTGGTGCTTGATGCAGCAGAGCGACCTGCAGGACAGAGAAGGTGCTCAGATGCTGCTCGCCACCGGCGTGGTCTTGCTGATGTCTTTGCTGTCCATGGCGATTTTTGGTGTCAAGGTTGCAGGGTTGACCTTGCCGCATGAACCCGCATCGGACGACGTCTTGGTCGCTACCGAGGAGGTGCTCGACCAGTTGCAACCGCTCACCCAGGCTCGCACAGACTTGTGGATGGACGGCGGCCTGGAGGGGCTGGAAGCGGCCGAATTGGCCGTTGCTTCGGTTCATGACGACCTGTTGCATCACGGCGAGTTGCGGGGTGTTGAAATCAAGATCACCGAAATGAGCGTTGCTCAGCTCGATGCTGACACGTTGGAGGTCACGGGGGAACTCGGTGTGTCGGACGGCGAGGCGATGCTGACCTTCGACGTGGCGTTCACCATTGACGCCTGAGGCCCACTCATTGGTGGTCCCGAACGGTTCGCTCCAGCAACGTCACGATGCGCTCCACATCGTCGACCCTTGTGGGGTCCACCTGGTCCCAATTGGCGATTTTTGCTCGTTCGATGAGCCCGTCTTGGATGGAACGAATGCGGTCAAAGTTGGCCAGATAACGATCCGAGCGACGGTAGGAATGGGCGTCCCGCGATTTCAACATCGCCCGGTGGTCGGTGGGGTCGTCCACCACCATCACCACCCCGAGGGCCACGCCACCCCCATCCGTCCAATCACGCAACAACCGTGCGCTCGGAACGAGGTGCACCCCCTCGACGATGAGGTCAATGCCTTCTCTCCGCGCTCGGCTCATCGTGGCCTTCAGCCCGGGTTCAACCGCCCGGCACGTGGACAACCAGTCGTTGACCGCTTCACCCGATTCGCCGTGCGAAAAGGAGGAGCGATGCAGCGCCGGTTGCTGTTCCCCGTCCGACGTGGCCCGCATGATCTCTCGGATGGCATCGGAGGAAATGACTCGCGTGATGTTCAAGCGGTTTGCCAAACCCACCGTTGCGGTGGATTTGCCCACGCCCGTGGCGCCTGCGATGAGCAACAAACGGGGCGGTCGCGTGGTCATGGCCTGTGCGGCGCTTTGGGACAACCCGATGCGCTGAGCCATGGGCAGGTCACACCGTGGGCACGCCATGAGGTTTGTTCTCGTTCAATCCCTTGAGGTGGGTTGTTCATGGTGGTGCACCGATGCGGCTTTGAAGCGGCACCGGGTGGTTCAACCATGACCGAGGAAACGATGTGGCTGGACGGTGCTTGGTGCGCCGCCAGCGACGGTGCGACGAGCGATGTGCTGAATCCTGCAACCGGCGAAACCATCGCCACCGTTCCACGCGCCACCTTGGATGACGTGGAGCGTTGCGTCCAATCCTCAAGAGCAGCCTTGAACGCACCGGAATGGAAGGCCATGGACCCGGCTCAGCGTGGGCGTATCTTGAACAAAATGGCAGCCGTGACCTATCAGAACGCCAAGGCCCTTGCCAAACTTGAATCCGAAAACAACGGGAAGACGTTTCGCGAAGCGCTCTCCGAGATTCGATACGGCGCATGGACGCTCGAATACTACGCCGGTTTGTCCGACAAGATCGAAGGCAGCACCATTCCCGTCCCAGGACCTCGTTTGAACTACACCCTTCGCCAACCCCTCGGCGTCACGGTCCACATCGTGCCTTGGAATTTCCCGCTTCAGTTGGCGCTGCGTTCCATCGCACCAGCGTTGGCTGCTGGTTGCACCGTCATCGCCAAGCCAGCCTCCTGGACGCCGCTGTCCCTGCTCGCTTGGGCACGCGCCATCGATGACGCAGACGTGGGCTTGCCTTCGGGTGTGCTTCAGGTGCTGACGGGCTCGGGTGCCATGGCAGGGGATGCCCTCGCCGGTCATTCCGGTGTGGACGGCGTGGTCCTGACAGGCGGAGTACCCACCGGACAGGCGGTCATGGCCAAGGCCAGTGAAAACCTCACACCGGTCACCCTTGAACTCGGTGGCAAAGGGGCCAACATTGTGTTCGCTGATGCGAACCTCAAGTACGCTGCCAAGGCAATTTGCTTTGGCATCTTCATGAACGCCGGTCAAATGTGTTGGGCCGGCTCCCGTCTCCTCGTTCACCGCGACGTTCACGATGCGTTGGTGGAAGCGGTCTGTGCTGAAGTGAGCAAGTGGCCGGTCGGCCCTGGACTGGAGGAGGGCGTGCGCATGGGCAGCCTCGTCCATGAGCGTCACCGAAGCGAAGTGCTTGGGAAACTCGAAGCTGGACTGAAGCAAGGTGGAACCGTCGTGTTGGGTGGGCACGCCCTCGAACGTGACGGTGCGTTCATGGAAGCCACCGTGGTCACGGGCGTGGGTCAGGACGACC
This sequence comes from Methanobacteriota archaeon, assembly GCA_011524855.1. GTDB lineage: Archaea > Thermoplasmatota > Poseidoniia > Poseidoniales > Poseidoniaceae > Poseidonia. The sequence continues at coordinate 51,085 of WTJK01000061.1, read as the reverse complement.
TCTTGTTCCAGGACGAATTGTTTGGACCCGTGCTCGCCGTGACGCCGTTTGAAACCGAGGAAGAGGCACTGGCCTTGGCCAACAACACACCCTTCGGGTTGCTCAACGGTGTGTGGACAAACGACCTCAGCCGTGCTCACCGCATGGCTCGCGACTTGGAATGCGGTATGGTGTCGATCAACGAATACCCCATCACGTTCCCCCAGACCGCATTCACAGGTTGGAAGCATTCGGGCATCGGTGTTGAGCAAAGCCAGGACGCCCTTCGCTTCTACACCAAGGTGAAGAACGTCAACGTGAAGTTGTGAGGGATTCGATGGCCGTCCGTGTCGAGCAGCTGGACAAGGTGCGCCTCATCACGATGGCTGGAAAATCCTCCACCCAATCGTTCTCGGAAGCCTTTCTTCCTCAAATTGCCGAAGCCATTGATGCGGGCTTGAGCGACCCCGCGACCACGGCCATCGTCCTCACGGGTGAAGGGCGTTTCTTTTCCGCTGGTGCCGACATTCATGCCTTCCAAACGGCGATTGAGGCACAGAACGCGCCGGCGTTGATTCGGTCGTTGACCGG
>WTJK01000061.1:35494-50415 GCA_011524855.1 Methanobacteriota archaeon | reverse complement strand
CACACCAAGGAAGCGACCAAGCATCTCCTTCATGTCCAAACGGACAACGATTTCGCAACCCACCTCGATCATGAACGGACGCTGATCGAAGCTGCAGGCACCACGCCTGCGTTCAAGGAAGGCGTTCGTGCCTTCCTCGAAAAGCGACCGCCGAAGTTTGAATGATCACTGCATGATGAACTGCTGTTGCATCGGTGCTGCACCTTTGGGCTTCGAGCTCACACGAATCAGCGCCATCACGAGCGCGATCAAGCCACCGCACATGGTGAAGCACCCGGCGGCTCCAGCAGCAAACGCACCGATACCGGCGCCGATAGCGTCCTCGATGACGGGAATGTACATCGCATCCAGGTCCACGACGCTCATGTTCACGCTGGCGTTGTTGCTGAAGGTGAACGTGTCGCCTTCCGAGCAATCGTGCTCTTGGGTGTACTCGCCGTTGTCGTTGTACTCTTCAATGGTGTAGCACATGCGGGCCACGACGATGTGATCCTCGATGTCGAAGTAGGGCTCACCGGCGTTGGAGGATTCTGCAACCGTGTCGGTGGAACAGGAGATCCTCGCCACTTGGGCCGAGACGTCGTTGCCTTGGCCGTCGGTCACGGTGAAGGCGATGCCTTCGCAATCGTCCATGATGCCGTTGTCGTTCACATCGGCCTTTGGGTCACCGGGGATCAACAGGTACCATCCCTCTTCGCCCAAGCCGTCTTCATCGTCGTACGTGAGGGTCACACTGTCGCCGTGCTGCGTCGTGTACTCCCGGGTGGAGAGGTCCTCGAACGCACCGATGGCAGAAGCACCGATGGCCGCCGAGATGAGAAAACAAACCACACCGATGGCAGCGAGAGCGCCGGCCACGATGAACGGTACTTTGGGAGATTTGCCTTCGTCCCCGACCACCACGGGGATACCGCCGCCGGGCATCATGTTCGTTGCACCCGTGCCAGGCTGAATTGAGCCGCTCGTGAACGCCGAGGACGGCGGAACACCGGTGACGCTGGAGCCGGCGGGTGGTACGCCGGTGGCGCTTGTTGCCTCAGCCGGTGCAGTGGACGGTTCAGGGTCGCTCGTAGGGTTGGGGTTGGGCCAAACTGAACCGCTGTTCATGCCTGCTGGCCGGCCCTGACGGGCTTAGATGTTTGGTCAGTCAAGGCGATGCTCACGTTCGACCGCTTCACCGGAGGACCAATCGTAAATCCCCTTTCCGGTTTTCTTGCCCAGAGCGCCCTCGGCAACCAGCTGTTCCAGCAAGGGATGGGGGGCGTAGGTGTCGTCGTTGAAGGAGGCCTGGAGGTTCAGCAGGATGTCCCGGCGCACGTCCAGCCCCACCAGGTCCGTCAGGGCCAACGGCCCCATGGGGTGGCGGTAGCCGAGCACCATGGCGGTGTCAATGTCCTTGGCACTCGCCACACCGTCGGCGAGCATGCGAATCGCTTCGTTGCCCAACACCACGCCCAATCGGCTGGTGGCAAACCCGGGCACGTCTTTGACCAGAATGGTGGTTTTTCCCATGGCCGCTCCGGCTGCTTGTGCGGCTTGAACGGTGGCTTCGGACGTGGCGTTGTGACGCACCAGTTCCAACAGGGACATGATGGGGACGGGGTTGAAGAAATGCATCCCAATGACACGGTCGGGACGTTGCGTGGCCGCAGCGATGTCGGCGATGGACAGCGATGAGGTGTTGGTCCCCAACACGGCGTGCTCGGGCGCGAGGGCGTCCAGTTCAGCGAAGATCTTGGCCTTCAACTCAGGAAGTTCCGGCACGGCTTCGATCACCAAGTCGGCGTCGCTGACCGCTGCCGCCATGTCGGTTTCCGCCGTCAGGCGCCCTGCCCATTCGGCTTTCTGCTCGGGTGTGGTTTTGCCACGGGCGATGCCCTTGTCCCAGAAGGCATCGATGCGTTCCATACCACGGGTCAACCCTTCGGGAAACGCATCGAACAAGCGCGTGGTCCAGCCTGCTTGGGCGCACACTTGTGCGATGCCTGCCCCCATGGTGCCCGCACCGATGACGGCCACGGTGTTGATCTTCATGCCACGACGAAGCGGGTTGGCTTCATCAGGGTTCCCCGGAGGTGGGTTGCGGACGTTGGGCCAGGATGACGCCGCCGACGATGAGCAAGAACGCCAGGATCAGCGATGCGCCAAGCCGTTCATCGAGCAAGGCCCACCCGCCGAGGATACCGAACGGAGGAACGAGGTAGACGTAGAAGGCCGCTTTTCCAGCCCCGATACGATGGATGCCGTCTGCAAACCACACGTAGGCCACGACGGTGGAAAACACGGCCAAGAACACGATGCCAACCCAGGCGTCAAGTGACGGTGTTGGCCAGCCGTGGTCCCACACTTCCACACCCGCCCAGGGTACGAGGATGAAGAGGCCCACCACCGAGGCCCAGACGGTCAGGTGAAGGGGCGACAGCGGCGCATCGGCATCGGCCGGTGCTTCGCTCATGCTTTTTTTCATCAGCACCGTTGAGGTGGCCCACGCAAGGGCCGCAGCGGCAATGAACACGTTGCCCAACCATCGGTCGGCCGTGGGGATGTCGATGTTGGGGGAGGCCAGGAAGAGCACCGCCACGCCGCTGAACGCGAGCAACAATCCGAAGAACAAACGCCGATGCATGGCTTCGTTGAGAAAAAACACCGCCAGCACCGCCGTAAACAGGGGATTGAACGTGATCATCAACGACGCGTCACCCGCCGCCGTGTGCTTCATGCCGTACATGAAGAGGGCCTGGTAGCAGAAGGTGGAGAAGAAGCCGATGGCAACGATCACCTTCCATTGGGACCTGGAGGGGAGCAACCACTGGTCTGAACTTTTGAGGTAGGCAAGGAACATGGCGACGACGATGATGTAGCGCAGGAGCGCACCGGTAATGGGCTCAACTTCGGCCGCCACCACGCGTCCAGCGGGCCAGCCGAACCCCCAAATGGCAGCGACGATGGCCAACTTGAGATGGACGGCGCCGTTGTTCATTCAAACCGCTCCAAGCCCAGCTGGAGCATCCGGGTCCTCGGGAGGCCGATTTCCGGAAGTCCAGCGGCTGGGGCATGGAGTTTGAGTCCTTCAAGGCGACTGACGTACAGTCCGTAACTGGCGATGTCACCCGGTTTGTAGGGCGTGGGAAGTCCCATGGCTTCGAGGGCATCGCAGGCTTTCTCGGAGTAGATGGGGTAGAGGTTGGTGGAGAAGTGCATCCATTCCGAGATCCGCTGTGCATCCACGCCGTCAAGGGTCATCAGGTGCTCGAGGTGGGCAACGTCCGGGTAGGAGGCGGTGCGCAACACCATCTCAACTTCATTCACCACGTCCTCGGGCCAAGCGTAGGGGTCTCTGTCGGACCATTCGTCGGCGATGTGAACGTGGTCGATGGAGTGGTCCTTCTCGACGGCGTACAGCGCCTCGAGGTAGGAGCGGTCTTCGTAAGCGTCGGTTACCAAACCGGGCAGGGCTTCAAAGAAAGCCTCGCATCGGTCGGCATCCACGCCGTACAGGGCGACGGGGATCATGGTGGTCACCGAACCTCAGGCCTTGGCGCCGATGCCGGAAGCGATTTGACGAGCCGTCATTGGCTTCTCGGCCACCCACTGCTGCTTGAAGAGTTCCTTGAGAGCTGCTTCGTCTTCAGGAGTCGGCAGGTGAGCAGCCTTGTAGGCAGCCCACTCGTCATCAGAGCCTTCGAATTCAGTGCCTTCGACGGTCATGCGCTGACGCTTGAAGGTCCCGATCTCTCGATTGAAGTTCTCGTGGGGGACGTAGAGCTTGGCGGCGCCTTCAGGCAGGTAGCCACAGAGTTTCTCCACCTCGCGCACGATTTCGTCGTGGTAGTGGCCGCGAGCCTCTTCGTTGAGGGTCGCCTTGTCGACTTCGGTACCGGCTTCGAGCTTCTTGCGCTCGTCCCAGCGGCCTTTGACACCCCACACGTAGGCCCAGTGAGCCGAGGAAGATTCGTCGACACCAAACAGGTCGTGGGCGGTGGACACCCACTTGTTGATGTAGCGCTGCAACATGTCAAGCGGAATGACACCGGCCTTGATGACACGGCGCAGTCCGTTGGAGCCGGTGCCCAGGTGGAAGGATTCCTCCTTGAGCATGGGCCCCATGCTGGCGGCGAGGGGCTTGAAGGCCGAGGTTGAGAGCATGCCGAGTTGGAACTTGCCGTCACGGTCCACGAACATGGTGTAGCAGAAGAAATCCAGCCAGTGGGGCATGGGGCGGTTGAAGGCGCCCAACAAGCGGTCGCCGTCCTGGGCGTTTCGCTCAAGCAACTTTTGGGCCTCGCGTCGGCCTTGTTGTCCGAAGTAGGTCATCAAAAGGTAGGCCATTTGCCATCCGTGGCGTTGTTCCTCGGCCATGATGCGAGCGGCTGCGTAGCGGTCGTAGTCGGTGGGCGCCGTGGCCAAGAGGTGACGCTGCTGTTCGACCGAAGCGAACTCGGTGTCACCCTGAACGGTGATCATGCTGATGAGGGCGTCCCGCATGCTCTGGTGGGGGACCTGAAGCGAGCGCTCCCACTTGGCACGGCCTTCGTAGTCGCCGAATTCGATGACGTCGCCGGCGCGCTCCCAGTCGAATTGGATGGAGAGGTCGAAGTCACCCATCCATTCACGCTTGTAGCCGACGGTGTCTTGCCACTTCTCGAAATTGTTGATCCAGTCGTCCCATGTCTTCGGCAGGTTGTCCATGGTTGCAGGTGGATGGCGCCCTCCTTATACCCTTTACGAACATGTTCGCACGAACATGTTAGCCACTGAGGCGCCGGATGTCGTCGGTGAAGGTGCTGAACACGGCGGATTCGATGCGTTGCAACTGGTTGGAGAGCGTGGATTTTGCGACTCCCAACAGCGTGGCCAGCTCGGTCAACGTGATGCGTCGTGGGACGTCCCAGTATCCCTCCCTCGAGGCCACCTCAAACACCTCTCGTTGGCGAGGGGTCAGAAGGCGAGAGCCGGTGCTGCGCGTTGAGAGGAGGCGGTAGGGCGTCTCGTCCGAGCGAAACCGAGCCATCAGCTCACGCATCTGTTCCGTGCTGCCTTCAACCGTCCACTCCACCCAACCGTCCCGAACTTCAAACGGGGTACGAGGAACAACGCCCAAATCCACCAGCGGGCGAAGGAAGCCGCCTCCCCCGGCCGAGATGTTGACGTTGAAATGCCCCTCATCCAACGGGGTGAGGTCGTCGATGCCATCGTGGGCCTGAACGGTGTCGTTGAGCGATTGATCGGACCAGCAGCGAGCGGTACCACGGCCCCGTCCAAGTGGCATGTGCTGTTCAATGCGAAGCACGGCCGAGGGGTTGGATCGGGTGACGTCCCCTGCCCAGTGCCCGTCGGGCAAACGCACGTCGATGCGCAGTTGTTGTGGCATGCCCGCTCCTCTTGTTGCTTCAAAGCGGTCGGGTGACGGTGTCACGAACCACGGTGCCTTTGGCCACGTCGATGAGTTCGTTGAACGTCGTGGTGGTGGTGTCGTTCACCACCACGCCGGGAAGGTACCCGTCGCACACACCGGCGGCAGCGAAGACAGCGTCCTCGCTCTTGCACAAGTCGTGGGCTCGCCACAAGCGGGTCAAATCGTCGTTGACCATGGTGGCAGCACGCGCTTCTTCCTCGTCCGAACGGAACACCAAACGGCCTTCGAACATGCCGCCAAGGCCACGAATGGCGGTGGCGGAAATCACGCCTTCAGGGGCGGCGCCGATGCCCATCAGCATGTCGTAGGGGCCGTCGTCCTTGGCCGCCCAAATAGCACCCGACACGTCGCCGTCCCCGAGCAGGTCCAGTTGGGCGCCGGTTGCCTTGATCTCAGCGAACAGGTCACGATGGCGCTCTCGGTCGAGGGCGACAATGCGCACCTCTTCGGCAGGTCGGTCCAGCACGTGCATCGCCTGCTCCACGTTGTAGGCCACGCCGCCCTCCAAGGCGACGTGTTCGGCCAAGAGCGGACCGGCTGCCAGCTTGTCCATGTAGCAATCGGGAGCGTGAAGCAGGGTCCCCCGTGGGGCTGCGGCCAGCACAGCGATGGAGTTGGGCAAGTTGTCGGCGCAATTGTTGGTGCACTCGAGCGGGTCGACGGCGATGTCGATGCGCGTGGCGTCGGGGTGACCGACCATGGACCCGAGGGGTTCACCGATGTAGAGCATCGGAGCTTCGTCCCGTTCGCCCTCACCGATGGCGACACGTCCGTCGAACGGGACGGCGTCAAAGGTGCGCCGCATGGCTTCAACGGCTGCATCGTCGGCGGCGTTTTTGTCCCCCTTGCCCCGCCATGCAGCACTGGCGATGGCGGCCTGGTCAACGGCTTCGAGGAAGTGGTGAGCAAGGTCAGCGGTTGTGCCCATAACAAGAAGCAACCGCGGCGGATGAATGAACCCAACGGTCGGAAGGATTGGCTTCATCCGGTCCCTCTGCGCGCTCCGAACATCCTGCGCGGGTTGGCCGTGCCCGTCGCCAACATGCGTGGGTGGCAGGGTTCGGGTCAGGCCGTGGACCCTTTGTGCTTGTCCAGCACCCGCAGGCCTTCCATCACGGCGGTTGGGTATTGACCGTCCTCGTCCTTTTCGAGGGATTTGACCATGTCAAAGGCGCACAGCAGTGCAGCAGCCACGCCGGTGAGCGCTTCCATTTCGATGCCGGTTTTGTAGTGCGCCGCCACCTCGACCGTGCAACAGAGGTGCGTGTCTTCCCACCGCCAATCCACGCTGGTCCCTTCGAGCGGAATGGGATGGCAGTGGGGGATGATGCGAGGGGTGTCCTTCACAGCCTGCAACGCAGCGATGGTGGAGGCTTCCAGCACGTCACCTTTCTTGATGGCACCCCCAACGATGGCCGTTTTGGTGGCGGGTTGAAGTCTCAGGCGCCCCTCGGCCACCGCTCGTCGCTCCACCACCGGTTTGTGCCCGATCTCAACGATGCCCTCAATTCGCTTTTCACTCATCCCAATCCTTCCTTCCATTGTTCTCCTTCAGAGGTGACTTCCTTTTTCCACAGAGGGGCCTGCCGCTTTAATTCGTCGATCAGCCAGGAACATGCGGTGAAGGCTTCCGCGCGATGAGGGCTGCCCACGTGGATGGCCACGATCGGCTCGTTGGGTCCCACCGCTCCAATGCGATGGGACATCGCCACCGCCAGCACGCCGTGGTCGTGCATGGCTTCCTGAGCGAGCCGCTCCAAGACCGCCGTCAGTTTTCCCTCCCAAGCGTCGAACTCCAAGCGCAACACATCGGCGTCGCCCTCTTTGCCACGAGTCAAACCGACGAAACTCACGACGGCGCCGCAGCCTTCGGTGTCCAGCTTTGCCAACAGGCGCTGTGGGTCGAGCGGCTGCGGGGATTCCTCCACCACAATTCGCTCGAGCATGGACCGGCGAGGCGGCGCCGGGCTTCAAACCCCACGCCACGACCGGGCGCTGGCCGTCAACGGGTGTCAGCGATTTGTTCATAACACCCCTCAGGCTGGGCAAAAACATGAGCGACCTCTACGGATTGAAACTTGAACCCATGCCCAACCGCCTCGTTAACTATGGCGTGACCGAGAACGGCATCGCCGTCATTGAACTCACCTCGGACTCGGCAGGTGCACCGTTGGAGGGTCCCAACGACCGCTCCCCCAACACCTACACCCACGGCATGATGCGGGACATTGACGAAGCCGTGGTGCGTGCTCGCTTCGACGACGATGTCACCTGCATCGTCCTGACCGGGAACGGGGCCTCTTTCTTCTCGGCAGGGGCTTCCATCCAGATGCTCAACAGCGTGACGCCCGGCTTCAAGTACAACTTCTGCCTTCACGCCAACGAAACCCTCTCCCGTTTGGAGCAAACGCCCAAACTCGTGGTGTGCGCCATCAACGGTCACGCTGTTGGCGGTGGGTTGGAGATCGCCATGGCCGCCGACATTCGTATCGCTCGGAAGAACTCCGGCAAGGTCGGTCTGCCCGAGATCAACCTCGGTGTGTTGGCAGGAACCGGCGGTACCGCCCGTCTGACCCGCCTGATTGGGAAGGCCAAGGCCCTCGAAATGATGGTGACCGGTGAACTCATGTCCTTCGAGGACGCTCATGCTTGCAACCTCATCAACCACATTTGGGAAGGTGACGCTGACGACTTCCGCCGTGACATCCTCGACTGGTGCAGCCAATTCACGCTGCCCAACAAGGCTGTCAAGGCCGTCGGCAACATCAAGCGATCCTGCCAGACCGGTCCCGAGATTCCCTTCGAGTACCACCTCGCCCTTGAGCGTGAACTCCAAGCTGCGCTGTTCAACAGTGAGGACGCCAAGGAAGGCATCGCCGCTTACGTGGAGAAGCGTGTGGCCAACTTTACGGGCCAGTGAAGGCAACGGTGAGTCCAATGACGGAATTTCATGTCCCGGCTGACGTGCCCAACGAACTGATTGAGACGTACATCGAGAACATGAAGCTGGCCACGGCCGGCACGGGTTCGATGAACCTGTTTGCCTGCGACCAAAAAATTGAGCACCTCAACGACGATTTCTACGACGGAGGGCAATCCATCCCGTTGACGTCCAACGACCCCGGCCATCTGTTTGAGATCGGCGCTCGGGCCCACGCAGATGGCACCATCGGTGTGCTCGCCGGACAGTGCGGCCTCATCGCTCAATACGCTCGCGACCACCCTGAAGTGCCCTACCTGGTGAAATTGAACTCCAAGTCGCACCTCGTCAAGACCTCGCAACGTGACCCCATCAGCCAAGCGCTGTGGGACATGGACGACGTCATGTCGCTGGTGCACAACGGCATCAACGTCGTTGGCATCGGCTACACGGTCTACATCGGCAGTGAATTCGAACACGAAATGCTGACCGAAGCGGCGCAGTTTATTCGCCAAGCCCACGAGCTCGGCATGATTTCCGTGGTCTGGATGTACCCCCGGGGCCAAGCGGTCACCGATGAAAAGGACCCGCAGCTCATCTCGGGCGCTGCTGGCGTGGCCAGTTGCATCGGTGCGGATTTCGCCAAGGTGAACTACCCCCGTGCTTGGGACGGTATGAGCCAACCCGAATCCCTGAAGATCGCTGTGGAGGCTGCAGGGCGCACCGGCATCATCTGTTCAGGCGGCGGTTCCTTGCCTCCTCGTGAGTTCCTTCAACGCCTGCACGACCAGATCAACGTCTCGGGCTGTCGAGGTGCCGCAACCGGTCGCAACATCCATCAGAAGGGCACGGAAGAAGCCGTTCGCATGACGGCCGCTTGCCACGCCATCATCTGTGAAGGGGCCAGCGTTGACGACGCCATGGCCATCTTCGAAGGCCAATGACCGATTCTCCGGTGACTGACTTCTCGATTGATGTGTTTCGTTCTTGGCGTGAGGAGACCCAACTCCACCTTCCGCTGTTTGAACCCGTGAAGGTTCGAGGGTTCACCGAAACGTCCCATCGCTATGCTTGATCTTCCTCGTCGAGAAGCGTGTCTGCGATGACCCGGATGTCGGTGTTCCATTGGTTGAACGCTGGCACATCCATGGGGTCCACCCCATGAACTGCATGAAGCCAGATGAGCGTACCTGTGTCGACCATCATGTCCCCGGCATGGCCTTTGTAGTCTGTAAAAATCGAAGTTGCTGCTGAGCCCGTCATGTCCTCAATATCGCCCTCGAGTTCGCCCGCTTCGAACATCTCTCGCAATTCGTACGCCAGTGCTCCATGATGAAAGGTGAACACATCAGCACCTTGGTGATCCGAGCTCAAGTTCGATGCCAATCGCTTCCACGACGCATAGGCTTCGTCCGAGCCATCGGTGTACTCTTCTGCATCGGCATACTCGGATGGGTAATCCTTCCACGGCAGTGCCAAGCCGATTCTGGTCGCCGGATTTTGCTCGAGTGCATACCCTGTGAAATTCCAAATGGCTTCATCCGATTGGAGTCCGGATTCCATGAATTCAATGCTGCAACAAATCATGATGAACACGTCGATCTCGCCTGTGTCCAAGTATGCCTTGATGTTCCTGCGGTGGTCATCATCGGCCCACAAGGCGTCCGGTGCTCCGGATGCGCCACCGCTCATTTCGATGTACTGTGCATGATCTGGGAACCCTGCATCGTGAGCGTAGTCTTGGAGTGTTTGGGCAAAAATTCGTCCAAAACTGTGACCGACGTACAGGACATTGTATTCTTCAGAATCGACTTCTGCAGGCGAGCCCATGTTCCCGCCGTCGCCATCATCGCTTCTGCTTCGGCCCAAGCATCCTGACAACGAACACGAAAAGAGCAACGAAACAAGAAGAAAAGCCATGCCTTTGTTCATGGCATTTGTTTCATTCGTCCGCTTATATTACCTTCGTTCTAAATGTGAGATTTCCAAACAATGTCCCTTCACTGATTCAGGGAGCGTTCACCGATGGATGAACTTCAAGTCGGTCAGTTTACAGTTCGACGAGAACAGAGTTCCAACCGCAGCTCGATGAAAGCGATCAACGGCCGCTGCACGCTTCGGCGAGAACGAGGGTCTGCAGCCTCAGAGGCTCTCGTCGGCGGAGGTCGTGAAGTTGCCTTCACTGTCGACGATGATGGGGGTGCCCTCGATCCACTCGGGGCAGTTCTGAGACACCCAGTCGCGGGTGGCCCATTCGCAGATGTCGTAGCCGCCGGAGAGGATGCCCGACCGCTTGATGTAGCCGACTTTCACGATGTCCTTGTCCTTCGAGAGCACGTTGCCCAGCTGCTGGCTGGTGGTGCCGTGGCGCATGGTGCTGTTGATGTGTTCCAGAATCTCGGCGGTGTTTCGGGGGCGGTCGCCCAGGAACTTCTTGATCTTCTCTCGGATTCTGGTTGTTTTCATCGTCGTTACCTCCTGTCAATTTTGTGCGGCTCTTCAAAGGAGTGTGCCGTTGTCTTACAGGAGCGAGGCCGCTCATATAACCGTTGCTCCAATCTTGGTTTGTTGGTTACCGTTCATGACCGAAATCAGGTGTTTTTTCTACATCTCCGATGGATTTTGTAAGGATGTGCCGACCTTTCCACTGGAAATGCATAACAAATTGTAACCAAAAGCATGTTTGTTGGAATAATTTATCAAAGGGGCGACGCTGGATGTTGTTGAGGTGACAGTTCATGCCTGCAACCGGCTTGCGTTCTGCGGTTCATCGACAGGCACTGCTTCATTTGTTGCGACAGCCCTCCACCGTGTCTCAGTTGGCCAAAGCCTTGGGGTTGCGGATGCCGCACGCTTCGCTGGCGTGCAAGCAATTGAGGGAACAGGGGTTGGTGCGTCGGGACGAAGCCCACGGCTTGCGAAACGCCGCCTACTCCCTCACGACGCAAGGGCGCGCACGCCTCGACGCGGATGCCCTGTCCAAGATCGCGGGTCGATTCGACGAGATCCCTCGTCATCGTACCGGGGTGGTGTTGCAGGTCGAGGGCGATGACGTGTTGATTGGTTACGCGATTCCCCCGTCCTCAGCCCTGATGTTCATCCCTGAAGGCCGCCCGGATGTACCACTCAGTTCCACGGGAAACCAAGGGGGGTGGTGGTTGCACGCACCCCCCGATGAAGTGAAGTGGTACGACTTGGCCACGCTCGATCCCACCGTTCCTCCTTCGGCCTCGGACGCACAAGGGCTCGACGCCTACCTTCAACCCCAAGCGGTGGGGGTGGTTCGGGCTCGGTTGTTGGCCAGCACCTGCACCAGCAGCCTCGTCACGGACGCTTGGTTTTCGTCGTCCATGCCGTCGCAGAATCCGGTGTTTCTGAATCAAGGGACGGTGGCGTTGGGCACCGTTGAAGGTACCGAACTCGAGCTCCGACCCCCGCCCAGCACCTGGGCCTGCTTGCCCAACGTGACGGAACGCGGGCTGATGGTGCGTGCCTACGCAACCCATGCTGTGGTGTTGTCCGATCAACATCTGCAGACCGTTCCTCGCTTGCCGTTTGATGCCATCAACGCTTGGTTGGCACGCCGTCACCCACGCATGTCGGCAGCTCGCCGAGCAACGATGGTGGAGGACTTGGTGCGCACCGTTGGCTCCAACGACGGTTCAACCAGTGCGCTCTCGCGTGCCTTGGTAGAAGATTTTGGCCCTGTGGAATGGGGGTTGGAGACGTCGGAGATTCACGCCGTGAACACCCGCTCCATGAGAGCCCAAGCCGTCGTAGCCATCGTGGACCACTTGATGGCGGGTGGTGACCGTCCGTTCGTCGTGGACTGGGCGTTCGGCGAAGAGGAGGCCGCTGTGCTCGGCTCGGCAATGAAACACCCAGCGTGTTGGGCTGTGATCACCCGATCCGCCAGCATCCCAAAACCCGACAACGTTGATTGTGCTGTCACCCCAGACCCTGATTTTGGAACGATTCAGGTCCAACTTCACGACGTTCGACTCACCGTCCGCATCCGGTCGAAAGGGGACGGACGGTTCCGGTCGCCGAGGTTTCCCTCGAGTGCCGATGAATTGCAGCTGGCGGCCAAATCTGGCGAGGTTCAAGCCAAGGAGTTTACCGGTGCGTGGCCTTTGGAACACCGTGAAGCGTTTGAAGCCGCATTGTTCGTGTTCCCGACGGGCGACGAACGGTTGGCCAACCGCGTGGAACATCGCGCTCCCCTGGCGGCGTGGATCGCTTCGCCCCCCGAAAGCCGTCCCGGCCGAGCGCTTCGCATCGCTGAGCGCTTGTCAGCCGATTGGTTGGGCTTGATGTCACCCGACAGCATGCCCGTTCATCGTCTCGTTGACGTGATGGGCCATGCCAGTGAATCCTGGCAGCGTCGGAGCGTTGAGCGGTTCGCCCACGCCGTGAGCCACGACCCTTCCATGGTGCTTGGGTTGGCGGACGCGATGAACGACCCACATCGCCGTCGCTGGGCGGCGTTGATGGTGCTGTGCAGCCCAACCCTGCACGGACCCGACCACCGGTCATTGTTTCAACAGGCCGTTGAACACTGGTGGTCCTCTCCGGTGCTCGCCGATGCGGTGCTTGAAGCCGTGTTGGGCACCCACCAACCCCTGCGAGGTTCGGATGAACTCGAGTCATGGCTTCAACGAGCCGAGCGGATGGAGAGCCATTCGCTGTTGAGGGTGTGGGCTGAGCTTGTCGGCCACCTCCAAGGCCAAGAGCCCGTGACGCCAGCCTTCCAACGCCGGTGCATGAGGGTCCTGCCAGACCGATGGTGGATGAGTTACGCTGGTGCATGGTTGCGGACACAACTGGAAGCCTCCACTGGACGCACCTGGCTGGCAGAACATGCATTCCCATGGACGGTGCTGCTCGCCCGAACATCCGGTGAGCGGTGCGGTGTTCCGGGTGTGCCTCACCTTCACCCGGGTTGGAATTTGAATGGCGATGACCTCAGCGCTGTTCGCATGCTTGCCGATGGCCCAGGCAGCGATCCGCTGGCAGAACTGTTGGACATGACCTTGGCATACGAACAACGGTCTCCGGTACCTTTGGGGATGTCCCATCCGAGCATCGGTTGGTTGGTCCGTCCGTTGGACCAATGGCCAGGGTTTACACCCGATGTGTTCCAATACGGCTGCCCTCGTGTGGCGGCCTTGCTGCTTTCACGCCAGTACGCGGCGAGGCTTGTTGACCAACGATGATTTCAAATGGTGGGGGCTGGAGCAGCCTCTACCGTACCTGCAACATCAGGCTGAGCGACTGTGAAAGAGCAATGACGTCTGACACCACGGTACGGCCGCAATCGAAGACCGGGCTGACCCTTCGGGGAATGAGGCACGGTGCAATGCGGTAAACCATCGGTAGGTTATGGGTCCTTGAGCGACGTCAGGATGAACTCAAGACAACCACCCTACCGGACAGCACGCCCCGGCACCGAGGGTCAGGCCTCGGAGTCACCTGTGAGAGAGGCCGTTAGGTGCCGGGGCACAGACCTGCATGACAAGGCCGCAGCGTAGCGATGGGATGAAAGGCTGTTGCTCGCTCCTTGCGCCATGGGCGACCGACCGTTTCTGCGGTGTTTGGTCGGTGGCACCTTTGACCGTTTTCACGCCGGACACCGCTTGCTGCTCAAAACCGCTCATCGCCAAGCGCAGCACGTGGAAATCCACGTGGTCGACGACGCCATGGCCGACCGAAAAGCGCCCAACATTCAGTCCTTGGATGAGCGTATGCGTGTGCTCCATGCTTTCGTCGAAGCGCAAGCCATGAACGCCAGCCTTCACGAGTTGAGCGATGTTCACGGCCCCGCCCCCACGCACCCAACTGCCGATGCCATCGTGGCCACTCCCGAAACAGAGGGTCAGTGCCGCCTCATCAATGAACGACGGGTCGAGGCAGGGTTGCCGCCGCTCGAGGTGTTGCTGGTGGAGCATGCACGAACGATGAGCGGGGCGTGGTTGAGTTCCTCGTTGATTCGACGGGGAGAGGTTGACCAAGAAGGCCATCCCTGGTTTGACGAGGCTTGGACCAATCGAACCCTCCGCATGACCCGAGCACTGGACGGTGAATTGAAAACGCCCATGGGGGTGTTGTACGAAGGCCCAGAGGCCGCACCGGACGTGGCCCTTTCCCGGGCCCTCGAAGAGATGGATTTGAGCCACGCACCGCTGGTTGCGGTCGGCGACGTCACGGTGCAAACCTTCCTCCAGTTGGGGGTGACCCCCGACTTGGCGCTCATTGACGGCCAGACCAAACGGACCCCGCTGGCGAGCGAGGACTGCGTCGACCCGTCGCCCTTTGGCCACCGACAGAACGTTGTGAACCCTCCCGGCGTGCTGACGCCGGCCTTGAGGGAAGCGCTGTCGGCGGCGTTTTCCGCGTCAGAACCCAGTTTGATCCAGGTGGAGGGGGAGGAAGACTTGGCTCCGCTGTTCGCCCACTTGTTGGCCCCAATTGGGGCCGTCGTGGTTTACGGTCAACCCGGCCAAGGTGCAGTGGTTCAGGTGACGTCCCTTCAAACCAAGGAGCGGTGCCGTTCGTTGTTGGTGCTCTTTGAGGTGGTGTGATGGC
>WTJK01000061.1:0-35394 GCA_011524855.1 Methanobacteriota archaeon | reverse complement strand
GTGGCGGTCACCGGGCGCACCGTCTTTGAGCGGGCACGTGACCTCGTGAGTTGGCACCGTTCGGTCGAAATTTCAGCAAAGTATCGGTCCAGGCCCCGTCACACCAGCCTTGCAAACGGCCCTTGTTCGATGTTTCATCGCACCTCCTTGGTGGAGATTGGCGGCTTTGACCCCAGGTGGTACCACGCAGAGGACATGGAGGTGAGCCTCCGCTTGATTCAAACGGGCGGTGGCATCGTGTACACGCCCGACGCTGTCGTACGACACGTACCGGAAACCGGCGTTCGTCGGTTTTTGTCCAAGCGAGCTCGGGACGCTCGAGCCCACCTGAGGATCGTTCGGCGCTACCCCGCGAAGGAGCGTCGACAGCAACGCTTTGATTTCCTCGGCAGTTCAACTGCCGTTCTTGGAGCGCTTCCTTGGACATTGGCGTTTGCGCTGTTCGGCATGTTGGCGTTCGCTCCGGGCGTTTCGGGCCTCTGGGGTGCCACTTCGGGTGCCATGTTGGCCATCAAGGCCGGATGGGTCACCCTGTTGCTGGTTCAGCTGTCCATGATGTGGGGCGGCTCGTTGGGTTCGGTGAACCGTGAAGTGTTGAGGCAGGCACCGCGGTCACGGCTGATGAACGCCGTGTTGCTTCACGGGTTGGTGCTCGCCTGGAGTTTTGCACTGTGGTACGGCATCGTGTGCGGGATAACAGACGCTGTTCTGCGGCGCCACGGTCACTGAGCGTGCGTCCAACTCAGTCGATCTTGTCATCGCCGGGGGGGACACGGCTGAGGTGGTTCAAGGCGTAGCCGGAGGCGATGAGTGCCATGGCCACGGAGTACACGCCCACGTCGGTCCAGCCGGTGTGCTGGATGCCGAACCAGAAGTAGAAAACGAACCCAAGGAGAAGGCACCATGCACCGGCCGTGCGGTGTCCGCCTCCCACGTTGGTATCAGCGAGTGCCGTCCAGGTGTCGTTCACGAACAAGCCCCGCACCCAAGAAGCGGTGTCGGTGGATTTGTTGATTTGGTTGAGGCCACCCACGATGAGGCCGATGCAGATGGCGAGGAAGATGGAGTCGCCAAGGACGGAGAACTGGAAGCCGTCGCTGGCGGTTCCAAAGGCGGCGTTGGTGGTTTCCAAGGTCAGCAAACCGCCCCACGAAATGTGATAGGTGGGATGAGCCATGCCAAACATGTTCAACACGGCCAACATCAAACCCCACACACCGATGAGAACGAACCAGTTGGCGTAGGCGGGCACCGGTTCACCGGATGCCATCTTGGACGCAACAGGGGTGGGCACGTCGTCGCTCATGCCTCCGGCGAATCCCGATGGGCATTTAAGCACACCGAAGCGATGCAACCCGCTGTTCGGCGCCTTTCGACGTTTGGTTCAGAGGGACGATTGGTGTTGGTAGTTGGAGGCGAACACCACCCCCAACTCTTCTTCCGCCGCCACCATGATTTCAACAGGGTTGACGTTGGCGGGGATGCAGGAATTGATTTCCTTGGATCGACCGTAGCGTCCTTTGCTCACGGTGCGAGCGGTGATCAGGCCGAGCATGTCAAGGTTGGAGATCAAGCCCGATATACGCCGTTGCGTCAAGGGGCTTTGCCGGATGTGCTGGCAGGCTTGTCGATAGATGTCGTACACCTGACCGGTCGCCACGTTGCGCAACCCGTTCCGTTCGTTGAGCAGGAGCGCAGCCAACACCAACTTCTGTTGTGTTGGGAGGGTAGCGAGCACCGGGTTCATTTGGTCGGCTTCAATTTGGCTTTGAGCAGCCCGGACATGGCTCTGATTCACCACGTTTTCACCGGTGAATTCGGCTTTCTCCGTGGAGATGCGAAGGAGGTCAAGGGCGCACCGAGCATCGCCGTGTTCCTGTGCTGCAAGCGCTGCGCAGAGTTCGATGACACCTGGACCCAACACGTTCTCTTGCAACGCCCGTTCGGCGCGCTGGCGAAGAATGTCCTGCAGTTGTTCGGCGTCGTAGGGTCGGAAGAGAATGTCCAATTGGCCCAGTCGTGAACGGACGCGGGGGTCCAAGAAATCGGTGAATTTGAGGTCATTTGAAATGCCGATGACGCAGGCTCGGGCGGTGTTGAGCGAACCGTTGAGACTGGTCAAGTTGTACAACAAATCGTCGCCAGCCTTCCGGACAAGATGGTCGATTTCGTCGAGCACGATGATGAAGACACCACCGCGCGCGTCCATTCGCCGCACGAGCTCCTTGAACACGCGGTCGGTCGGCCAGCCCGTGAACGGGATCTCTTCGGACTCATGAGGTTCGAGCAGCATGTTCCCAAGGTGGCTCAGCACGCGATACTGCGTGTCGATTTGACGGCAATTCACCATGATTGAATCCACCTTGCGGCCGATGGTTTCACCCTTCACTTTGAGGTGATGGCAGATGTAGTTCGTCACGGCCGTCTTCCCGGCGCCGGTGACGCCGTAAACGGTCATGTTGGACGGAATGTGGCCCTTCAGCGCTTCCCACAGGTTGTACGACATGCGCTCCACCTCATCGTTGCGGTGGGGAAGGTGAGAAGGTCGGTGGTCATGCCGAAGGATTTCCTTGTTTTTGAAGAGGGTTTTCTGTGACATGAACCTGTCAAAGATGTTCTCTTCCATGTGAATCAACTCGTTTTGGTGAAGGCGGTCGGGGGGGTTCCTGTGGCGATTGAACGCCGTGATTATACGAAGTCCGAGACCCCCTTATAGTGATGTCCCAAACGAGAATTGGCGTGGCGAGATTTCCTCTATTTATACAACGAAAATTAATATCGAGTACAAGAACGAAAACAACGGTTTGGTGAAAAAAATATCACGTGTTGCGGAGGTGGTCCCAACGCCCTTCCGACCATATCCACCGGTCCCCGTCGAGGAGATGAACGACGTGTTCGGGATGTTGCCAGTCGCCTCGTTCCAGCAGCGGTGGAAACGCCGACGGCGCATCGACGTAGGTGTGGGTGATGCCGATCGGTGTGTTGACGACGTTCGCCACAGCAGTGACGTCTTTCGGCTTGTGGTGGTGCGTGGACGGCACCCAATCAGGGAACCCCATCTCCAAGACGGTAAGGTCCGAGCGCTGCATGGCCTCCAACAGCGTGTCACAAGGGCCCGAATCCCCGCTGTGCACAAAGTTGGCTCCCGAGGGATGCTCAAACCGGTAACCAAACGGTTCAACCGCATCGTCGTGGTGAACCTCAAACCGTTCCCAGCGCCAGCCGTCATCGCATTCGCCAACATCGCTCAAGCACCATTCAATGCGCTCCAAGGCATCCGACAGCGAACCTGGGAACGCCAGGTCGCACAAGTGTTCCAACCGGGCTTTGCCAAACGGTGTGGTCACGACCCGGAGCGGTCGTTTGCCGTCTCGGTCGGAGATGTATTTCCGTTCAAGGAGTAAAAACGGAAAGCCGAACACGTGGTCGCCGTGGACGTGGGTCACGAAGATCGTTCGGACCTCGGCGACGTTGATGCCGTGATGGCGCAAAGCGATGAGCGCGGTAGGGGGTGCATCGATGAGGTGGGTGCCATCGAACATCGCCAGAGAGTGCATCCGGCCGTGGGGAAGAAAGGCGTTGCCGGTGCCCAACATGGTGACGGCGTGGGTCATGTCCTGCCTGAGCCCACCCCACTACATGTTGCCACCGGTGGCGGGCGATGCGACTTCATACCAACGATGATATAGCCTGCGCAGGTGCCCAAAACCATCCGACACCGTACGGATTGAGGTGAAGTAAATGGCGGAACAATGGTCGGCAAAAAACCCCTACATGACGAGCATCACAGAGAATTACATCCTCAACGGCGAGGGCTCTCGTAAGGAGACCCGTCACATCGTGTTCGACCTGGGCGATTCGGGGTTGGACTACAAAGTGGGCGATGCCTTGGGCGTCATCGCTGAAAACCCACCCCACATCGTCGACGAGCTCATCGAGGTCCAAGGTTGGGACCGCGACCAAACCGTGACCACCCACAAGGGCGAGCGCACCCTGTACGACGCACTGAAGAAGGATTTCGAAGTCCACATGGCCAACAAGAAGTTCGTCAAATCCCTCGCCAGCAAGGTGGTTTCCACCGGCATGAACATCTCGATGGCCTTTGTATCGCGCCAACGCAATGACGACGCTTGGAACGCTTCGGACGATGATGCTCGTCCCACCGGCCTCAAAGCCTCCGTACCTTCCAACGACCCTGCTGCTCAGGTTGAGGCTATCAACGCCGATGTGAAAGCAGTGGAAGACTACCTTTGGACTCGCGATTACGTGGACATCATGCGGGAATTCGAGGTCAAGTACACCATTGAAGAGTTCATGGAACTGGCGGACAAACTCAAGCCACGCCTGTACTCCATCGCTTCCTCCCACGACGCCCACCCCGGCTTTGTTGAACTCACGGTCGGCATCGTCCGTTTCGAATACAACGGCAGGGCGCGTGGCGGTTTGTGCACGCAGTTCATGGCCGACGAGATCAACACCTCGGGCGCCCCCATCGGTGTGTTCATGTCGCCCACCAAATCGTTCGTTCTCCCCGAAGACAAGGACATCGACATCATCATGGTCGGGCCCGGCACCGGCATCGCACCCTTCCGTGCCTTCATGGAACAGCGCGTGCATGACGGTGGCAAAGGGCGGAACTGGCTCTTCTTTGGCGACCAATCCGCATCCACCGAGTTCTACTACAAGGACACCATCGAGGGATGGGTTGATGAGGGTCATCTCTACAAGTTCACCACCGCTTGGTCTCGCGACCAAGAGGAGAAAATCTACGTCCAGCACCGGTTGAAGGAGCACGGCAAAGAGGTATGGGAATGGTTCGAAAACGGGGCCTACTTCTACATTTGCGGCGACAAGCAGTACATGGCCAAGGACGTCCACCGAGCCCTGATTGACATCGCCATCGAGCACGGCGGCATGAGTGAAGCCGATGCTACGCACTTCATTGAGAAAACCATGATGCGGGAGCAGAAGCGGTACCTGCGCGACGTGTACTGATCACGTCACCGGCAATTCGATGGCCACCACCTGGATGGCGGCTTCTCGCCCCATCTCCATCATGCGACGGGTCCACACCGACTTGGGTCCGGGAAACGCCAGCAGGTGGGTTGCATGTTCCAACATTTGTGTTCCGAGGTCGTGCCTTGCCTCCGGCCGTCCCGAATCTTCCTCGTGTTCGGGTCGTGGTTGCTCCCATGCCTCGGTGAAGACCGCCACAGGGACGTGATTGTTGGTGGCCCATCGCTCCACGAGGAAATCCACACCGCTTGCGCCGCCGAGGATGACCACGTCCGGGTACCCGTTGTATTTGATCCACATCTCAAGTTCGTGCTCGACGAAGGCAGCGTCGTAAAATTTGGAATGGCCGCAGACGACGAGGTTGATCACCACGCCGTCGTTGTTCAAATCCCGTCCAGCAAGTTCTGCCAGCCGCTCTCGGCCGGATGGTGCCGTTCCGCTCATGCAAATCCATCGCCGTGGATGGATATCAAGTTTCGGGCGCATTCGCCGAATTCCTTTCAAGAATCCGGCATTTGGGCGCGATAAACCTCCTCTTTCCGACACCCTGCCCGGCAATCAAGTGACGCGAAGAACCGTATAGGTCCAGCGTCACCACGGGCCATGGACGGCGAAGAGGCCAAGCGCGAGGTGCCTGAAGCACCACGCTTGCCGCCGGTCGGGGGTTGGCCCCGTGCCATTGTCTTGCGCATCATGGCCTTGACGCTGGCGGGTGTGGCCTACCTCTACGACCAGGAAGGACTCAGTGCTGTGATTGCTCTGTTCGTTCTTGTCGTGCCGTTTGAGCGGCTTTTTCCTCGCCATCCTCATCAAGGGTTCAGACGCCCGCACCTCGATCTCGACATCGGCTACGCCATCGCTTCACCGATTCTCCAAGGGGCGGGTTTGGTGGCTGCCGTGCTCGTGGGTGTCCTCAGCTTCGCTTGGTTGCCGGGGTTGTTGCTGAGGCCGTACATCCAATCCATTCCGGAGCCGTATTTGCTGCTGGTCGGTGTCGCGTTGTTTGACCTTGCCGGCTACTGGACTCACCGTTGGTACCACGAAGTCCCTCAATTATGGCGCTTCCACGCTGTTCACCACTCGCCCGAGGACATGGATTGGGTGAGTGGCTTTCGCGCACATCCCTTCGACGGCACGCTGATCGCGCCGGCCTTCTTCTTCCTCATCGCCGCAGGTTTCAGCCCCGAATTCTCCGGGGCCATTGCGGTGGTGCAGATCGTGTTGGGGCTGTTCCTTCATGCCAACGTTCGGTTGCGCCTTCGGCCCCTCTCCCGCCTCATCATGACGCCTGAATTCCACCACTGGCACCATGCCAACGAAGAGGAAGCCATCTGGTGCAACTACTCCACCTTCCTGCCGCTGTGGGACATCGTCTTCGGCACCTATTACATGCCCAAAGACAAGCGTCCCACCGTGTACGGGATCGACGAGCCCATTCCGATGACGATGATGGAGCAACTTCGGTACCCCCTGGAGGGCATGGGCAACCCTCTGAGGTTCCTCCGTCATCCGTTCCGGAGTTTCAAGGCCATGGTGGGCGGCCTTTGGGGCATCTTGGGCATGATGCGTCGTTCGATGTTCCGGCCACGCGGTGAACCGTTTGAGCGTGCCGTCGAGCGTGTGCAACAACGCACCAACCACTCTGAACCGGTGGACCTCCCTCCGGTTTGAATCGCCGTCCCTTCGTCCTTCGGCACCGCTTTGCTCATAGATGGCTTCGGTTGCCGAGGATGCATGACGTTCAAGCGGGTTCTGATTGCCAACCGCGGTGAAATCGCCTTGCGCATTCTCCGAACGTTGCGCGACATGGGCATTGAAGCAGCCATCATTCACGGCCGAGAAGACCGGTTGTCGTTGCCGGTGCGCATGGCGGACGTGGCGTACGCCAACTACCGCACCAACCCGTTGGATTCCTACCTCGACATCGAAGCCGTCATCACGGCTGCCAAGGAATTGGAATGCGACGCCGTCCACCCCGGGTACGGCTTCCTCGCTGAAAACGCCGCCTTCGTGGCTCGTTTGGAAGAGGAGGGCATCACGTTCATCGGTCCTTCGTCGGACGTGATCACGCTCTTGGGTGATAAAATCCAGGCTCGCGCTGCCATGGAGGCCGCCGGTCTGCCGACGGCCAAAGGGTCGTCCGAACCCATCGCCAGTGCGGACGTGGCGAGTGCGCTCGCCGATGAAATCGGTTACCCCGTCATCATCAAGGCGGCCGCTGGCGGTGGTGGCATCGGTATGCAAATCGTGCACCAAGCCGATGAATTCGAAGGCGCCCTCAAACTCTGCCAGTCACGGGCCAAATCGGCGTTTGGCGATGACCGGGTGTTTGTTGAGAAGTACATCCAAGGCGCCCAGCACGTTGAGTTTCAAGTCTTGGCGGACGGGAAGAAGGCGATTCACTTCGGCGAACGGTTTTGCTCGATCCAACGCCGTCACCAAAAGCTCGTCGAGGAAGGGCCGTGGTTGACCGATGCCAAGCGGGAGGAAATCGGCTCCTTGGTCTGCCGTGGTGCAGAGGCTGTGGGCTACAAGGGCCTCGCCACCTTCGAATTCCTCCGAGATGCAAACGGGGATTTCTATTTCCTCGAGGTCAATCCACGGGTTCAGGTTGAGCACACCGTGACGGAACTGATCACCGGTCACAACCTCGTGGAACTTGGCATCCGTGTGGCGCAAGGTGAAGCCTTGCCGCTGGCTCAAGAGGACATTCGCTGGCGAGGGCATGCCATTCAATGCCGCCTCAACGCAGAGGACCCGCGAGCCTTCGTCCCCAGTCCAGGTCGTTTGTGGGAATGCCATTTCCCCAGCGGCTTCGGTGTCCGATGCGACACTCATGCTCACCCCGGGTACGAAATGCCGGGATGTTTCGACTCGTTGCTGGCAAAGTTGCTGGTGTGGGGGCGCGATCGTGAGGACGCTGTCCGCCGCATGCGCACCGCCCTCGATGAAACCATCATCACCGGGGTGGAGCATTTGATTCCGCTTCATCGCCGCATCATGGATGAAACAGATTTCATCAACGGAGACATCACCATCCAGTACATCGACATGCACCAGGAATTGCTTGGATAAACGGCGTGAGGTAGAACCTTGAACCCCTCCCACTTGAGCAGGGCATGGCGGTTCTCATCGTTGGTAGTTTAGCGTACGACAGCATCGAAACACCTGCGGGTGCCGTGACCAACGCGTTGGGAGGCTCGGCCACGTACGGAGGGCTGGCGTGCCAATTTCACCTGAGGCGGCTCGGCATGGACTCACCGGCGGCCATTGTTGGCGTGGTTGGTGAAGATTTTGCAGATGCCGATCGTGATGTGCTCCACAGCGCTGGATTGGATTTGACCGGTTTGGAGACGGTACCCGGCTCAACTTTCCGATGGGAGGGTGGATACGCCGGGAGCATGGGTGAGGCAGAAACAAAAGCCACCCACCTGAACGTGTTCGAACATTTTCAGCCTCGCGTCCCAGCGAGCATCGCTCAACCCAAGGTGCTGTTCTGTGCGAATCTCCATCCAGCCTTGCAGCATCAAGTGATGGACCAAACGGATGCCGATGGGATCACCATGTTGGATTCGATGAACCTCTGGATCACCATCGCTCGCGACGAGTTGCTCTCAGCCATGGAGCGAGCTGACCTGGTCATCATCAACGACGGAGAAGCACGGATGTTGACGGGTGACGATCACCTGCCACGCGCCATGATGGCATTGGCAGACATGACGTCAACCAGCACCCTGGTTGTCAAGCGAGGTGAACACGGCGTGCTTGCCTTGCATGAAGGTTCGTGGTTGGCCCTGCCTGCCTTCCCTGCCATCGAACTGGTGGACCCGACCGGCTGCGGCGACAGTTTTGCAGGCACCCTCGCTGCGCACGTTGCGGCCAACGGTGGCCAATTGACACCATCGGTGCTGGGCACCGCCCTCGAAGCTGCCAACGTGACGGCCAGTTTCACCCTCCAATCCTTCGGCACGGGCGGTCTGGTTTCCCTTTCAGAGGAGGCCTACGAAGCAAGGCTTGCTGCATACCGTGCGATGATGCCTCAGCGAAGCTGATTTCACCACTCGCCCAAGGATGGTTCGTCCTCACTGACCGTGGATTGAAGCTCGTTGAACGACAACCCGTCAAGGGCAACCGAACCGCCTTCGGCGGACGCGTGAGCAGCAGAGAGCCGGTTGGCGTAGGCTTCCAGGCGATTCAGTTCCTCGTCGCTGATGTGAGGGCGAAGGCTGTCGTACATCCCCTGCTGTTGCATCTCGATGTTGGTTCGCTGAGCCGTGTTTCTCAACTCAACCTCGGTTTGACTCGACTCCCGACCAGTGAACCTGTTTCGAACATGTTGGATGGCATCCGTGGCGACCCGGACAAACCCATGTGTGGGAGGGTGGCGAACCACCAAGCCACGTGGCTTTCGGGGTGTGAACGAACTCCTCCTCCCTGGCGCCCTGTTGACCAATTTTCTTGTGGGTGCAGGGCTGACGCTGTGGTTGAGTTTCGGTGCGATGTTGACAGGGACCGTCTCGGCTTCAGGGGCCTCCTCGACGTTTGCGTCGTCCACATCTTCCTGCGCATGCCCCGGTTCACGATCTGGCAGGGGCTCGATGAGTTCCTCTTCGGTGGGCAGCGGTGGCGTGGTCGGGATGTGGACCTGGTTGCTGTTCCAAAAATTGGGGATGAAGCCGTCTTGGGAGGCGGTGTTGGTGGGTTGGTGCATGGGGGGTGCCACCGTCACCAGCACCGGGTGCCCCGTTGGTGCGGGCCGGTGGCCTGGCTCGAACCCTGCCGTCTCCTGGTGGAACTGGAATGCGTGGACCGGTGAGTCTGCGGGCAGGTAGGGGTTGGAGGGCATGGGCGGGTCCGTGGGCTTCCATTCGGGTTCAGCCTCAACCTCTGCCTCCACCGGTTCGGGCGCCTCGACGGCTTCGCCTTGACCGTGCAGCAGGGTGGTGAGCGACGATGGATGATGAATCACCACGGGCTCCTCTGCTTCCAGTTCGTCGGGGAGTGCGCCGTTCAACAGCGCACGCTCACGGCGGTCCCACTGGCGGCGTGCGATCGGAAGGCGCAGGCCGCTCATCACCTTGTTCAGCATGAATTGAAGGCGTGCCAGTTCGTGTTCCCGCCCCACCATAACATAGGCATCGCCGGTGGTGGTTGTCACGGTCACGGTGGGCTTGCGCGTGACCAACCGTGCTGCGATGAGTGCCACGCCAAAGCTCACGAAGCCAAAACGGAACATCGGATCCAGCATGACCCGATAGCCGATCCACAAGCAGACGGCGCCGACGGCCATGGTCCAATTTGGCATCAGGGTGGTGGAGTGGTGAACGGTTTGGTCGATGGCACCGAGGCGGACATTGGCGTTGTTGCCTTTTCTCCCCGTCAACTGAAGCGAGTGCTCATCCAAGCGGATCGTGACCCGTTCATTCGGCTCCACCGTACGCAGCGTCGAGAACACCTCCGCGTCCTCGGCACTTGGTGGGGTGGAACCCCTCCCAATTTCGTGCATCCCGTTCGGCCCCACGCCGGTGACCCGTTATCAAACCACCGGGGGGTGAAGGGGCGAGACCGGAGAATGCCTCCAGCACGCCGTTTGGCCGAATCAGGCGTCCAGCAGCGTGACGGCAGCCGATCCCATCAGGCGGGGTTTGGCGTCCAGTTGGGCGATGACGACGTTGGGTGGCTGGTGCTCGCGAATCAGCAACGGTGCGTCCCAAGCCACCTCAAGCACGGTGCCGTTCACACTTTGAATGCGACCGACGACGAATTGCAGGTCCACACTGGCGTGAATCACGTCACCTTCCGCAAGGACTCGCTTTTGGAACGGGGAGGTCGTCAGCGCCACGCTTGAACGCATCTGCGGCTGCACCGCCATGGGGCGGTGGGTGTTGGTCCGCTTGTCGTCCACAGCTGGCCGTACGAGGACCGTGCTCCCTGTCAAATGGTCTTCTTTGGCGTTGCGAAGCGCAATGCCCACCCGGTCCCCGGCTCGTGCCGTTGGAACATCGTCGTCCATGACCTGCAGGGATTTGGCGTTCCCTGTGCCGTTGGCAGGGAGCAGCATCAACTCGTCATGAACATTCAACTCGCCGGCTTGAACATAGCCAATCGCCACCAGGCCGATGCCTTTGACGTTGAAGTGTTGGTCCACGGGGACGACCAACGGAGCCGCTGCCAGGCTTTCGAGGTGAGCTTGACGTTCATCGAGCAAGTCGTACAGGCGGTCGCGCAGGACCAAGCCGTCGTTGGGGGCGAATGTCCATCCTCCGAGGCCCGCCTGTTTGAACAACATCTTGACTTGGTCTTCATCGACCCATCCACCTTGCGGTGGGTTGATGACCGCCACGCCGTGATCGATTCCAGCGCTGGCGAAGGCGACGAGCACCTCGCCAAGCGTTGCATCCACCGCCGTGATTTCGACCAGGCCGGCTTGGCCTGCGCTCAGCGCGTTGAGCAAGGGGCGCAACCGTTCAGGGTATTTGGCGGGGCGAATGATGGACAAAATGCGTGTTTCTCCCGAGGTCGTTTCCTTGTGGACGTACGTGTGGACGTCCCGCTGATCGGCAGCCTTGGCGATGGATTTGGCCAGTTCATCGGAGCCGACCATGGCGATGTTAAGCACAACCATGTCGGCGCCTGCGGCCGTGCGTTCTTGAACGTGGGGGTGTTCAGGCATCCTGCTGTTTCTTTTGGGCGAGCATGTTGGTGCGGATGGCATGGGCCTTGTCCCACTCCCGTTGCTCTTCGTCGTTGGACGGCGTAAATTGCGGGACAGGAATGGGCCGCATCATGGAGTCGATGGCCACGAAGAAGAAGTAGCCCTCGCAGATGATGTTGCGCTCCCAGGTCGCTTTGCTCATCGTGTAAGCCGACACCTTGGTGCACGCCGTGTGGCTGCTGGTGTAAACCACTTGGCCGGTCACCTCCAAGAGGTCGCCTTGTCGAGCCGGAGCGATGAACGTCAACGTGTCAATGGAGACGGTCACGAACTCACGGTGAGCAAACTTGGCGCATGCAATCCCGCCCGCTTTGTCCATCAAGGACAACAACCGTCCACCAAACAGGGTGTTGTAGGCGTTGGTGTCCTGCGGAAACACCTCTTCGATGAGCGTAACGGGTTCCACGGAGTAGGGGTCCATGTTCAATCGTGGCGTCCATCCCTCATAATTCAAACCGAAGAACCGGCGCATCAAAGGCAAATTCGTGACCCGTGAGCGACGGGGTTTTATGGTGACGGACTCTCCGAGGAACAGGTGGTCCTGTGGCTCGAGATGTTCCTTCAAAATTGACACCGCTGATGCTGGTAGGCCTGATGCTTCTTGCGCCCCTCGCGGCTGCAAACGTAACCAATTTCGGAAGCGGGAACCCCACCGCCGATGTTGAACTCCGAAACGGGGGGGACTTGGTCAACCTCGTTGACGGTACGATTCATCTGCCCGACGGCGAAACCGTGACCGGAGCATCGCTGGACATTTCAACGTCCATGGCCACGCACAGTGCCCAATCTCGCATCGACCTTGACACGATGCCTCGAGTGTGGAACCCCGCCGAAAACAACCAACTGACGGTGTTCAGCGACATTGACAACTTCCAGTACCAAATCGAGAACACCGCCACCCCGGTTTCACTGAAATCCGAGGGCTTTTTGACCGATTTCGAAGGCTCGCCCGACGGCTTCATGGTCGACACCAATTTCGCCATGCCGGCTGGCAATTCCATGTGGGAACACGGCTCGTTGTCCGTGAACGACATCCCCGCAGGTTGCGCCTCGGTCACGGAATGTTGGGGCACCAACCTCGCTGACACCAATTACACCGATGACAACAACGGCGCTGCCTTCAACCTCGGAATGGTGAGTCCTGCGCTGTTTGTCGACCCGTTGCTGAAGAGCAAGAGCGCTTCCTTCAGCTCCTGGCACAACCTCGAGACCGTGGCCGGAGGATCAGCCAACGCCCAGCGCTACCCCGATTGTGCGTACCTCCAGGTGCGCACCTCTCCCGACGGCTCGTTCCCACCTGACGCCTCGGGCTTCCAGTTCTTGCCCATCGATTTTGCCAACAGCTCAGGCGTGGGCTACGGCAGTGGTTACTCCCAAGGCGGTGGGAACACCGGTACCGACAACCGCATCCACTCTGCTTGCCTGAGCAGCTCACAGGACCGAGCGTTGGCAGGCACCTCGGTGAACCCCACCAACAACCCGACGGGGTGGGCCAACCTCGTGGTGGACTTGAACGACTACACCGATTCCTACGTTCAAATCCGCTTTGTCATGCGCCACATCGCTTACGAAAACGTCAACTTCCCCTCGGTCAGCAGCAACGAATCGGGCTGGTACATCGACAACTTCCGGTTGGGCGACTTGATGCCGCAAAACGAGAGCATGATCGTTCGCAACATGCTTCCCTCCTCCCTCGGCGGGGACAACCACCCGAACGGGTACGGTCTGCTGACGATCGAAGCCGAGACCAGTTCGACCGCTGTGCTCAGCGTGGACGTGCTTGACACGACCAACCAAATCATCGACGACCGCCACGGCGAGCCACTGGAGGGCCTGACCGGTGACATCATCGAACTTTGGGACATCGATTCCGAAGAGCACCGTTCTGTGAACCTCCGCTTCAACTTCAATTCTGGACCGGCTCGACTGTCCACACCGGTGCTTCACGGCTTCAGCCTTGGCACCCGGGTGGGTACCGGTTTCAACAGCACCGTTGGAGCAGGCCCGATGATGGTGGACAACGGTGTGTGGAGCACGTTGGGCGGCGGCATGCCGATGATGTACGAACCGGCCGTTCACCAACTCGGATTCACGCCCGCCATTGAGCGAGCCAAGTTCAGTTATCCCGTGACGGCCATCACGCCCATGATCCAAGACGATTGTACGGAAACGCCCAGCGTGTCCATCGTGCCCATTGGCAGCACCGCACAGATCAACCTCACCGCTGGCACGACCACCACGTTGACGGATCCTGTCTTGGGCTTCAGTTCCAACGTGGCGTACGACAACCCTTGCGACGTGGGTGGCATTTGGTTTGACCTTGAATTCGGCCACCACGCCGAGCAGGTTCAAATCGACGTGGCTGACGACGGTGACATCGATTATGGGTTCAACGAGCCCGCCTTTGACATGTTTGGGCGGCAAACCAAATTCATCCTCAACACCGTGGACGGCGTGAACTACGGCACCGACGACGCGACCCTGACCCTCAACGTGAACGGTCAGGCTCAAGGCGGCTTCTTCATGCTCCCGGAGGGCGCCACGGTCCGCACGGCTGACGTGTCGTTTGACCAAATTTCCATTCGCTCCAACACCGACCCGTTGGAAGGTTACAGCCTCTCCCTGATGGCGGGGGCACAAACCGTCGCTTTGGGCGACATGCCCAACAGCACCACCCTCACCCAGGAAATGCTGGCTTCCCGTTTGCCGCTCAAAGATGCGCTCAACAACCTGTTGACCAACCCCTCCGTCTCAGGAACCCATCAAGACGAATTCGGTCGTTACTGGGTGATGTTCCGCTTTGCCGTGGACTCCCCCAACGCCTCTTCAGGAACCACGATGAAGGCCGTTCATCTCGATGTGGTGTACGACTACACGACCACCTTGGACGAGACCGACGGGCTCGACATTGAACTCAACCAAGGTGTGGCCCTCTGGACCGGTGGTGCAACGGCCGAAGTCCCCGTGAGCGTGAGCGCCAACTCCGGTGGCAGCGTCTTGCTGGAGAACCTCGACGTGTCCACGGCCACCGGTTACGGCAACACGCTGTCCATGACCGACAACCCCGTCGGCCTCTACCCCAACGGCGAAATTTACGAGGTGGTCACGACCCACACCGTGACGGCTCCAGGCAGCAGTTTGTCGGAGGCTTGGCTCACGTTTGAATCTCCCACCGACTACATCAAGTTGAGCTGGTCTGAGTTCTTGGGCTTCGCCGAAGCGGAAGATCCCAACGATTACCTGACGCTGGAAGCGACGTCCTCGGCCACCGACGTTGCCAACGGCAAGCAGATCACGTGGCAGTTCCGAGTCAACCCCACGTGGGACGATACGGAAACCGTGCGCATTTACGCAGGTTTGACGACCAACGGTGGCGTCAACGGGCTGCCCGATGCCATCCTCCTGGATCCGGCCACGGGCAATGCCGTGGAGAACGATGCAGGCCTCGTGATGTTCCAACTTCAGAACAGCATCGGGGTGCAACAGCCTCTCACGGGTGCTGAATCCGGCCAGGACATCAACATCATCGGTCAGATTCGTCTCGAAGATTTGGCTGAATCCCCCGACCCGTCGGCCTACTACATGGTGCTCGAACTTCGCCACATGAACATCACCGACGGCAACGTGACCGTTGAGTGGGAAGAAGTGGCCAACCGCTCTGGGGTCATCGGTGGCGATTTCAACTGGAACATCGACCTTGGTTCGGCTGCAGGCAGCGAAACATACCGCTTCGCTGTCCGTGGCTACGACGACGGGGACCTCGTTTGTCCGCCAGCGGAGTACATGCCCGACGCCACCTGCGCCATTCCGTTCGACATTTCCATCGACACCTACGAGCCCAACCTGCTCGACCTGCAAGTGCTGAGCCCGGGCACCGACCGGAACGTCGACGAAAACTGGCGCACGCTGCTTGACGATACGTGGGTCGTCCCACAGTCGATGCAGGAAATCCGGATGTCCAGCCAAGACCTGCCCAACCCGCCCAGCAGTTTGGACCTCCACTATTGGGTGGAGCACGACCACGATGCGAACGACGACGGCATCCCCGACGCTGACGAATACGCCACGATCACGATGGCCAGCGACGGTGAAGCGCCCACGGCAAACTACTCCGGCACGTACAGCGATTACGCCAACGAAGGCCTGCGCGGCAAGGTGTCCATTTGGGTCGAAGGGTACGACAACGCTGGCAACCCCATCGACGGTGGTGCACCGGGCTTCGACAACGACCGAGTGAGCTACGTTTCCATGACCTCCAGGTCCCCCGTGATCCGCAATTTCAACATCGAGGACTCCCGAGGCAACACCTTCCTCAACGCCAACGAGCAACAATGGGACGGCACTTGGAACCAAACCATGTACGCCGGCAACGTGTACCACCTGTTGACCGAAGCCAGCGACGACAACGGATGGCGCGACATTGACTACTTCAAATTGAACTTGGACAAAACCTCGGACAACATGGTCGTGTGGTATTTCCCACGCAACGAAACGGCGTGGACCGACAGCCCGTACCTCACCATCGTCGACAACGAGGAGGTCGGGCCGAGCATGCTCAACATCGATGGTACGGCGCTCATCGACCCCTTCGAAGGGGATTTCATCGTCGACATTCCCATCCAAATCAACTGGGGCATTGCCGGTCTTGACGGCACGGACATTGAACCACGCCTCCAGATGCAGGACCTCGACAACCCGCTCTACACCATGTTGTCCGGTATTCCCGGCCGACACATCCAGATTTGGCGGTACAGCGACGGCATTCAACTCGACTTCCGTACCGACCCCACCAACGATCTGATGGTGACACCAACGTTCGCTGACGCCAGCGAGCCGTTCACGCAAGACGTCCGCCAGGGCTTTGTGTACGCCGGTGACACCATCCGCTTCCAGGGTCAGTACGCTTTCCGAGAGGGAATTTACGACAGCGTCTACATCAATCCTGAGGTGGAACTTCAGATGGAAATCACTCGGGCTGCGGCGACGGCCGACCCACTGCGTGGCTACACGCAGTACCCAGGTGAAACCGTGGTCATGAATTTCACCGGCGGTGTGTTCGACTTCAACCTGACCGCCCCCATCTTCACCAACGAGTACAGCTACACCTTCCAACTCGTGAACCTCCCCGACGGAGCCGAAGACTTCACGGCCTCCATCTGCGCCACAACGACGGATTACGGCTGTGGTGCCTTCACCATCAAGGTCGATCTTTCGCCGCCCACCGTGAAGGCCAACACGTGGAGCACGCAAAAGGGCGCTCTGCCCGATTCTGCGGGTGAAGACCGGTTCAACGTCGGAACCCTGTCCACCGCCAACTTCCACTGCGTCGATGTGAACGTGCAAATCACCGAGCGCGAGGCCATGTTCCCCGGCGATCTCACGGTCAACTGGATGTTCTATCAGGACAACACGGCCACGCCGGCCGTGAAGTGGAACGAGTACGTCCGGTATTTCGGCGCTGATCCCGGGACCGCCGCGTTGAACCTCTCCACCATTGGCGATGGCTACGCAGCCACTGCGACCTGTCTCGACCTTTGGCCCATCACCGATGGCATTTACGGGCCCGACGTCGCTCAGATGAACGGCATTGAACTGGTGTTCTGGGTCAGCGGTGTTGACTCAGCAGGTTCGGCCGTGGTCGGCGGTGGCGGGCCGCAAGAAGATGGCTCTGTCATCGGTATCCCGTCGGACGAGGCCAAGCGCCGCTCACTCTACACCTTCATCAACGAAGAAGCCACGTTTGAGATCGTCGACGTGCTGCTCGATGAGGAGCCTCGCGTTGGTGACAAGATGAAACTTCGCGTCAAGGTCCGCAACACCGGTACCATGGCCGGTGTCGCCGAGTTGGAAATCAAATCGGTCATCGACCAGGGCACGCCGCGCCTCGAAATCGTGGTGGCCACGGAAGAACTCGGCGTGGCAGAGCAAAGCGACTGGATTGAAATCGAACTTGAGCCGTTCACCGCCCAGACCACGGGCATGTACTACACCATCAGCCTGAACGGCACCAGCGATGTGTTGTACGATGGTTCCTCCGCTCAATGGGCCGATGCGTTCAACGTCAAGGTGGCCGAAGAGGAAGACTCGGGTTCGTTCTTGCTCATCGTTGTGCTCTTGGTGGGCGTCATCGGTGTGCTCGGTACCGTGGTGGTCGTGCTCGCTCGGCGTGGCAGTGGCGGCGGCCCCTCCATGTTTGACGAGGAATACGAAGACGAGGAAGACGAGATGGTTGCCGCACCAAGCAAGACGCTGGCAGCCATCCCAAGCAATGTTTCACCCCAGATGGCCGAGGCCATGGCGGCGTTCCCCGATTGGACGCAAGACCAGATTCAAGGCTACTTTGACCAAGGTTGGGACATCGCATCGCTCCAAGACTGGCGCAACAATCAGTGAGGTGCTGGGTTGTCCACCCCGCACCGCTGGTCGGACGCCGTATGGGAAGATCCCGACGGCGGGCGCCTCGTGTTGCACGGCACGTTGCCAACGGTGGTGTACCCCAACGCCCTTCGTCCCCGAGAATCGGGCCACGGCTTGGCGTTGCTTGAGTCGCCGGACGTCGTTGATTTGTGGGAACAAGAAGAAGCCGATGAAGCGGCCTCGCCAGGCGTGAACTTCGACGTCGGGTTGGTTTCCGGCGGTGTGTTTGGACGTTACTTGGAGGGCCTTGCAACGCTTGACGAGTTGAGCGTGGGCCGCTACCCCGACCCGGAACCGCGACGCCTTCACCGGAACGCAGAACGCCACGACCGACCGGTGTACTTCATTGAACCGCTGGCCGAGGATGAGGACTGGAGCGATTACCTTACCGAGGAGGCGAGGGCAGTGTCCCATTGGCGGAAACTCTTGGGCATGATTCGCACTGGAAAAAGGTGGAAACGCCATCTCAAGCACCATTTCTTGACCGCACATCGCCCACCCAAAGGCATCACTGCTGACTTGAGCAGTGCGGACGTCTTGGCCAGTACTTGGTGGTCCTTCACGGCGTGGTTGAGCACCCCCGAATTGAACGCACGGCGAGACCAACGGTATGCGCAGCGTTTGCGCGGTGCGCTGGCGGATCTCCGTCAACTTCACGGCGATGAAGCCGCATTGCTGGTGGTTCATCACATGCCGCATCGTGAAGCGTTGCTCGAAGCGCTGAACGCCCTTCACCCGGTTGAAGCCATGGTCGCTGACACCTCAACGACCACAGCGACGCAGGCGGGTGTCGAGCCAACGCCCTCGGAGGGAGGAGATTTCATCAACGCGGGTGACGAGGGGCTGTTGGAGGAGGCGTGACATGGGCACCGGTACGGTCGACGTTCGCGTGGAGAACCTCCTGGTGCGATTTGTGTGTCCTGAACCGGTTGATCCCGAGCAAGTGGTCAACGAACTGGGAGGCCAACGCAACAGCGGCGTCGTCATCAAGGCCATGGACCGACCCCGTGCGACGTTGGTCATCGACAAGGAAGGCCGCATCGTGGTTCACGGCACCCACCGCATCGAAGCTGCTCGGGCTGCTGCGAAGGAACTCTTGCTCCGATTGGGACGGGACGATGGAGGCCTTGAAGCCGAGATGGGTCCTGTTGTTGCCTCCTTCCAGTTCCAACGCGGCTTGAACCTCCAAGCCATTGCAGGTGAGTTGCCCTCTGCCACAACGGAGTACGATGACCGGCTGGGCTGCACCACCCTTCACGACCAACGTCACAGCCTCACCTTGCAAATGTGGCCCAACGGTCGCTGTGTCGTTGCCGATGCCCGTCACGCCAACATGGTCGCCATGGCCGCCGTTCACTGGCGAGGTGTGTTCGAGGAGCGCGGGTACTTCGTCGACGAGGCTTGAGGGTGAAACATGGTCTACGACGGTCCCATCATGGACAACCACTTCCATCTCAACCGTCAAGGTCGGTTTCTTGATGCCGCTCGGGACTTCCAACGTACGGGAGGAACGCACGTGGTGCTTGTCCACTGCCCTGATTTTTCTGCTCCTCCAACCACGTTGGAGGGGCATCGGGAAGCGTACGCCGATACGGTCGCCATGGCCGCTTCGGTGCGCAGTGAGGTCGGGTTGTCAACCCGGGTGGTCCTGGGCCCACACCCTGCAGCGTTCGCACATCAGTTCGAACGGTGGGTGAACGAAGACGGTGACCAAGGGAAAGAACGGGCGGTGGAGAACTACCGTGCCTCCATCGAAGCCGCCGTGGCTTTTCTCGAGGAGGGCGAAGCCCATGCCATCGGTGAGGTGGGCCGCCCGCATTGGCCCGTGTCCGATGAGGTGTGGGCGTTGTCCAACGAACTCCTTGAGGAAACCATGCACATGGCAGCCCAAGGAGGATTTCCGCTCCAGCTGCATGTGGAAGGGGAATCCGACGAGACCTACGGGGATTTGGCCATGCGTGCTCGGCGCCAGGGCATGGCGCTTGACATGCTGATCCGGCATTACTCGCCACCCAACATCGACGGTGCTTACACGCACGGTTTGACGCCAAGCGTGCTGGCCGGAAAGGGGTCGGTGGACGCCATCATGGCGTCGGTTGAGCGGCGAACCCACGGGTTCTTCCTCGAAACGGATTACATGGACGACCTTCGCCGACCGGGGGCCGTTCTCGGACCGAAAACGGTTCCGAAGCGTACGCGACAACTCCTCGAAGCCGGTCTGGATGAATCCATCATGTGGGATACCCACCACGACCTTCCGCTTCGCTTGTACGGTGAAGCAACGCCGGCACCGTGACCCC
Organism: Methanobacteriota archaeon; assembly: GCA_011524855.1. Lineage (GTDB taxonomy): Archaea > Thermoplasmatota > Poseidoniia > Poseidoniales > Poseidoniaceae > Poseidonia. The sequence continues at coordinate 14,946 of WTJK01000061.1, read as the reverse complement.
GCTTCGCTACGAGCATGTGCGTCAGCACATTCATGAAAGAGGATGCTCACCACACATCAGGGCGGAGTCTCATGATGCGAAGTGCGTTGGGGTTGGTGATGCTCCTCACCTTGGCCACGCTTCCCATGGCTGCCCAAGCACAATCCTTGCCGGGTGTTGAGATCGACTGCGATGAAAAGCAACCCGAAATGGACGTGCATCCGTTGAACACCCCAACGGTGGAGATCACCTGCACCGTGACGAACCCTTCATCGCTCGAGGAGACCATCACGGTGGAGAAGGAATGGGAGGGGACGCAGGTTGACATGCTGCTCTCGGAAGATTCGTTTACACTTGCAGCGGGTGAGGAAGAAGATTTCACCGTGAGTTTCAACGGTGTGAAGCGCCTTTCCGCTACCGAATCGTGGGGCTTCACGCTCACGGCGACCGTGACCAACGTTGGAATGCTCACCTGGCCGGAACAGTTGGCTTCCAATGCGTCGGTCAGCGGGGATTTGAACATCGCTGCCTTTGGTATGGTCGATTTGGACATCGGTGACACCAGCACCCGCACCCTGAGTGAAGGTGAAGAAACGAAGGTGGCGTTCCAGTTCAGCAACAACGGCAACGACCGAGACAACATTCGTGTGGACATCGTCAACGCCGATGAACTCCAAGCCCTCGGTTTCACCTTCCCCAGCGGTGTGTTCGTGTCAGAAAACGTGGACGAAGGCGGTACGTCCACGCTCAAAGAACTCGTCATTCGCTCCCCCTCCGACATTGCCGAGGGCACGCGTCACCAAGTGGTGTTCCAAGCCAGCAGCGGCAACGACGCAGACGCCCAAGTCAGTGAAATGTCCATCTCGATCCAGCTCGAAGCCGCCAGCGAATCCAACGCCTTGGGCGGTGGTCTCGAAGAGGTCAGCAAGGACGACCTCGTGCTCTACGGTGGCATCGCAGGTGCGGTGCTGTTCGGCCTGGTGTTGCTGGTGGCCATGGCTCGTATTCTTCGCAACAAAGCCAACGCTCAGCCGATGGTGATGCCGACCGTGAACCTGCCGGACGATGACCCGGAAGAAGACGAGTTTGACTTCGATGATTTGGACGACCTCGATGACGACCTTGACGACGATTTCGACGATGTCTTTGCCGACCTTTGAATCGGCGTCAATCTCGAAGGTGGAATTGGGGCGCCGTCCCGCTCTTTTGGTCAAAACACTCAAAGGCTCGGTGTAGCGCACTACACTTGATAGGGTGTGGCGTTGATGCTCGGTCTTCAAGGGAAAACGGCCTTTGTTTTTGGAGTCGCCAGCGAGGATTCCATCGCTTGGGCCATCTGCAAGCACCTGGCTGCTTCGGGCGTGACCCTGTACTTGGGTTATCAGAAGCGGTTCATGAGTCGCGTCTTCAAACTGAAAGATGAGCTCCCGGCCATCGCTGGCTTCTACCCCCTCGATGTGGCCGCGGACGCCACCACCAAGGAATTCTTCACGGCCTTCGCCGCCGATCATCCAGGGAAAAAAGCTGACATCCTCGTCCACGCCATTGGTTTTGCTCCACGTTCATGCTTTGACCGGCCCGTGCTCTTCGTGGAAGACGAGGACATCAACACCGCCATGACCATCTCGGCCAATTCCTTGCAGCGGTGCCTCAAGCATGCGCTGCCGTACCTGAATCCAGGGTCGTCCACCATCACCCTGACCTACGCAGCAAGCACCCGGTTTGTCCCAAGTTACGGTATCATGTCCATGGCCAAAGCTGCCCTTGAGTGCTGGACAAGGGAATTGGCTTGCCACCTGGGTCCCGAGGGTCACCGCATCAACGCCATCTCTTCGGGTCCGATCCGCACGATCGCTGCGAGCGGGATTCCTGGTTTTGATCGCATCCTTGACCATGTCGAGGCCAACGCGCCGTTGCGCCGAAACGTGAGTCAGGAGGACGTGGCCGGCACCACACTGTGGCTGGCGAGTCCGCTCTCGGCGGGCGTCACGGGACAATGCATCCACGTGGATGCGGGCTATTCGATCACGATGGTGCCAGAGAGCATCATGAACTGAGGTGAGACGATGCGTTTGACCACCGATGACGGAAAACCATGCGAAGGACTTGAACAAGGGCCGTTTGAACCCATTGCAGTGGTGGGGCTGGGCGCCCTGATGCCCGATGCGCCCTCCATTGAGGCGTTCTGGCAGAACATCCTCGATGCCAAGGTCAGCATCGCCGAGTTGCCCGACGGGCGATGGCCCGGTCCGGTGGACCATTTTTGGAAAGAAGGGGGTCCTGGCCAACACACGGAAGGGCGAACCTACGCGAAGATCGGTGCTGTTGTCCACGACGATGCGTTTGATTGGAAGCGTTGGCGACAACCTCCCGGCACGTTGCCGCAAATCGATCCCTGCCAGCTTTGGGCGGTCACGGTCTCGGCCGATGCGTTGGACCACGCAGGTTACGGTGCTGACGGGAAACCCTTGGATCGAAGCAAAGCCGGCGTGGTGTTTGCCAACGCTTTGGGCGGTGAGAACCGCAACCTCTCGAACATTCGCGTCTGGTCGGATCACACACGGGCGCTGGCTGCGGACCACGGCATGCCAGCCACTTCGTTGGACGGGTTCGTTGATGCCGTCATCGACGGCACGCCCCGCATCAACGAGGACACGATGCCAGGCGAATTGGCCAACGTCGTTTCGGGACGGGTGGCCAACCTGCTCGACCTCCAAGGGCCTAACCACGCCATGGACGCTGCCTGTGCGTCCTCCATGGCGGCCGTGCTCGACGCCTGCCGTTTGCTTCAAACCCGCCAGGTGGACGCCATGCTCGCTGGGGCAACCGACCGGACCATGGACCCAGCGACGTTTGCAAAATTCTCTGCCATCGGCGCACTTTCGCCGACCCACTCCTCGCCGTTTGATGCTCGTGCGAACGGGTTCGTCATGGGCGAAGGCGCCGGTGTGTTGTTGCTGAAGCGTCTCAGTGACGCTATCAACGATGACGACGAAATTTACGCCGTGATTCGCGGCGTGGGCGGTTCTTCCGACGGGCGCGGCAAAGGCATCACAGCCCCGAGCCAGCGCGGCCAGATCCAAGCGATTGCACGTGCCTACAGCCAAGCCGGGTACCCGGCTTCCACGGTTGAATTGGTGGAAGCCCACGGTACGTCCACCAAAGTCGGTGACGCCACCGAATTGGCCACGCTGTCAAGGCTGTGGACCGACGTAGAGGGCACGGGTCAAGTGGCCGTGGGCTCCATCAAATCGCAGATTGGACACCTCAAGGCAGCGGCCGGTATTGCTGGCATCATGAAGACGGTGATGGCGCTTCACCATCGCACCATCCCTCCGAGCGCCAATTTCCAAACCCCCAACCCCACCGTGGACTGGTCGAACATCCCCTTCTTCGTCCCAACAGAGGCTCGTGAATGGCCTCGCCCCGAAGACCATCCTCGCCGAGCCGGTGTCTCCGCCTTTGGCTTCGGTGGGACGAACTTCCACGTGGCGCTAGAGGGGTATGAACCCGACATCCATGCGCCGCTGGCTCAGGCCTGGGAACAACGCTGGCGGGCGTACGCAGCCGCTCCTGCTGCACCTTCCGTGTTGGACGGGTCTGCTTCGCCCTCGCTCTCTCATGAAGCCTTGAAGGCGCTGGAAGGCGGTGTGTTGTTGCTTTCCGGAGGTTCCTTGGCCGAGCTTGAATCGGCGCTGATGGCAGTGGACACCTCCGGTCCGTTGTTCGACGACGACCCCCGTGGCCGACGGCTGTCCAGTGAACTTCAGCGATGGAGTGCCGGTTTCGATGCCGCCGCACCGGTCCGCATGGCCGTGGTTGCGACGACATGGGAGGAGTTCATCAAGCGACAGGGTTTGGCTTCCAAGGCGATGCATGACCCGGAGAAGTGGGGCTTCCTGCAGGCGCAAGGCGTCATGATCACGGACCAACCACCGCTTCCCAACGAAGCCAAGGTTGCCCACATGTACCCGGGGCAGGGCAGCCAATACGTCGGGATGACGGTGGATCTCGTCCAGCGTTTTTCCGCAGCACAGCAGGTCTGGGACCAAGCCGATGAAACCATGGTGGAGGTGCTGGACGGTGAGACCCTCTCGAGTTTTGTTCTTCGTACGGCCTTGTCCAAGGACGAGCGGATGGAAGCCGAGCACAAACTGAAGCAAACCGAATACACGCAACCCGCCATGCTGACGGCCGACCTGGCCATCGAGCGGACGCTGAACACCTTTGGATACCAGCCCGACATGGTCGCCGGGCATTCGCTTGGCGAATATGCGGCACTGATGGCTTCAGGCATTTTGGACATGGACGGTGCCTTGCGCGCCGCTGCCGCTCGCGGCACCGAAATGGGGTCGGTCGAAATCGATGACCAAGGCCTCATGGCGAGCGTCACGGCACCCTACGACGAGGTGGAGAAGGTACTCGACGCCACCGAAGGTTACGTGATCGCCGCCAACAAGAATTCCCCCAAGATGACCGTCATCGCAGGCGAGACCGCACCGGTTAAAGCGGCGATGGCGGCCTTCGAAGCGAAGGGATTCAATTGTGTGCCGTTGGCCACATCGCATGCTTTCCACTCCCGAATCGTGGCGCCGGCGAACGAACCCTTGCGCCGTTTCCTCGAAGGGCTCGAGATTCGATGGCCAAGCGTCCCCATCACGGCCAACGTTGACGGTTCCTTTTACCCAACCAAAGGAGAGGATGCAAAAACGAGCATCTTGGAGAAACTTGCACCGCAGATGGCGTCCTCGGTGGAATGGACCGAACAAATTCGAACCATGTACGGTGCTGGTGCTCGCATGTTCCTTGAGGTCGGCCCCAAGCGGGCCTTGACCATGTTCGCTTCCCAGATTTTGGAAGGCACGCCTCACGTGGCAATGATGACCAACCATCCCAAGCAAGGCGGCATTGCCAGTTTCTTCAGTGCCGTGGGCGCCCTGGCGCTGGCCGGCCGCCCACCTGTGTGGCCAGCCATGGATTCACCTGCGCTCAGCGAGGCGTTCCGGGCTGGACCGGTCGAAGCACATCAGGCCGCTCCAATGCAGTCCAGTGCATCTTCAGCAGAACGGGAATCGCTGCTGTCGCGTGCTCGACCCCTTCCCTCGAGCAGCACGGCTCCGGTGGCCACGGCCGCCATGACCGCACCCGTTGTTGGCGGGCCTGCAGCGGACGACCCGTTCCTCCAACACAAGGCGATTCAGGCCTATGTCGGCGATCGCATCGCCGTCTTCAGCGGCTACCCGGCCTCCTTTTGCCACGGCAATGTTCACCTCCAATCGGGGTTGGGCCTGACGCCCGCCAACGTGCAGAGCGTCATTGCAACGTTGCGCTCGGAGGCGTCGGTGGACGCCTCGGTGGATCCCAACGCCGCCGTCACCGCTGACGATTTGGTTCGATGGGTCAAGCAGGCTCCAGCAGGTTGGATGCCGCGGTCCCGTTTGGTCAACGCACCTGCTGCCGTCGGTTCCACCACCTCGGTTGCCCCTGCGGCTGGACACCGCCGTGACGCCGATCCCTACGTGGTGACCGGTGTTTCGTTGGGTTTGCCTGGCATGGACCGCGTGTTCTCCGAAGATGCCTTCGAGCGCCTGGTTCGCGGTGAAACGTGCCTTTCGGAGGTATCGGACGAATACAAGCAACGCTTGCTGGACAAAAATCTGGTTCGGCTGATCAAAGGACGGGACGGTTCGGTGAACATGGAACCGGCCACGGCGTTTGGCGATATTCCCCAACTGGCCGGCCTGAAAGGTGCGTTCGACCTGGCTGAAGAGTTCGGTGTGGACCCCAAGGCCATCCTGGCATGGGACATCAGCACACAACTCTCCGTGGCAGCAGGGTTGCTGGCCCTTCGGGATGCTGGCATTCCATTGACGCCGGTGGAGCAGGTCGGCAAGGGTGGGTTGCGCCTCATTCGGAAGTGGGAAGTGCCACAAATCCAGCGAGAACGAACCGGTATTGTGTTTTCTTCATGCTTCCCCGGCCTGCAGATGGCCAAGGCGCATGCGAAGAACAACGGTGACGACGGCGAAGGCCGCTTTGACCGCCGTTACCTCTTCCAAACGCTCAACATGGGCCACTCTCAGTTCGCTCAATTCACCGGTATTCGCGGACCGAACACCACCATCAACCTCGCCTGTGCCTCAGCCACAGCAGCGTTCGGCGTGGCCGAGGATTGGTTGGACGCCGACCGTGTGGATCGCGTGATCATCATCAGCGGTGACGACGTGACCGGGGATGACCTCTGGGAATGGATTGCAGGCGGCTTTGCAGCCTCGGGTGCTGCCGCCACCGGCAACGTGGTGGAAGAAACCGCCCTGCCGTTCGACCGACGGCGCAACGGTTTGGTGCTGGGCATGGGGGCAGCCGCATTTGTCGTTGAGCGGCATTCGGAAGCCGCCCAACGCGGTGTGCAACCCATCGCTGAATTCCTGGGTTCAACAACCGCCAATTCCGCCTACCACGGCACCCGCCTTGACGTGGACCACGTCAGCCAAGTCGTGGACGGTTTCATCGAGCGCATGGAACGCAGGTGGGGCCTTGATCGGCACGACATTGCGCCCAACACGGCCTTTTTCTCTCACGAAACCTACACGCCCGCTCGCGGCGGTTCCGCCCAGTCGGAAGTGAAGGCCCTTCGGGACACCTTTGGCAAATCCACCGACCAACTGGTCATTGCCAACACCAAGGGGTTCACCGGCCATCCCATGGCGGTGGGCATTGAAGACGCCTCCATGCTGTACGGGTTGTTGACCCAACGCATTCCGCCCATCGCCAACCACAAAGAACAGGATCCAGAGCTGGGCAACCTGAACCTCTCCAAAGGTGGTCATTACCCCAACGTGGAATACGGGTTGCGGTTCGCCGCTGGCTTTGGCTCCCAAATTGCGTTGTCGTTGCTGCGTCGGTGGCCGGTTGAAGGTGAACGCATCGACGGACAACGGCTGCTGGCTTGGGTCCGTTCGCTGGCCGGCACGGACGACGTGGTCTTCCGCGTGTTGCAGAACAAACTGGTCACCTACGTGCGGGGTGAGGACAACCTCCACGGCGGTGTTCAGGGTGAAGCCTACGCCCCGACCCAATCCTGGGAAGGGCTTCCTTCGGCCGTTGAAGCGGAACCCGCCTCGGCCCCGGAGGTCGTCGCTGAGACCGTCCCACCCGTTCCGCCGGCGGCGCCCGCTGCTCCTGCAACGGCCCCAGCCCCCGTCAACGATGAGGCCATGGTGGCCACCGTCATCGACGTCGTGGTGAACCACACCGGCTACCCTGCCGATTTCGTTGAACTCGACCAGGATTTGGAAGGGGAACTCGGCATTGATACGGTCAAACAAGCCGAGATCATGGCGGACATTCGGGAACGGTTTGGCCTGCCCGTGGACGAAGATTTCGTGCTCGCCGACTACCCCACGCTCAATCACATGATCGGCTACATCCAGCGAATGACCGGGGGCTCACCCGCTGCCGCTGCCGCTGCGCCGTCTGCCGCTGCTCAGCCTGCACCTCCGGCACAAGCCCCGGCCGCCCCCGTCGCTCCGGTGGCGCCTTCAGCCGCCCCGGTTGCGGCCTCTGCTCCGGTTTCGGACGATGCGATGGTCGCCACGGTCGTGGAGGTGGTGGTCCATCACACGGGCTATCCGGCTGATTTCATCGAATTGGACCAGGACCTCGAGGGCGAGTTGGGCATTGATACGGTGAAGCAAGCCGAGATCATGGCCGACATTCGCGATCGCTTTTCACTTCCCGTGGATGAGGACTTCGTCCTCGCCGACCATCCCACGCTGAACCACATGATGGGGTACATTCAGCGCATGAAGGGCGGTCAGCCTGCCCCAGCCGCCTCGCCCGTTTCGGAAGCTGCTGCACCTGCCCCAGCACCGCCCACTGCGCCAACCCCCGTTCCGGGGCCTCCTGCTCAAGGGACGGTTGAACCCGCTTCAGCTGGAAACCACCCTGACATTGAATCCGTGCTGATTGAGGTCGTGGTGGCCCACACGGGTTATCCTGCGGACTTCATTGAGATGGACCAAGACCTCGAAGGTGAATTGGGCATTGATACCGTGAAGCAGGCGGAGATCATGGGTGAAATTCGTGATCGGTTCTCGCTACCGGTCGACGATCACTTCGTGCTTGCTGACCATCCGACCTTGAACCACTTCACGGCGTACATCGTTCGAATGCAAGGGGGTGAAGCCGCCGACGAGGGAGCCGACAACCCCACGCCTGTGAAGGACGCCGACACCGATGGAGCAACGACCAACAACGGCCTGCACGTGGATGGCACCCGCCGCTGGCAGGTTGAGATTGAGCCTTGCCACGGCGTACGCTCGGAGCTGAAACTGAACGGGACCGTTCTCGTGACCGACGATGGCTGGGGCATCGCCGAGGCCGTCTGTCAGCGGTTGGCAGCGCAAGGGCTCGATTCCGTCCGCATCGGCTTCGAATCAAAGGTTCGCGATCCATCAGAGATGAACGAAGGCGGTCGTCGCGTGCTTCGCGCTGACCCCGGGAATCCGGACCACTCGGCATGGATCGGTGGGCAAATGGCCGATACGAGGCTGGCTGGCCTGATCCACCTCGCGCCGCTCAAACTTGCTTCAGAACGCTGGGCGGAGGACACGCTTCCGTCGTCGCAGGTTGATTTGGCAGCACAGGGTTGGTTCGGTTTGTTGAAGGCAATGGGTGAGCGTCTGGTGGACGGCGAAGGCTTGGTCGCTTCCGTAACGGCGTTGGACGGTCGTCACGGCAACAACGGTCATCGGTTTAACGCCCTCCAAGCAGGGGCGAGCGGTATCACGAAGTCCTATGCCTTTGAGCGGCCTCACCTGCGATGCCGTGCGTTGGACTTGCACCCCGACACCGTCCTCGATCACGAGGCGGCAGCTGAGGCTGTGCTCGACGACCTCCTCCTCCTCGACGGTGAGGTTGAGGTTGGGTTGGACCGGGACGGCCGTCGCTGGGCCATGGTGGCCTTCGCTGAGGACCTCGAACAGGAGCGTGAACCGTTGATGAGCGACGATGTTTGGTTGGTGTCCGGTGGCGGTTCCGGCGTGACGGCCGCCTCCATCATCGGCGTGGCAACCGCCAGTCCGAACGCTGGCGCTCAATTCCACTTGCTTGGGCGCTCACCGCTCATCGATGCAACGGCCGACTGGTTGGATTGGGACGAAGCGGCGTTGAACGAAGAAAAGAACGCCCTTCGACAGCGCATGGTCGACGCCACTTCGGACGGGAAAGTTACGATGGTCCAATGGAACCGAGCTTGGCAGGCGTTCACGCGAAGTCTTGACGTGCATCGGACCCTCGCTGCCATTGAAGCCTCGGGCAACGCAGCCATGTACCACGTGGCCGATGTCATGGACGGTGACCGTTTGGCCGACATCGGTGGTTCACTGGGCGCTCCCATCACGGGCATTGTTCACGGCGCTGGTTTGGAGGATTCCAAACTCGTGAAGGACAAGGGGCACGACGTGTTTGACCGCGTGGTGCGGGTCAAAGTGGACGGTTGGCGTTCCCTCATGGGGGCCGTGAAGGCGTCCGGTGCGGATCACCCTCGTTTTGCTTGCAGTTTCACCAGCGTTGCGGGTCGCTTTGGGAACGGAGGACAGACCGATTACGCCGCTGCCAACGGTATCCTCGACGCCGAAATGGCCAGGTTGACCGCCGCCGGTGATTGCCGAGCCGTGGCCATCGGCTGGACAGGCTGGCGAGACGTGGGGATGGCCACTCGCGGTTCAATCGAAGCCGTGTTTGCCGCTGCTGGCATCGAAACACTGGCCGTGGCGGACGGGGTGAACCTCTTCGTTGACGAAGCCCTTCGTGGGGGCAAACGCCGTGTGCTTGGTTGTGGGTCACTGGGCGTGATGGACCGCTTTGGTTCGTTCAGGGAAGCCCCGGTCAAGTTGCCTCCCGCCATGGCGGCTGTTATCGCGGACCCCGCACGGTTCCCCTTCATTGACCGGGTGCTGGACCTTGAACCCGAACACCGTCTGGTGGGACAGTGCACGCTCTCGGAGGCCGATCATCCGTTCCTGACCGACCACGCCATCAACGGCGTCCCCTATCATCCGGGCGTCATGGCGCTGGAGATGTTTGCACAGCATGCGCTGTTGCTTCAGCCCAGCACCTGCCTCGCTGGGTTTGAAGACGTGGCCTTTGGATTGCCTGTGAAATTGGTGAAGGGCCCCTTCACGGTTCGAGTGGAGGCCGTGGTGGAACGGGAAGAGGGTGAGCTCGTGTGGGTACGGTGCCATTTGGTGTCCGACCTGAGCAATTCCAAAGGCGAAGTCTTCGGACAACGGGAACACCACACGGCCCTGGTGCGCTTGGTCCGCAAGAGTGACGACCTCCGTCCGTTCTTGGAGGAAGAAGTGGCGGCCTTGCCTTCCGTCGGTGTTCCCGCAGCGGGTCAACACCTCCATCCTGCTTCGTTCATCTACGACCGCTATTTCCACGGGCCACGATTCCAATCCCATGGTGGCGTGCTGCGCGGTGTTGGCTCGAGCGAACAACCGGGCATTGACGGGGTGGCCTTGATGCGTCATCAACTCCCTGAACCTCAGCAGTTCAGCATGGAACTCGAAGCGGCATCGGTGCTGCTGGAGAGCCTGCCCATGTTGATTGAAGCCGGGTTCCAAAACGCCGGCTTGGTTGCCATGGAGCGCTTGGGTTTGAGCAGCCTACCGGTCGGCATCGAATGGTCAACGATGCTCCGTGTCCCGGAAGCCAACGAAGCCCTTCGACTCCGATCCATCATGCTCGGGGAAGAAGACGACGGTGTCACCGTTCACGATGCCGTGGTGGTGGGGGACGACGATGCGCCCGTGCTTGCCCTCCGGGGGTTGCGACTCAAGGCCATGGCTCCGGTTGATGAGGCCCAACGCTTCACGCTGGACCGATCATGAAACGGGCGTGATGCGCATGGAGACGGTCGTCGAGCACACCGTCCCTTCGGTCTTGGAAGGTGTACGGGTGTTCTCAACACCGGTTCGAAACGTGCCGCTTCAGGAAGCGATGCTCGCCCATGCTGACGAAGTTCGAACGTTTGCCGTGGCCAAACGCCGCGATGAACACCTCACCGGGCGATGGCTCCTCCAAGCGGTGTTGGAAGCCCACACGTCGGTCGATTCGAACCTCCTCATGGTGGTGCGGGACGAACACCGTGCGCCCCGCTTGGCTTACATCCACGGCGTGTGGGTGCGCACACCGTTGCCCAGCATTTCCATCTGCCACAGCAACGGCCGAGCCTTTGTCGCCATCGGCCCTTCTGGATGGGGTCTGGGCGTGGATGCAGAGCCAGCGGATAGAACGCTGGCCTCCAACGCCTTTGATCTGATGGCGAGCGGAGAGGAATTGAGCGAACTCCGGTCTCGACCGGAGGCGGCCATGCGCTCCTGGGTTGGCAAGGAAGCCGTGCAAAAAGCGATGGGTCTGGGCATGCATCTGAACCCGAGGCATGTTCGACTTCCAATTGGAATGTCGTCGGAAAAGATTTCAATTGAACATTCAAAAATCCAATTGGAAATTTGGTCCGAAGGAGGGTTTCTGATGGCCCTTGCTGCTCGTTCCGAAGGGACGGTCCATGAAACGCCGGAGGACCGGCTCCTCGCAGCCACCAAGTCGGCCATGGATGCTGATCCGACATGGGGCGTAGGGTGCAACACCACCCGAAACTCGGTGTGACCGTTCAGGTCCAAAATCGGCTGGATTCCCAGGGAAGGTCCAGCGCAATGCCGATCTCGGTCAGGATGACGTAGTTGAACACCAGGTAGCTCACGATGGCCACGATGAGCACCACCAGGCTGGTGTTCACGATGCGGTTACGCTGACGCTTGGCATCGTCGAGGGTGCAAATGCCCTGGCGCCGGAAGTACACCACCAGGCCGGCGATCACGCACCCCAGGGAAATGACGTTCAAGGTGCCACGGAACCACCAAAATCCATCCGTGCCCCAGTAGAGGGTGTCTGACAGGGAGGCTGCCGTTGATACGCTGGCGAGTCCAAAGAGCACCAGGACCACCGAGGGGAAACAGCACATGGAGGCGAGCAGCGCACTCCCGCCCATCAATTTCCACAACGACCGCACATCGTCTCGCGTGTTGCCTTCGCTCATGGTGTTCATCCGTCCCTGCAATCCTCGAACCTTGAATGGTTGTCAAGAGCGTTGGTGTACCAAGCGAGCGGAACAACGGCTGTTCCATCGGACCATTCCCCCATTTCGGTCAACGTGACGGGTTCAGTCATGTACTCCATGGCCCAACCTGCGGTGAAGGTGTCGTTGCGGGCGTGCGCCACAAGGAAGTCGGCTTGCCCGTCAATGCGTCGGTAGAACCCCCAATCCGAGAGTCGGTCGTGCGCAGGGTCGGTTTGGAGGTAATGGCTGGCAACCAACCTGGGGAAGCCGTATTTGTCTGAGCGGTATTCGAGCAGCTGGTTGCGCTCGTCCTCAACGGCGTTGAAGCTGCGCTGGTGATGTGCGCCAGGACACACGCCCACGCTCATGTCGTCTTCGGCCACGGCGACCTGAATCAAGGTCTGCTCAGGCATACCGGTGAGGTTGGGCTGGAGCTCCTCCTGCATCGGCCGGTCGGCAGGTGCCTCGAGGGCCACAACGAGGGCTTGGGACCCCCATCCACGCTGAAGTGATTCGTCGAGGGTCAGGAAGGTGTAGGCGCCGCCAAGGCTGTGCCCGCCGACCCACAAGTACGCCGGGTCCACCGTGATGTTGCCGAGGGTGTCGTTGACCCACTCTGATCGTTGGTCGCTCAACAGCACCTCGTCCATGCGCTCAACGGCAGCCCGGATGGCCAGGTTCCGGTAGGGGTGCTGCAGGAAATCGGATTGTCCTCCCGTCTCCGTGGCCACGTGGTCCTCCACACCCGGGGGTCGAATGTCGGACGGGTACTGGAGGAAGGCGACGGCCATGCCACGGGCGGACAGGTGGTTGATCCACGCGGTGTAAGCGTCCCTGTCAGGATAAAAGAAGCCGTGGAGAAGAATGGCGAGCGGAACGGTTTCCACGCCCTTGCTTGACGGGATCACGGGCAAGGTCAGGTGAACGCTGAAGGTCACGTCGTCCTCCAAATCACCCTGAACGGCCGACACAGCATCGGGCATGTCGTACGGGGTGTGCCAGTCCACGGTGTCGTAAGGGCCGGGTGCTGCGCCATAGCCGATGACCGGTGCATCAGGCGGGGAAGGGGCCAGGCCCATCAGTGCAGGAACACCGGGCACCACCAGCCAAGCAGCAAAGAACACCCCCACGAGGTTCATGCTGCGCGGGATGGACCACGCCTCTTCAAGGGACGAACGCCAGCGGGGAGCACCCCCTTTGAGAACCAACAAACAAGCAAGCACCGCTCCCATCGTCGTGGGGAGCAACAAAAACGCGCCTCGAAGGTAGAACACGTCCATGATGAAATGCAGGCTGATGAACCCAAGGACGGTACCGATGGCCACGGAGAGAACGGCTTGAGCGGTTGAGCCATCCAATGCTCGCCCGAACCGTCGACGGGCCCAAGCCGTTGTCCCGGCGGCTGCAAGAAGCCCAACAAGGAGCCCTCCGGTGGAGGAACGGAAGGTCATCGTCCACGACAGCGAGCGAACGGCGTGAGGCCATATCGCATCCACGGCGTTGTCGCCGCTGAGCAGACCGAGCATGAATTCGGCGTAAGCAAGCACCACGCCAAGCGCCACCAACCCCGCGGTCCTGCGGCTCGACCAAGCCAGCAGCGCCTCGTTTTCCACCTCGCTCCCTTCTGCCACATGGTCAGCAGGGCTGAGGTCAAGGTCGTCCATCATGTTCACCTTTTGAGGTGAATCTGAACATCGCGTTGATGAAGCCTCGTTCACCCTCTAGGCGCCAATGTTGCGGATTTCGGGGGTTTGATCGGCGATCAGGAACTCCAGCATGGCCGCCCACATCACAAACTGAATCGACTTCTTCAATTCCTCTTCACCGCCCACTTCGCTGATCATGTTGTCCAGCGTGTCGGTGGGGGCGTGGTAGGCGGGGTAATCATCGTCGTAGGCACCGAGGTGGAAGATCGTCTGTGCACCGAGGTCGCGGAACGTGACGTGGTCGGAGCGACCAAAGGTGTCCTCGTGCACGTCCATGACCAAGTTCTCGTGGTCGTCCCAATGTTGGTCGCAGCCGGCGCCGTAGGTGCCGTCGATGCGGAGGTCCATCGGCGCCTTCAGAATGTCCCGGTGGACGTGCTCCAACACGGTGGTGATTTCCACGTCTTGTTCATCGGGGTTGAAGTCAGGACCGGACCAGGCGTGGTAGGGGAAGGGTTCACCGGTCGATTTGTGCGCAGGCCACGAGATGCCCATCATGTCCATGTTGATGTAAAAGCGGAGCTCTTTGTCCTGTGGCAGGCACATGTCGCAGTCGTTGTTGGCGAAGGCGTTGGACCCGCGAAGTCCTTCTTCCTCCGACGACCACAGGGCCAGGAAGGTGTCGCATTCGAACTCCAATTCCGTGAAGGCTTGGGCGTAGAGCATGATGGCGACCGTTCCGGCGGTGTTGTCGTAAGCGCCCTCGTAAGCACCACCACCGGGTGGGCCCCCGGGTGGCGCGATGTCCATGTGGGCCCCCATGCCTTGCACGCAGGTGTTCCCCTCGGGGCCGTCCTTCCAAGCAACGACGTTCAGGCTCTCCGGTTGTGTTGGGTTGTTGTGGTCCAGCACTCGCATCAGCGAGGCCCGGTAGCCCAGCCCCTCAAAGTGACCGTGGAAGAACGAGGCAGCCCGCTCAAAGGCAGGGTTGCCGGCGCCCATCCAGCGGTTGATGTAGCCGCCGCACTGCGCGCCGTCGTCGCACACGCTGAGGATGTACCGCATGCGTTCCAGCCATGCCTCACCGCTGATGATGGGGGTCCCGTTGGTGACCTCCATTTCGATGGTCTGCTCGATGCCATCGCTTTGGGTGACGGTGAGGGTGGTGCTGTTGACGTAGGGCGTGGTCAACAG